>JBBASO010000020.1:12215-34542 GCA_040399265.1 Prochlorococcaceae cyanobacterium
TAATCCCTAATCCCTAATCCCTAATCCCTAATCCCTAATCCCTAATCCCTAATCCTTATTATACTATTTTTCATGGAGACTGCATGACTAAGTCATCCGTTCGTCGGCCCAAGTCTTTCACGGGCTTGCCGGTAATGCGTAAACCTGAGCGTATCACCATCACCATTCCCTTTATGATCTATCAAGGGTTGCTGGATCGCAGTGAGCAGGAAGGTCGATCGTTGAGTAATTTGGCCGCTTACTTGCTGGAGCGATCGTTGTTTGGCGACTGTTAAGTCGAGATATTCCTTTCTGCAGCCACCACTTGTGAACAGGCCAGAGGCCTTTTCTGATTGTCCTTCATTTGTTGCAATGAGGTGCTGAATCTGGGCTGCTCTGTTCAGGTTCAGCGCTAATTTTTTCGCTGAAACGCTTGGCAAGCTTCGATTTCTGCGCCTGCCATCGAGAGGTTGCATCCCATGGTTCATGTAGATGTGAAGATGACCAATATCATTCCTTGGCGCGATCTTTGCTGCGCTTAACAAGTTCGTTAAGGAATAGTCTCAGCCAGGGACCCTGCCGCCCGTCCCCTCTCTTGTCAGGCCAGCACGCCCATGCTGATCGCTGCCTGGAGCATCACCAGCCCCGTCAGACCCGTGAGCACCAGCAAAGAGGTCAGTCCTGACAGACCCATCGATCCCGTTCGTCGCCATGCCAGGTGGTTCTAAAGGAAATCTTCCGTTTTTCGGTGGCTTCGACACGAATGCCCATGCTTCGCGATCTTTCGCAGTGAGAAGCCCGACTGGATCGGCGCTGGATCCCCAGCTGTGGTGTTCTGTGCCTGTCGTCACACCATCAATGGTGGATTGAGTTTTAAGGTTGCGAGATTGAAACCAGGCTGACGAAACCAGGCATAGGAAACCGGCCAAACACAAGCCTGTCTCATCCAGTCAGTTCTCAACGCAGCCCCTGCCGACGCCCTGAGCCTGGCGAAGCAGTCCCTTCAGTACCTCTCAGCCCTGCCTGCCCAGCCCCTGATGACCAGGACACCGATGACCAGGACACCAGCGAACGGAACAGCTATCACCAGCTCTCTGTCGGCTGATCAGCGGGCTGCAGCTTCCGAGATGCCACCCGTCGGGTGCGAGTCCATGCATCCGGCAGGTCGGGGACGGCCCCGTTTTCGCGCGTTGATCAGCAGCCTCGCCACAAGCCTGGTGATCGAGCCCGAGGCGGAGACGCATGCCGCGATCATCCCCTTTGTCTATACAACGGCGATTCAGTCGTCTGCAGACCTGGTCGCCTCCCTCACCGGCATTTCACGGCTGGCCCGCGAGCTTGGTTTCCAGAGCCATCCGGAGACCTGTTACGCGCCTGATGGCAGCAGCGCCAGCTGGCACGCCGATCATGGCGACCTCTCTCTCAGCCTCAGCGTGGATTGCAACCCGAGGCGCGGCACGGTGTCCATCGCTGTGAGTGGGCTTGACGGAGAGCTCACCCATCGCTGGTTTCGACAGCTCGAGGCGAGCCTGTTCGGCACCTGTTGATGACGTATGGAGGAGAATGATCCATCCTGCCTGCGGATGGGCTCCTTTCTCCATGTATCGCCGTTTTTGCACCGTCCTTGCCACCACGGCCATCGCAGTCGGTGGGGCGCTGCCAGCGCGGGCGATCGATCAGGTGGTGCTCGACCTGCCCCTGCTTGAGATCGGCTTCACGGTGAGCCTGCGCGAGCTGCAGGATCCAGCCGCACTGTGGAATGGCCAGAGTGATCTGGCCGAGTTGAACCGTGCCAGCGATGGTACCGTCGGCCGTCGGCTGATCGAGGTGTTCGACACG
Organism: Prochlorococcaceae cyanobacterium; assembly: GCA_040399265.1. Classification (GTDB taxonomy): domain Bacteria; phylum Cyanobacteriota; class Cyanobacteriia; order PCC-6307; family Cyanobiaceae; genus NIES-981. Next base: position 14,034 of record JBBASO010000020.1, read on the forward strand.
CCGCTGCCCATTCAGACCCGTCAGGTTGTGGGCCAGATCGTGGGCTCACCGCTGCTGGAGCAGGCCCTGCTGGCCGCATCTGCTCTGGGCCAGGTGGATGGTATGCCCGTCAACCCCTCCGGCACTGAACTCACCGTCGCCGTGGAGCGGGCCAGTGCCCGTGGTGAACTCACCCTGCTCACGCTCCTGCGGGCCCTGCCGGGCAAGAGCGTCACCGTCGACCTGCCCCGGGCCGTGGCGATGCTGAACCGGATGGTCGCCCAGCGCCGGCAGGCGAACGCTTTGGTGGAGCAGGGGCCTGTGGTGTCCGCCTCGCCCGCACTGGTGCGTCCCGGTTCGCGGCCGTTGCGCCGCAGCCTGATCAGCGTGTCCGCCGCCCATCGCGCCCAGCCCCTTGAGGTGGTGGTGCTCGAACCGGAACGGGACGCCAACGGCCGGGTGGTTGTGATCTCCCACGGTCTCTGGGACAGCCCGGAGAACTTCGAGGGCTGGGGCCGTCACCTCGCCAGCCATGGCTACCGCGTGCTGCTACCTCGCCATCCCGGCAGCGACAACAGCCAGCAGCAGGCCATGCTCACCGGCAAGACGGCGCCACCCAGTCCGGAGGAACTGCGCCTGCGCCCCCTGGATGTGACGGCGGTGATCGACGCGTCCGGCGCTCGGAACGTGGTGGTGATCGGTCATTCCTGGGGCGCCACCACCGTTCTTCAGCTGGCGGGCACCAAACCGAGCACCAATCGGCTGCGGGAGCGCTGCGACGATCTCAACGACCCGGAGCGCAACCTGAGCTGGGTGCTGCAGTGCAGTTTTCTTGGGTCCGCTGATCGTGCCGGCCTGGCGGACTCACGGGTGCGGGCTGTAGTGGCCGTCAGCCCACCGCTGATGCTGCTCTTTGATTACGGCGCCGCCGACACCATGCAGGCCCGGGCATTGCTGGTGAGCGGCAGTCGCGACTGGGTGGTCAGCCCCGATCCCGAGGCTGTCGAGCCATTCCGTGTTGCCGGCGCCAATGGTCATGCGTTGGTGCTGGTGGACGGCGGGGATCACTTCAACCTGCGTTCTCCGGCTGACGGAGACGGCGGTCCGCTGCGAGGGCTGCTGCTGGCCTGGACCGATGGCGCCTTTGCTGCCGGGCCTGCAGCCGCACCGGGCCCGCAGGCACGGCCCCTGTTGCCCGACGCCGGTTGGGGCAATGACGAGATGCCGTTGGTGCGGGTGCGCTGAGACCGCAGCGCACCCAGCCTGTGGCCATTTCCCGATCAAGCCTTGTGGTCGGATCATCAGATCAACGCCGTGGTGCGCTTGACAACAGGTGAGCCGGCGGTTGTGAAGCCGGTGGCTCAAGGCACCGGCTGGCGACGCGGCTGCCAGAAATGCCATCCGTGGCTATGCATGTAGGGAACAGCTTCTGCTCTGGTACGTCCCGTCGCGCGCTGCACCTGCCATGGGTGGTCATTACGTTCAGCATCTCCACCTGCACGGATTGTTCCGGTCTCATGACCTTGAACTCGGTCGTGACGCCGACACCGGTGGCCAGACCACCTATGTGCTCGAGCTGGTGCGCGCTCTCGCCATGCGCCCGGAAGTTGAACGGGTGGAGGTGGTGACCCGGCTGATCCGCGATCGCCGCATCGCCCCCACGTACGCCCGCCCCTCTGAACCGATCTGCCCGGGCGCCACGATCGAGCGCCTGCCCTTCGGCCCGGCCCGCTATCTGCGCAAGGAGCTGCTCTGGCCCTATCTCGATGAGCTGGCCGATCGTCTCACGGAGCGCCTGCTGGCCCAGCCGCGCCTGCCGGACTGGATTCATGCTCACTACGCCGACGCCGGCTATGTGGGCGCCCTGCTGCGGCGCCGGCTGGGCATTCCTCTGGTGTTCACCGGTCATTCGCTGGGTCGAGAGAAGCGGCGGCGCCTGCTGGCCAGCGGCCTGGAGGCCACCCAGATCGACAGCCAGTACGCCATGGCCCAGCGCATTGATGCGGAGGAGCTCGCCTTGGCCCACGCCAGTCTGCTGGTGACCAGCACGGCCCAGGAGCGGGACAGCCAGTACGGCCGCTATGGCCGCTTCCATCCGGCGCTGGCCCAGGTGATTCCACCCGGAGTGGACAGCCGTCAGTTCCATCCCCCCCAAGCCGGTGAGAAGGAACAGGCGATCGCCGATCTGATGGCTCCATTCCTGCGCGACCCCGGCAAGCCTCCCGTGCTGGCCATCTGCCGCGCCGATCACCGCAAGAACATCCCAGCCTTGGTGGAGGTGTTCGGTCGTTCCAAGAACCTCCGGCTCAACGCCAATCTGGTGCTGGTGCTTGGCTGCCGGGAGGATCCTCGCCAGCTCGACAAGGCCCAGCGGGAGGTGTTTCAGCAGGTGTTCGAGCTCGTCGATCGTTTCGACCTCTACGGGCGCATCGCCTATCCCAAGCAGCACCAGCGCCAACAGATTCCCGAGATCTACCGCTGGGCTTCCCGGCTGGGCGGTGTGTTTGTCAATCCTGCTCTCACCGAACCGTTTGGACTCACCCTGCTGGAGGCCGCCGCCTGCGGCCTGCCGGTGGTGGCCACGGATGACGGCGGGCCCCGCGACATCCTGGCCCGGTGTGGGAACGGGATTCTGGTCGATGTGTCTGATCTCGATGCCCTGCAGACGGGCATCGAGGAGGTGCTTGCCCAGCCAGGCCAATGGCGACGCTGGCGCGACAACGGTATCGAGGCGGTGAGCCGCCACTTCAGCTGGGATGCCCATGGGTCCCACTACCTGGGGGCGGCACGGCAGGCTTGTCTCCATGCCGCCAGACAGCGTCCTGCCCTCTGGTTCCGCCACGGCTCCGAGCCCGTCGGCTTCGCCACCGCTGCCAGGCGTTCGCCAGCACCACAGCGTCTGCTCGTGCTCGATCTGGATGCCAGCCTGGCCGCACCGGATCCCTTCAGCCTCGCCGAGCTGCGCCGCCGGCTCAGTGCAGATTCCGATCTGGCGATCGGTGTGGTGAGTGGCCGGGGTTTCAAGGCCGCCCGCCAGCGCTATGGCGAGCTGCACCTGCCCGATCCCTGCCTCTGGATCACCCAGTCCGGCACGGAGATTCATACCAGTACACCCGAGCTGGATCAGCCCGACCTGCACTGGCAGGCACAGATCGGCAGCCATTGGGACCGAGCCGCAGTCGAGGCGGCAATGGCGGAACTGGAACCGCGGCTCCAGCGCCAGTCAGAGGGCGATCAGGGCGCTTTCAAGGTGAGTTATCTGCTCACTGAGCCTGATCAGGGCATCCTGCCGGTGGTGCGGCAGACCCTGCGCAGCCATCGGTTGATGGCCCGCCCCCATCTTTTTCATCACTACTACCTAGACGTGCTGCCGCTCACGGCCTCCAAGACCGAGGCGCTGCGCTACGTGGCCCTGCGCTGGCAGCTACCGATCGAGGCGATTCTGGTGGAAGCCAGCCAGCAGGGAGACGGTGAACTGCTCCGAGGGCTCTCGCTCGGGGTGGTGCCCGAGGACCATGATCCGGCGCTGGAGGGGTTGCGCAGCCACCGGCGCGTTTACTTCTCCAGCCGCCCGCAGGTCTGGGGGCTGCTGGACGGTCTGGAGCACCATCGTTTTCTGCGGCGATCGCTCACAGCCTGACCTCCAGCTGGGGGACGCGTGGTTCAGAGCGCTTCGCTGCTGCCATCGCCACTGGCGCTCTCGCTGCCGCTCAGGTTGTAGTCCGGTGTGTTCACCCCGTAGTGGGGGTTGCTGTCCGGCATCCAGAAGCTGAGGTCGTTGTGCCAGAACAGCCGACCGGGCACCTGGCTGGTGCTCAGGCGGGTGGTGGCCATGGCCGTGAGCAGCTGACCCATCTGCAGGGGCGAAAGATCGGTGTCGATGTCTTCGCCGGCGATCTGAAGGAGTTCCGGCAACCGGGCCATGGTCGTGGGCTGCGCCAGTTTGGCGAACACCTGGCGCAAGACCAGTTTCTGACGCTCAAGCCGGCCAAGATCCCCCAGCTCGTCGTTGCGGAACCGCAGGAAACCCTCGAGCTGCTCACCCTTCAGCACTTGCACACCCGGATAGAGGTCGATGTAGAGGCCCTGGGCGTTGTCGACGTAGTACATCCGCTTCGGCACGTCCACCTCGATTCCCCCCAGGGCATCAGCCATCCGTTCCACCGCACGCAGATTCACCCGCAGGTAGCCGGAGAACGGTGATCCGAGCAACTGGCCGAGCTCCTTGCGGGCGGCGTCCATTCCCCCGAAGGCGTAAAGAGCATTGGCTTTGAGCACTCCGTACCGCTCGGTTTCAACGAAGGTGTCGCGGGGCACCTGGGTGAGCTTCGTTTCACCATCCTGCACCTGGGCGGTGAGGATCACATCGGTGTTGTCCCCCACTCGGTCGACGCCGATCAGCAGGATGGGCTGCCCGGTGAGTCCGGCCAAAGGATTGATCAGGCTGCCGAGCGGGTTCTGGCCCTTCTGCAGGGCGGCCAGGGTTCCCCCTACCAGGCCTGGTAGCGGACCGGCCAGGCCGATGCCGATGCCGAGGCCTGCCAGAAAGGCGATCAGGGGCTTGCGGTTGCTTCGTCTCGGAGTGCCAGGCGACCCATGCCTTTGTCGGTTGCTCGCCGCCACCGCAGTGAGCAGCCTCTCTCTGGCGCTGCTGGGTCGGCCGACTGAAGGGCTGCTGCCGGCGCGGCCCTGGCGACTGCGCCGTGGAGCACCACCGCTGTTGCGGGGGGGGAGAGGCTGAGCCTGGCTCATGGCGAGTCCTGATCACCGCACCTTAAGGGTGAGACACGCTGGATACCAGGGGTCAGTCAGCCACTATTCGCACCTGGCCCGCAGCCCGGTCGGCCCGGAGTCGGGCCTCCTGCTCGCTGCTTCCCCGCGCCAGAGCCACCCCCATGCGCCGCTGGGGCCTGGCCTCCGGTTTGCCGAACAGCAGCACCATGGTGTCGGGCTCGCTCAGGGCTGCCGCCACCCCTTCGTAGTGCACCGGGGCACCGCGGCCTTTCGCCAGGATTACCCGGCTCGCCGCCGGGCCTACGCTGCGGATCTCCGGGATCGGCAGACCCAGTACTGCGCGGAGATGCAGCTCGAATTCACTGAGGTTCTGACCCATCAGGGTCACCAGACCGGTGTCGTGGGGTCGGGGTGACAGCTCGGAGAACACCACCTCCACATCGGCAGGATCGCTGCTGCCCAGGCGGCGGCAGAGGAAGAATTCCACGCCGAACAGGCCTGCGCCGCCGAGGTTGGCAGTCACGGCTTCCGCCATCGCCTGAGCGGATGTCAGGGCCGCCGCCGGCAGCGCTGCCGGCTGCCAGCTGCACTGGTAGTCGCCCCGTTCCTGGATGTGACCGATCGGCGGGCAGAACAGGGTGGCCCCCTCCCACTGCTTCACCGTGAGCAGGGTGATCTCCAGTTCAAAGTGGAGGAACTCCTCCACAATCACCCGCTCTCCGGCGCCGCGGGCGCCTGCCATCGCCGTATCCCACGCCGCCGCGATCTCCTCGGGACCCGCCACCACGCTCTGCCCCTTGCCTGAGGAGCTCATCACCGGTTTCACCACCACTGGCCAGCCCAGCGGCTCTGCCGCCGCCGCCAGCTCCTCCGCATTGCCGGCATAGGCGAAGCGGGCGGTGCGCAGGCCCAGCCCCCGTGCCGCCAGATCGCGGATGCGGTCGCGGTTCATCGTCAGTGCCGTGGCCCGGGCCGTGGGGATGATCGTCACACCTTCACGCTCCAGCTCGATCAGGGCATCCACCGCCAGGGCCTCGATCTCCGGGATCACCAGGTCGGGTTGGTGCCGCCGCACCACGGCTCGCAGCGCTTCGGCGTCGGTCATGGCGATCACCTCCGCCTGATCGGCCACCTGCATGGCCGGTGCCTGCGGGTAGCGGTCGACGGCGATCACCCTGCAGCCGAGGCGCTGGGCGGCGATCGCCACCTCTTTGCCAAGCTCGCCACTGCCGAGCAGCATCAGGGTGCGGGGCAGGCTGGGGGCGGTCATCTCTCGCATGGGCTGGCGCCGATCCGATTCAGCCTGACACTGGTCCCCAGCCTGACAGGGGTCCTGCTAGACAGGCTCCAGCTGCCGCAGTGTCGATGGGAAGCGTGCTGGCATTGCAGACCGCCGGCGACGCGGCCCAGGGCCTGCTGTTCGGCTGGGACATCGCCACCCTGCAGACGTCTGCGCTCGTCTATCTGGGGGTGTCCTCGCTGGCTTTCGTTGTGGTGTGGGTGCTGGGGTATCTGCGCCGTAGCTGATCAGCCGTCCTCGAGCAGGGTGAGCTGGCGCACGGGTGGTTCTTCGCTTACGAACCCGTAGGCCTCGAAAACCGTCGGGTCGGGATGGGTGATGCGCTGACCCGTGCCGCCTCGCTCCAGCTGGAAGCCCTCATCCGCCATGCGCCGCATCAGGGCCGCCGCTTCTTCGAAGCGGGCCGCCATCGCCTCCAGGCTTGCGCAGTCGGCGGTCAGGCCCGCTTCCTTCCAGGTGAAGTAGGTCATCGGCTCGGAGTGATTCGGCTCGGAGTGATCGGTTCGGGGCAGGAGCGGATTCAGGGCAGCAGGATCAGGCCCAGCCCCACCAGTGCCAGGCTGGCCAGCCAGAAGCGCAGCACCACCTGCTGCTCGGGAAGGCCGCCCAGCTCGAAGTGGTGGTGCAGGGGGGCCATGCGAAAGACCCGCCGTCCCTGGCCATCGGCTCCCTTGGTGGCTTTGAACACCCACACCTGGATGATCACCGACAGGGATTCAGCCAGAAACACTCCCCCCATCACCAGCAGCGGCCAGAGGCTGTTGGAGAGCAGGGCCACAGCGGCGAGGGCGGCCCCCATCGCCAGGGAGCCGGTATCGCCCATGAACAGCCTGGCCGGATGGCGGTTGTGGGCCAGGAAACCGAGCCAGCAGCCAGCCATCGCTGCGCAGAAGCCGGCCAGGGCAGGGTCGCCGCCGTTGCCCCGCAGCATCAGCTGCAGCGCCATGCCGGTGAACACCACCGCCCCGCAGCCAGCCGCCAGGCCGTCGAGGCCGTCGGTGAGGTTGGTGGCGTTGCTCTCGGCCATGAACACAAACAGCCCGAGGGGCCAGATCAGCAGCCCCAGCGGCAGCACCCAGCCCAGGGGCAGGGCCACGTCGCCGGGGTCGGGTCCCCCCATCCATCCCGCCGCCGCTGCGGTGATCAGAAACAGCAGGGCGGTGCCCGCCTGGAGCAGCAGCTTGCCGCCCGGTGTCAGACCGGTGTTGTGACGGCGGGTGAGGCTGCGCCAGTCGTCCACGGCGCCGATCGCCATGGTGGCCAGCGTCACTGCGGCGATGCCCAGCAGACGGCCATCGCCAGGGCTGATCAGGCCGCCGATGATCACCCCCACCGGCACCACCAGCAGGCCCCCCATCGTGGGGGTCCCCGCTTTGCTGTGGTGAGCCTGGGGACCTTCCTGGCGAATCACCTGCCCCAGCTTCAGGGCCCGCAGCCGCGGCACCCCCCAGGCCGTCACTCCCCAGCTCACCAGAGCTGCGAGCACCAGAGGCAGGGTCAGCCTGGAGTTGGGCAGCCGCCAGTCGCTGAACACGCAGGCGATGAGCAGAAGCAGGCCGAGGCCAAGGGCCACCGATCGGGCGTTCGGCCGGGCTGGGCTTGGGTCGAGTGGCTTGGGCGGTGCCTGGGACGCAGAGGGCGAGCCCGAAGGGTCAGAAGAAGGTGGCTGCTGGGTCACCGGCGCTGGCTGGAATCTCGTCCAGTCTCCCTGAACCCGGGCTGTTTCAGTCTTCCCAGTCTTCGTCCTGGGCTTCGTCGGCTTGGTTGTAGTCCTCCTTCTCGCCCATCAGCGCCGAGAGTTCCTCCTCCTCCACCGTGCTCACCTCAGTGGACGCGGTCTCTTCATCGGCCACGAGCCGGCCGCTGCTCTCCAGCCAGCTCAGCAGATCGGGTTCATCGCGCAGCGGCAGCACCGGCGCGGATTCACGGCGGTCGAAGCGCGTGAGGGAGGGGTTGACACCATCCAGGCGGGACAGGCTGGTGGGGGAGAGCTTGCTCATGCGATCCGGCGTCCTGGCAGCCTGCGGTCAGGCAGCGATGGGGTGGTGAGGGCTTGGGCCGGCAGGGTTGAACGTGGCTGTTTTCAGCCCTTGCCAATCATTCATCCTACCTGTTGGTCCTCCAGCTTTTCGTCAACCCATGCCAGCACCGGACCCCAGGCCGCTCGCCGCGGCAGCGTCGCCAGCCAGCTCAGCGCCCCGCTCGCCATGGCGCCCCGTTGTCTGGCTCTGGACCCTGGCCCTGCTCCTCAGTGCCCTGCTGGTGGCAGCCGGGCAGCACTGGCCCCAGCCGCTTGTGCCCGAACCGCGTGCCGTCTGGGCCCTGGTGCTGGGGCTGCCTCTGCTGATGGCCCTGCGCCTGCTGGTCGGCGACAGGGGAGAATCGGGCGATCGTGCTCAAGGACAGCGTTGATGGGTCGGGCCAAGAAGGCGGTGCTGGCGTATTCCGGCGGTGTGGACACCAGCGTGTGCATCCCTTACCTGATGCAGGAATGGGGCGTGGAGGAGGTGATCACCTTCGCCGCCGACCTGGGCCAGGGCGATGAGCTCGAGCCGATCCGCCAGAAGGCCCTGGATTCCGGCGCCAGCCGCTCGATCGTGGGCGACCTGATCGAGCCCTTCATCATCGAATTTGCTTTCCCTGCGATCCGGGCCAACGCTCTTTACGAGGGCCGCTATCCCCTCAGCACCGCCCTGGCTCGGCCCCTGATCGCCCGCCGGCTGGTGCAGATTGCCCGCGAGGTGGGCGCCGACGCCGTGGCCCACGGCTGCACCGGCAAGGGCAACGACCAGGTGCGCTTCGATGTGGCCATCGGGGCTCTGGCCCCCGACCTCAAGGTGCTCACCCCGGCGCGGGAGTGGGGCATGAGCCGCGAGCAAACGATCGCTTATGGCGAGCGCTGCGGCATCCCCTCGCCCGTGAGCAAGAAGTCTCCCTATTCGATCGACCTCAACCTGTTGGGCCGCTCGATCGAAGCCGGCCCACTGGAGGATCCCAACGTGGAGCCCCCCGAGGAGATCTATGCCCTCACTGTGAGCGTGGAGGCGGCGCCCGATCAGGCCCAGGTGGTGGAGATCGGCTTCGAGCAGGGCAATCCGGTGAGCATCGACGGCGTGCGCCTCGATCCCGTGAGCCTGATCCGCAAGGCCAACGAACTGGCCGGCAGCCACGGCTTCGGCCGGCTCGACATGATCGAGAACCGGGTGGTGGGCATCAAAAGCCGGGAAATCTATGAAACCCCCGGCCTGCTGCTGCTGATCAAGGCCCACCAGGAGCTCGAGAGCCTCACCCTGGCGGCCGACGTGCTGCGCAGCAAGCGCCAGCTGGAGCAGCAGTGGGCTGATCAGGTGTATCAGGGCCTTTGGTTCGGCCCGCTCAAGGACGCGATCGACGGGTTCATCGAGCGCACCCAAACCGCGGTGAACGGCAGCGTGCGCATCAGGTTGCACAAGGGCAACGCCACCGTGGTGGGCCGCAGCAGCGACAGCGACAGCCTCTACGTGCCTGACATGGCCACTTACGACGCCGGTGATCAGTTCGACCACCGCGCCGCCGAGGGGTTTATCTACGTGTGGGGTCTGCCGACCCGCCTCTGGGCCAACCGTCGGCGAGGCTGAACCTGGGCAATGATCTGGATTTCAGGCGGCTCGGTTCACCTGGATGCCGAAGGCGTGACGCAGCACCCCGCCGATCCGTCGGTTGCGCGGTGAAGGCGGCTCTGGATGGGGTGGCAGGCATGGTCTGACCGCCATCGGCTGGAGCTCCCGCAGCGTCTGCCTCAGCTGCTCGGTTTCCCCGGTGAGCCGGTTGTGCTCGGTCAACAGCGGTTCAAGCCTGGCGGCGAACCGGCTTTCGAAGATGCTGGGCAGTTCGTCCAGAAGGGTGCGCATCGCCTGGAGTTCCTCCCGGGTGGCACTGATCTCACGTTCCAGTGACTCCTGCCGCCAGGCCTGGTGATGGGAGGCAAACATCGCCTCGAAGGTGCTGGTGCCTGGGACTGACCCTGGTGGTCCCTCCTCCATGCCGGCATTGCCCCCCGGAAAACTGCCGGTGGCAGTGCCGGCACCGGCGGTGTCGTGATTCGGACGGTCGTCGTGCATGGGGCCGAAACTAAGCCCGACCCCCCTGTGGACACAACCGTTCGAGAGGGCTCAGACCGCAGCCGGCTCGCCTGCAGGCGCTTCCGTGAGGGCACTGGGCAGGGCCCTCGGTGCCGGCATCGGGCCGTCTTGCTTGACGGTGAGATAACGGATCACGTCTTCGGAGAGGCGCATCGCCCGCTCAAGCGGGGCGACCTGCTGACCATCACCGTTGTGATTCAGCTGCACGTAGATGCCTTCACGGTGCTTGGCGATCGGGTAGGCCAGGCGTCGCTTGCCACGCATCTGGCAGTCGAGCACGTCGCCACCGGCTTCCACGACGATGTCGCGATACTTGGCCACATGGCTTTCCACCTCTTCTTCCGGAATGTCCGGACGAAGGATGTACATGGTTTCGTAATAAGGCTGCGTCATGGTCGCCTGTCTGTGAAGGCCGCAGGGCGGCAGGGTTGAGGGCGTTGGCCGGTGGATCGGCGAGCCGGACATCTGAAGCGTCCGCCTCAATCCACCAGCGACGTGATCCGCCAACCTATCGCAACGCCCGCAGCTCCCTTCCAGCGCCTCAGAGCTGCATCCGCACCGCTTCGGAGAGTGTGGGCACATCCGCTTCCTGGCCCCGCAGGCTCTGAATCATCCCGAACGCCACCACCAGCAGCGCGGCGAGGAACACGGTGTTGCTGAGGGTGCGCACGGCGAAGCCGATGCCCAAAGGCTCGAGCAGGATCCTGAAGGCCAGGGAGAACAGGATCAGCAGGATGTCCACCAGGATCGCCTGGAGAACGTTGAAGCGGATCAGATAGGGCACCCGGCTGTTGCGCACCACCGCCAGGAACAGCACCAGGAACAGCACGAAGCTGCCGAACGGCACGGCCTCCTGTAGCAGGATCAACGGCAGCGCCGGCAGCTGTAGCCACTGCAGGGCTGGGAACAGGCCGAACAGGCTCTGGCCGAAGGGAAGGGCGTCACTCCAGGGCAGCAGATAGGCAAATGCGGCCAGGAGCCGCTGCCAGATCGGGGGGCCTTGCATCGAGCAGGTCTGCCGGTGGGGAACCGCAACGCTAGTCAGACCCCAGGCTCCTAGCTCCGAGGGCGGCGATGGCGGCTTCCCGCATCGCCGTCACAGGCACCCTCTCCAGGCCGCTCCACAGCCGCAGGGAGGCAGCGCCCTGCTGCACCAGCATCTCCAGACCGTCGAGACAGGGCAGCTGGCGGACCGCAGCGGCGCGCAGCAGGGCCGTGGGCCTGGGCGTGTAAATCAGGTCATACACGGTGCAGCCGGCGGAGAGAGCATCCAGCTCCACCGGCTTGAGCGGGCAGCGGTGGACTGCTTCGGCATCGCCGCTGGCGGCCATGCCCACCGGTGTGGTGTTCACCAGCAGGGCCGCCCCTGGCAGGGACCCGGCCAGGGCATCCCAGGCGAGCGGCTGCAGCTGGGGGGCCCAGGCGCGACAAGCCGCCACGAAGGCCGCCACGGCTTCCGGTCGGCGGGCAGTCACGCTGATCGGCGCGCAGCCCAAGGCCACCAGGCCTGCCACCACGGCCCGGGCGCTGCCGCCACAGCCCAGCACCACCGCCTCCCGTCCCGTCCAGCCGGGGGCTTCCCCGCCGCACCGCAGCGGCGCGAGGAAGCCCTCCACATCGGTGTTGGTGCCCAGCCAGCCCCCCTGCGGTCGGGGGACAAGGGTGTTCACCGCGCCGAGCCGCTCGGCCAGCGGGCAGAGCTCGCTACAGAGCGCCGCCACCGCCTGCTTGTGGGGGATTGTGACGTTGAGGCCGCGGCAGTTCAGGGTTCCCATCGCCTTCACCACCGTCTCCAGGTCGGCGGCCGGCGTGGGCAGGGCCAGATACACCCAGTCGAGAGCGAGGGCGGCCAGGGCGGCGTTGTGCATGGCTGGTGACAGCGAGTGGCGCACCGGATCGCCCAGCACCCCTGCCAGGGCGGTGTGGGCCGAGATCGCACGGGCCATGGCGGCAGCGGGGAGGCGGCGGGCACCGTAGGTCGGGGTTCGGCCCGGTTCGGGAACCACCCCTCGCCCGGATCCAGCCCTGCTGATGAGGATGCCTGTACAGAACTTCATTCACCGCACGGAGGTGGGAGCCCATGGGCAAGGTTGTTGGTATCGATCTCGGCACTACGAACAGCTGCGTCGCCGTGATGGAAGGCGGCAAGCCCACGGTGATCGCCAACGCCGAAGGGTTCCGCACCACCCCCTCGGTCGTGGCTTACACCAAAAACCAGGATCAGTTGGTCGGTCAGATCGCCAAGCGCCAGGCGGTGATGAATCCCGAGAACACTTTCTATTCGGTCAAGCGCTTCATCGGTCGCCGCGTTGATGAGGTCAACGAAGAGTCGAAGGAAGTGAGCTATGGCGTTGAGAAGGCCGGCGCCAATGTGAAGGTGAAGTGTCCGGTGTTGGGCAAGCAGTTCGCCCCCGAGGAGGTGAGCGCCCAGGTGCTGCGCAAGCTCGCCGAAGACGCCGGCAAGTACCTCGGTGAAACGGTCACCCAGGCGGTGATCACCGTGCCCGCTTACTTCAACGACTCCCAGCGTCAGGCCACCAAGGACGCCGGCAAGATTGCCGGTCTTGAGGTGCTGCGCATCATCAACGAGCCCACCGCGGCGGCCCTCGCCTACGGTCTCGACAAGAAGAGCAACGAGCGCATCCTGGTGTTCGACCTGGGCGGCGGCACGTTTGACGTGTCGGTGCTTGAGGTGGGCGACGGCGTGTTCGAGGTGCTCTCTACCTCCGGCGACACTCACCTGGGGGGCGACGACTTCGACAAAGTGATCGTCGATTTCCTGGCCGCCACCTTCAAGGCCAACGAAGGCATCGACCTGCGCGCCGACAAGCAGGCCCTGCAGCGCCTGACCGAGGCGGCTGAGAAGGCCAAGATCGAACTCTCCAGCGCTACCCAGAGCGAGATCAACCTGCCGTTCATCACGGCAACGCCGGAGGGTCCCAAGCACCTCGACCTCACCCTGACCCGGGCGAAGTTCGAGGAGCTGGCCTCAAGCCTGATCGATCGCTGCCGCGTGCCGGTGGAGCAGGCCCTGAAGGACGCCAAGCTTGCTTCTTCCGAGCTCGACGAGGTGGTGATGGTGGGTGGTTCCACCCGCATCCCGGCGGTGCTGGAGCTGGTGAAGCGGATCACAGGCAAGGACCCCAACCAGACCGTGAACCCCGATGAGGTGGTGGCCGTGGGTGCCGCCATCCAGGGCGGGGTGCTGGCCGGTGAGGTGAAGGACATCCTGCTGCTGGATGTCACCCCGCTCTCTCTCGGCGTCGAGACCCTCGGTGGCGTGATGACCAAGATGATCACCCGCAACACCACTATCCCCACCAAGAAAGCCGAGACCTACTCCACGGCGGTCGACGGCCAGACCAATGTGGAGATCCACGTGCTGCAGGGCGAGCGCGAGATGGCCAGCGATAACAAGTCGCTCGGCACCTTCCGCCTCGACGGCATTCCGCCCGCCCCCCGCGGCGTGCCTCAGATCGAGGTCACCTTCGACATCGACGCCAATGGCATCCTCAGCGTGACCGCCAAGGACAAGGGCAGCGGCAAGGAGCAGAGCATTTCGATCACCGGTGCCTCCACCCTCAGTGAGAACGAGGTGGAGAAGATGGTGAAGGATGCCGAGGCCAACGCTTCCGCCGACAAGGAGAAGCGCGAGCGCATCGACCTGAAGAATCAGGCCGAGACCCTGATCTACCAGGCCGAGAAGCAGCTCGGTGAACTGGGCGACAAGGTGGGTGCCGACGACAAGGCGAAGGTGGAGGCTTCTGCCGCCAAGCTCAAGGAAGCCTTGGAGAAGGAAGACTTCGACACGATCAAGAGCGAGCTCGAAACTCTGCAGCAGTCCCTCTATGCCGCCGGTGCCGCTGTGTATCAGCAGGCTGCCGGTGCCCCCGGCGGCAACGGTGCCGGTGCGGAAGCGGCCAGTGCCTCCGGCAGTGACGACGTGATTGACGCGGAGTTCACCGAGAGCAAGTGATTGCCAGGCGATGACGCGGTGTCATCGCTCTTCTCCAGTCCCATCCACCGCTGGCATGCAAGCCCCCAAATGGGGGCTTTTTGCTGGCGCTCAGGTCGGGGATTGCCGGTGGAGATCCGCTGCTTCCACCTGGGCTGCCACCCACTCGGCGGTGGCTGGAGCTAGCAGCACCCCATTGCGGTAATGGCCGCTGGCGATCAGCAGGCCCGATAGGGGCTGCTCCAGCAACGGCGCAGGTCTGCCGCGTGGCCTGCAACGCAGACCCTGCCAGTGGCGCACCACCCGAGCCTGCTCCAGCCAGGTCGGCGAGGCTGCATCCCAGCGGCGCAGCCTGGCCAGGGCCTGATCATCGGCAAGCTTGCCGGGTTCCAGGGTGGCACCCAGCCAGATGCGCCGGCCGCCGGGCAGATCGGGGCGGGGCACCAGGTTGATGCCGCACCAGGTCACAGCGCCTGGCCAGCCTCCCGCCTCCCAGTCGGGAGCGCTCGCCAGTTCCAGTTCCAGCGCCTGACCCAGCACCGGTTCCAGGGAGAGCTCCAGGCCCAGGCCGGCGAGCAGGGCGGCACTGCCCATCCCGGCCGCCACCACCAGCCAGTCTGTGTTCAGCACGGTGCCGGCGCTGCCGTGCAGGCGCCAGCGCCCCTGGCAACGTTCGAGCGTGACCGCCGCCTCGGCCAGGCAGCTCACGCCTAGGCGGCGACAACCGGCCAGCAGGGCAGCGATCAGGGCTGCGGGATCCAGCTGACCATCGTCCGGGGAGTGCAGAGCCCCGAGCGCGGCGGCCGGGAGCGCCGGTTGAACCTGCCGCAAGCGCTCCGCCGACCAAACCTGCAGGGCTATCCCCTGCCGCTGCCGGTTGGTGGCGAGCTGCTGCTGCCGGGCTAGTTCCGTGGCGTTGCCAGCCAGGAACAACAAGCCCTGACGGCGTGGCAGCAAGGTACCTTCGGTGGCCAGCGCCTCAAGCCAGCGTGGCCAGAGGGCATGGCTGCGTTGGCGCAATCGCCAGCCCCGACCGCTGGAACGATGGAAGACCTGGGCCATCAACAGCCCCAGTGCGGCCCGGCTGCCCGCTTCCGGATCGGCCGGGCCGCCGAGCCCGGGATCCACCAGCACAACCCGGTGGCCCCTCCGCCTCAGCAACCAGGCACAAGCGAGGCCGACCAGCCCGGCTCCCACCACCACGACCTGGTGGCGGCTGGTGGCCCGCTCGAGCGGTGGCTCAGATCTGCTTGAGATCTTCCTGCACCTGGGCGGGCAGGATCTGGGCGTACTTGCCGAAGCCGCTGGCCACAGCGATGTAGGCCTTACGCAGTTTCTCGCCGTCCTGGAGGCGGGCCGCCTCATCCAGCTGGGCGAGGGCCGATTTCAGCTGGTTGGCCAGCTTGGTGGCCTCGGCTTGGTCAACGGGTAGGAGGCGCTGGTTGATGTAGAGCATCTCCCGGCTCACCTCCTGCATCGGCCCGTGAATGAGGTTGCGGGTGAAGGTCCAGTCTTTGTCTTTCACCAGGGCGGCCAGCTCGGGCAGGCGATCGCGGGCCGCCAGGAAACCAGTGGCCTGGCGTTCGATCGCGGCGACGTCGTCGGCGCTGAGGGTGGCTGCCTTGGCCTTGCCCTCCCCGCAGGCACTGAGGCTGAAGCACAGCACAACACTGAGGGCCAGCAGGGCCAGTCGACGCACTTGCTGCTGCAGGGCGGAAAGGAGGGCGGACATCGACAGCGGCGGCGGAACCTGCCGGGACTTTATCGACGAGGCCCGCTCTGCGGTTCGGCTCTGTCGCCGCTCGCAACCGATCGCCATCGCATCTGTGCTCCGCTGACGCGAAATGAGTAAGGAAGCTGGCCTGTGCGAGGTAAGGCTTCCCCTCGCCGCGATCCGCCCATGCTCTGATGATCTGGTGCCCCCTCAGGGACTGATGCCGTTCGACCGTTCTTCCCCCGCCACGGCGATCCTGCAGGTGATCTGCCCGGACCGGCCCGCTCTGGTGAGCGAGCTCTCCGGCTGGGTGGCGGCGAATGGTGGCAACATCCGCCACGCCGATCACCACACCGATCTGGGGGCGGGGCTCTTTCTCAGCCGGATCGAGTGGGCCCTCGCTGGATTCGGTTTGCCGCGCCAGGCGATCGGGCCGGCGGTGGCTGCCCTGGCGGAGCGCCTCGGTGGCGAGGGCCAGGTGCACTTCTCGGATACGGTCCCGCGGGTGGCGATCTTCGTGAGCAAGCAGGATCACTGCCTGGTGGACCTGCTCTGGCGCACCCGGGCCGGTGAGCTGCCGATGATCGTGCCGTTGGTGGTGTCGAACCACCACGAGCTCAAAGACGTGGCCGAGGGCTTCGGGGCCACTTTTGAGCACGTGCCGGTGAGTGCGGAGCACAAGCAGCAGGCCGAACAGGTCCAGCTGGAGCTGCTGGCGCAGCACGGCATCGAGCTGGTGGTGCTGGCCAAATACATGCAGGTGCTGAGCCCGGGATTTCTGGCCGGGTGCGGCGCCGGTGGCCCGGCCGGCCACCGGGTGATCAACATCCACCATTCCTTCCTTCCTGCCTTCAAGGGGGCCCAGCCATATCACCGCGCCTGGGAGCGGGGCGTGAAGCTGATCGGCGCAACCGCCCACTACGTAACCGAGGAACTCGACGGCGGCCCGATCATCGAGCAAACCACCGTGCACGTGAGCCACCGCGACGAGGTCGACGACCTGATCCGCAAGGGTCGCGATTGCGAGCGCCTGGCCCTGGCCCGCGCCCTGCGGCTGCACCTGCGCCGGCAGGTGATGGTCTACCGCGGGCGCACGGCGGTGTTCGACTGACCCACCGAACGCCCCGGGGCAAGGGATCAACCCTCTGTCGGCGCCACGAGCAGGGCTGTCTCAGCATGGCCTGCCAGCACGGTCTTCGAGAGGGGGCCTTCCAGGTGATCCCAGGGGAGCGGGCGCTCCGTTCCCCAGCAGGCATGGACCGCCTCCTCCCAGGGGGGCGGGTGCGGATCGGCGTCGTTTCCCGCACCGGCCAGCACGGCCCGGTAGGCCTGCTTCCAGCCCCCGAGGCTGTCGTGCTTGCCCCGGGCGGCGGCGATCACCGGTGCCAGGCGGCGGTCGCTGCGCGACAGCAGCGCCTGGATCACGCTCCAGCCGTAGCTCTCGGGGCGCAGCTCGATCCCTTTGGGTTTGAGCCGTTTGGCCAGCAGCTTCAGCCGCCTGTCAGCTTCGGGGCGCACGCCCTGCCACTGAAAGGGGGTGTGGGCCTTGGGCACGAAGGTGCTCACGCCCAGGCTAAGGCGCAGCCCTGGTGTGGCCTTCTTCAAGGCCAGCAGCAGCTCGGCCGTGGCCTCCACGTCGGCCTCCTCTTCGGTGGGGAGGCCCACCATGCCGTACAGCTTCAGGCCCGTGAGGCCGCCTTCCCTGGCGTAGCGGGCGGCGGCGAAGATCTCCTCACGGCTTAGTTTTTTGTTGACCACGTGGCGCATGCGCTCGCTGCCGCTCTCGATCGCGATCGTGAGCGACTTGCTGCCCCGTTTGGCCAGGATCCGCCCCAGCTCGGGGGTCACGGTGGCGGCCCGCACCGAGCTCACGCTCACGCGGGTGCCCTCGAAGCGGTCCTGATCGAGCCAGGCCAGCAGGTCGGGGAATTGGGGGTGCTGGGTCACGGATGCTCCTAGTAGCCCCAGGCGTTGGGTGGCCGCCAGGCCCTTCTCCACCGCCGGGATCAGTCCGTCGTCGAGGGAGGGGGTGCGGAAGGGCAGGGTGAGGTAGCTGGCCAGGCAGAAGCGGCAGAGCTCAGGGCAGCTGCGCACCACCTCCACCATGTGGATCGAGGGCCAGGCCGCCTCGGGGGTGATCACCGTGGAGTGGCTGAGGGTGTTGCCGCGCCAGGTCTGCTTGGCCACCGTGGCAGGGATGCCGGGCTCAGTTGGCTCGACGGCCAGGAGCCGGCCATCTGGGTCATAGCGAGGGGCGTAGAGGCTGGGTACATACACGCCGGGCAGGGTCGCCAGCCGCCGCAGCCGCTCCGCACGGGGGGCTTGCCGGCACGCCTGCAGGGCATCGATGAAGGCGGGCAGCAGCAGTTCGCCATCGCCCAGCAGCACCACATCGAAGAAGGGGGCTAGGGGCTCCGGATTGGCTGTGAGCACAGGGCCGCCGCCGAACACGATCGGATCGGCGTCGCCGCGTTCGGCCGCCCAGAGCGGAATGCGCTGCTGCTCCAGCAGATCGAGCAGCACCGGCCCATCGAGCTCCCAGCTGAGCGAGAGGCCGAACAGGTCGAGATGCCGATGGGCTGGCTCGCTCCGGTCGGTGAACAGGCGGCGCACATCCACATCGCTCCGCTGGGCCAGGCTGGCCCACACCACTTGGTACCCCAGGCTGGTGATGCCCACGGAATAGGTGCTGGGGAAGGCCAGCACGGCCCTTAGCGCCCCGGCGGCGGGCACGGCGGGGTGGAACAGCAGGGTTTCCTGGTTCAGGGGAGATCTGGGATCCGGGCCGACCCCAGCCTCTCAGGCGCAGGGCGCCAGCGGCTTCAGAGGATCAGAAAGCGGCTCTGCAGGCTGCTCACCGCGCTCAGCTCGATCGCCATCTCGGGCCTTTTGCTGGCGTCGATGTTCAACTGCAGCAGCCCGGCTGTGAAGCGTGCATCGCCGGGACGCCCAGCGGCGAACGGTTGGGTGCCGATGAAGCGAAAGGCCTGATTGCCCGGTAGCAGAGCATTCGCATCGATCGTGGCCAGCTCGATGCGATCACCTTCGCGACCGTTGAAGTCGGTGATGGTGTCGCGGCCGGAGCGGCCTCGGCTGGAATCGGTGGGCTGGCTGTAAACGAACTGATCGGCACCTGCCCCGCCGCTGAGTTGATCGCTGCCCTTGCCTCCACTGATGGTGTTGGCCAGGCTGTTGCCCGTGATCTGGTCATTCCCCTCTCCTGCATCGACGGACTCGATGGACACCAGGCTGTCGAGGCCTTCTCCGGTCTGCTGCGGTGCGGTGAGGGAGAGGTTCACGGTGTTCTCCGCGCTCCCGAAAACGGCGCTATCCGTTCCGTCTCCGCCATCGAGGATGTCATCACCATCGCCACCGCTCAGCTGATCGCTGCCATTGCCCCCGAGAAGGAGATCGTTTCCCTCCAGGCCGCCGAGGGTGTCATCGCCGTCCAGTCCGGCCAGCAGATCGTTGTCAGTGGTGCCCAGCAGCGTGTCGTTTCCGTCCAGCCCCGCGGTCTGGGAGGGATAGGAGTTCAGATCAGCGCCCAGGGCGGCTGCAGGTCGGAGGTCAACATCGAGGTCGTTCCAGGTGGGAAAGGTGTACCCACCTGGATCACTGATGGCAAGGAGCTCAACCGTGAAGCGCAGATCAGCATTGGCGGGAATTCTCGGTGGAGAGCCGGCTGATCCATAGGCCAGTGCGCTGGGGATGGTGAGCTCCAGCACCTCCCCGAGCCGTCGGTCGCGCAGGCCCTGGTCCCAGCCCTGAATCACCTGGCCCGCGCCGAGGATGAAGGAGAAAGGATTTCGCGCCGAGACGGGGCTGAATGACGCGAAGTCGAAATTCGCGTCGAATGGCGCGCCACCCTCCACCAGTTCGCCGGCGTACCACACCCAGATCCGATCGCCCTGTTGGACCTGGGGACCCGAGGACGTGCGAAGCACCTCGGTCTGCAGGGGCCCAGAGGAGGACATTCCGGCCTGGCTTGTGTGAGGACGCAGGCTAAGGGATGCCTCCTGGTTGGCCGCGGACCGACAGGACCGGCGCTTACTGGCCGATCAGGCCGCTGAGAGGACCGATCAGGCCGCTGAGAGCTGAGCCGGCTGCGCCTGCATCGGGGGTGCCGCCGCCACCGAAGGTGCTGAGCACGCCGTTGGCCGCCATTTCAATGGCGGGCCACTTGTCGCCGGCCAGTGGACGAATCACTGGTGAGGCTTTGTCCCAGATGGCTTTGAAGCCGCCCATGGTGGCCACGGCGGCGCCGACGTTGCCGGCCTTCACCTCGCCCTCACCCTTCTTCAGCAGATCGAGCACGGGATTCACGGCCGGCGCGAGGGCTGCCTGCCCGGTGGCCGTGGCTGCATCCTTGGCAGCCTCGCCGACGCCGGTGGCGGCATCCTTTGCCGCATCTCCCATGCCGGTGGTGGCATCTTTCGTGGCTTCGCCGACGCCGGTGGCGGCGTCCTTGGTGGCGGAACAGCCGACCAAAGCCAGGCTGCCGGCGGCCGTGAAGGCGATGCCGAGGCGGACGAGACGGTCGATGCGGGTCATGGAGGTGCGCGTCGCTGCCCGCAAGGTAGGGAGCGCTGCCGATGACGCCACCGAACCGGTCAAACTGTTAGATTTGCTACACAATTAGCGGTGGGCCTTGTTGGCCTTTGCCTGCGTTTCCAGGCTTTTCCTGCATTTCCAGGCTTTTCCTTCAT
>JBBASO010000021.1:0-20276 GCA_040399265.1 Prochlorococcaceae cyanobacterium
CGGTGATCGTCTTCTCGAAACTGCGGGAGATGTAGCGGTTGTAGAGGTCCTGCCATTTCCAGCGGCTGATCATCTCCACGTTCTGGGCCTTCACGGTCTGGATGCCGGTGAGCACTTCCACCAGGTGGCTCTGGGTGCGGGCATTCTCCTGGGCCGCATCGCGGTATTGACGACGGAAGAGAGGAGCCCCAAGCACGGTGAGCCCCACCTGGATCGGCAGCACGCACAGGGCGATCAGGGTGAGCAGCCAGCTATAAAACACCATCACCACGATGTAGATCACCGAGAAGGCGGTATCGAGCAGTGTGGTGAGGGCCTGGCCGGTGAGGAATTCACGGATCTTCTCCAGCTCCGCCACCCGGGTGCCCAGCTCCCCCACAGGCCTGCGGTCGAAGTAGGAAAGCGGCAGGCGCAGCAGATGATCGATCACCTCGGCGCCGAGGCGCAGATCGAGCCGGTTGGTGGTCTCGGTGAACAGGAAGGTGCGCAGGGCTCCGATCAGCCCTTCCAGCACCGTCACCACCACCAGGGCGATGCCCAGCACCTGCAGGGTGTCGAGGCTGCGCTGGCTGATCACCTTGTCGATGATCACCTGGATCAGCAGGGGGTTGGCCAGGCTGAACAGCTGCACCACGAAGGAGGCCACCAGCACCTGCAGCAGGATGCTGCGGTGGCGCTGCAACGCCGGCCAGAACCAGCCGAAGCTGAAGCGCTGCTCCGGGGTGCTGCTGCTGCGCTCCACCAGCAGCACCTCGATCCCCTCGGGGTAGGTGGCCTCGATCTGGGCTGGGGAAAGTTCCACCCAGCCATCGCGGGGTGAGGCCAGCACCAGCCCCCGGGCATCGGCGGCCCGCACCACGGCGAAGCCCTCCTTCCAGGGCACCATCGCCGGCACCTGCAGCCGGTTGCCCTGGCTGGCGGGCACCCGCACGCCGCTGACGTGCAGCCCCATCATCGCGGCGATGTTGCCGCAGAGCTGCAGATCCGGCGTCTGGCCGCGGCGCAGCACATCGCGCAGGATCTTCTCGATCGCATCACGGCGGAAGGGCAACTTCAGCTGAGCCGCCAGCATCTGGAAGCAGGCCAGGGTTTCATCAAGCGGACCGCTGCCCCGCAGCAGCAGCAACTCCGGCCGGTCGCGCTGGCCGAGATCGAGGCCGCTGGCGAGGGGGGCCGCGGCCGAAGGGCGTTCAGACGGTGGAGCGCCAGGCTGGGGGGATGGCACCAGCTCACCTGCCGCTGGTTCAAGCGCCGGCGTGATCAAGGCCGTGGCGGCGGCCCGCGGCAGGGCGATCAACCGGGGTGGCAGCGGACCACGACTGACCGGGATGCCGGCGCCGGGATCCAGCTGGGTGCCCAGTGGATGGTCCGCCAGGTTGTGGCTGGCAACGAACAGCAGCGCATCCTCCGGCCAGTGGCGCAGCGCGGCAGACGTGGCCGGCACCAGCCGGGCCTGCTCCCGCAGCTGACGCCAGGCTTCGAGCACCGGCACGCCGGCCTGGGCCCGCCCCCCCAGCACGCTGCCGACCAGAGCCAGCGTCTCGGCACTGAACAGGTGGGATGCGGCCCAGGCGGCAAAGGAGGGTTCCTGCTTCAGCAACTCCAGAACCAACTGATCCGGAATCGCCAGAGCGTCCACCTCGGATGCCGCCGCCACCTCCTCGCAGGGCATGGCCCGCAACAGGGAGGCCAGACCCACGAACTGGCCGGGCCCCAGCTTCTCGGCCGTCTTGAGCACGCCCCCGTGCTGCCAGAGCAGCCGGGCGGTGCCGGTGCGGATCAGCAGCACTTCCGCCGGAATGAGGGTGTCGTGACAGAGGGGCTGACCAAGCCGATAGGTGCGGGGCTCCACCTGGCGCTCCAGTCGTTCAGCCGCCCGATCGCTGATCCCGGCAAAGGCGGGATAGTCCTTGAGGCGGGAGGGGCTGGACAGATCAGCTGGGGACATACAGAGGAGTGCTATTCAGCAGGATTGCCGGAAGGTTCATCTCAACCCTTGGGCTGCGGGGGCGTTTGCAGAATCTGCAAATCGCGCAGGCGCTGATCAACCTGCTGCTCCAGCCACTCTTCGAGCATTTCCTGGGTCATGGCCTGGGCGGATTCCGGGCCAAAGACAGCGGGCACAAAGCTCTCCAACCGCACCAGAATCCACCATGACTCTATGGCAAATGGATCGAGCACAACGCCCGGCTCGGCTGTGCGCAGGCGATTCACCAGATCCGGATGGCCCTGGTCAAGCGGCACCGGCCCGATGATGCCGCAGGTAGCCCGCTCCGGCCCTTCGGCATGCAGAGCGGCCAGATCAGCAAAGGTGGCCTCTCCTTCCCGGATCTGCAGACACAACTCCCGAGCCAGTCCGCCGTCGGCCGTGCGCAGCAAGCTGTAGACCACCTGATCGAGCGCCGGCTTGCGCTTCAGGAAGCGGGATTCGGCCTGGGCGCCGAACTGGTGAGCGGCAAAGGCACGCAACCGCAGCGGGCAGGCAATCTGGTAATTGAGATCGGCAACGGTGAGCTGGTGATAACGGCAGAACGCCTCAAGCGCCTCCTGATCTCCAACCCCGTTTTCCTGGAAAAAGGTGCGTTGCGCGCCAGCCAACTCCTCCTCACTCAGGCTGATCTCCTGGATCGCCTCCTCCAGCAGCACCTGCCGCAGATAGGGTCGCAGCAACCGATACCGCGCCAGCCTGGAAAGATCCACCTGATCCATCAGCAACCTGCCGAATCTGCGCATCCTGCCAACTCCCAGGGGATATGGCCGGTGCCGGGGAACGCCTGCGCAGCCGACCTCCCTATGGTCTGATGGTCGCAGATGCCGATGGCAGGCGCCAGTCAGCCAGTGCCGACTCCAGCCACCTTCGCCACCGACGCCACCGACAGGGCCTCGGTCACCGAAGCCGGCGGCCTGCCGGTGGTGGAGACCTTCCATTCCCTGCAGGGCGAGGGACTGCACGCCGGTCGCAGCGCCTTCTTCATCCGGCTGGGGGGCTGCACAGTGGGCTGCAGCTGGTGCGACACCAAGCACTCCTGGCCGGCCTCGACCCACCCCTGGCGCAGCCTGGCGGCGCTGCTGGCCGAAACCCAGGCCGCAGCCGCTGCCGGCGCCGCTTTCGTGGTGATCACAGGCGGCGAACCGCTGCACCACGACCTCAGCGCTCTCTGCCGCACCCTGCAGCCAGCGGGCCTGCCACTGCATCTGGAAACGAGCGGCGTCGATCCCCTCAGCGGTGGATTCGCCTGGATCAGCCTCTCGCCGAAACCGCACCGTCCGCCGACGGCGACCCTGCTGGCGGCGTGCCAGGAGCTGAAGCTGGTGGTGCACCAAGCCGCCGATCTGGCCTTCGCCGAGGCGATGGCCGCCGCCGCCGCCGCCGCCGGCAACCAACCGGCCCTGCTGCTGCAACCGGGCTGGCACTCCAAGGCTGGAGAGCGGCTGGCAGTCGACTATGTGCGCGGCCACCCGCAGTGGCGCCTCAGCCTGCAGAGCCACAAGCAGCTGGGCCTGCGCTGAACCTGTTTTCAGGCCCTCACTGCCTCCGAGCGTTCTGCTGGCGGCTCTCGGCCTTCCAAAGCCGCCAGCGCACCTGCAGATCGCGTGGGGCGTAGACCACGATCGGCAGGCTGACGGTGTAGGGAACCAGATACGGCTCACCGGCAAGGGGCACGAAGCCAGGGCGTGCGGGCTGATCCGGCGGACAGGCCATGCGGGTGGCCATCGCCGCCTCGCCGCCGCTCACCCGATGGATGGGGTAACCCCAGCCAGGCACCGTCTCGCCGCGGATGCGACCGCGCAGCAGCTGGCGGTTGCAATCCACAGGCAGCTCCCGCCCCACGATCAGCTCCACCCGCCAGTCGCTGGGGCCTGAGGCCATGGCGCCATCGGCGGCCGGTGGCAGCACCCCCGGCAGCTGGATCACCCAGCGGCTTTCGCCGGCGGCCGCCGGCGGAAAGGGCTTGAGATCGAGACGCGGCACCGCCCCGCTGGGGGCAGGCTGCTGCAGCAGCAGTGCCGCGATCCCAACGGTCAGCCCAGGGAGCAGCCAGCCGCTCCGGCGTCCGTCGTTGGCCATGCGACCCCAGTCCCATCACTGGCGTCATCGTGACCTCCACGGGGCCCGGCCGTCCAGTCGCGCCCCGGGGCCGCGCCGGATCGGGCAGATTGATTGGGCCGGCCAGCGCAGCATCGCCGACCGCCTCGATCGCCATGTCCGCCGCGCCACGCCCTTCCGCCGCGCCCCCCACGGCGATCGCCCTGCTCTCCGGCGGTCTCGACTCCGCCACCGCCGCGGCCCTGGCGATCGAGGCGGGCTACCGGGTGATCGGCCTCTCCTTCGATTACGGGCAGCGACACCGTCGCGAGCTGCAGGCCGCCGGCGCCGTCGCCGCGGCCCTCGCCCTGGCGGAACACCACACGATTGCCGTGAACCTGGCGGCCTGGGGGGGGTCGGCCCTGACCGATCCGTCGATCCCGGTGCCCGGCGACGGTGTGGTGGCCGGCACGATTCCGAGCACCTACGTGCCGGGGCGCAACACCGTGTTCATCGCCATCGGGCTCAGCCTGGCCGAGGCCCGCGGGGCTGAGCGGCTGGTGCTGGGGGTGAACGCTGTGGACTACTCGGGCTATCCCGACTGCCGCCCGGACTATCTCGAAGCCTTCCAGACGCTCGCCGAGCTGGCCAGCAAGGCGGGGCGAGAGGGGCATGGCACCCGGCTATGGGCACCGCTGGTGAACTGGAGCAAGACGGAGATCGTCCGCCAGGCGGTGCGTCTGGGGGTGCCGATCGGCGAAACCTGGAGCTGTTACAACGGCGCCGAACAGCCCTGCGGCGGGTGCGACAGCTGCCGCATCCGGGACGCCGCCCTGATCGAGGCCGGGGTGATCGCCACCAGCATGCCGGCATGACGCTGCCGCTTCGCCTCCCCCTGCCCTGGTGCGAGCCGCAGCGGCTGCTCGGTGCCCTGAGCGGCAGCCTGGAGCGGCCCGGCCTGGTGTGGCTCGATGGCGATGGCTCGGCTCACGGCCGCTTCAGCCTGCTGGCGGTGGAGCCGCTGGAGGAGGTGGTGTGCCGCGGCCTGCCGGGCGAACCCGGCAGCAGCGATCCCTTTGCCACCCTCGCCGGTCTGCAGGCCGACGGCGGCATCTGGCTGGGATGGTTGGCCTATGAGGCGGGAGCCTGGCTGGAACCGGCTGCCCACTGGCGGCACCCGGCCATGGCCGTGCTCTGGGCGATGCGGGTCGACCCGCTGCTGGTGTGCGACCACCAGCAGCGGCAGCTGTGGCTGGAGGGCCACGACGGCGGCCGGCTGGAGCGGTTTGGCCGACGGCTGGGGGCACTGATCGACGACGGCTGCACCATGGCCTCAAGCCCGGCTGCGGAGCACACCGGCTCCAGCGCCCCGGCCCTGCCCCTCGAGCGCTGGCACTGGCACACCGATCCCCGGGCGTTCGAAGCCGGGGTGACGCGGCTGCGGAAGCACATCGCCGCCGGCGACCTGTTCCAGGCCAATCTGAGCGCCTGCTGCGAGCAGCTGCTGGAGGCTCCGCTGTCGACCGCCGACCTGCTGGGGCTCTACGGCCGCCTGCGGAGCCACTGCCCGGCCCCGTTCGCGGGTCTGGCGATCGCCGGCACCGCAGCAGCCGGCGAGGCGGTGCTCTCCGCCTCGCCGGAGCGATTCCTGCGGCTCGAAGCCGATGGCCGGGTGGAGACCCGGCCGATCAAGGGCACCCGGCCCCGCCACGCCGACCCGCGGGCGGACGCAGCCGCGGCGGCAGATCTGGTGAGCAGCGCCAAGGACCGGGCCGAGAACGTGATGATCGTCGACCTGCTCCGCAACGACCTGGGCCGGGTCTGCGAGCCGGGATCGGTGCAGGTGCCGCAGCTGGTGGGGCTGGAGAGCTACAACCAGGTGCACCACCTCACCTCAGTGGTGAGGGGCCGGCTGCGGACCGGGCTGGGCATGGCGGAGCTGCTGCGCGCCTGCTGGCCGGGGGGTTCGATCAGCGGCGCCCCGAAGATCCGGGCCTGCCAGCGTCTCAATGAGCTGGAACCGGTGCCGCGGGGGGCTTACTGCGGCAGCCTGTTCCAACTCGATGGCCGCGGCGGCTTCGACAGCAGCATTCTGATCCGCTCCCTGTTCCTGCACGATCGCTGCCTGCGGGTGCATGCCGGCTGCGGCATCGTGGCCGACTCCGAGCCGGCCGCTGAAGCCGACGAACTGGGCTGGAAGCTGGAACCCCTGCTCCGGGCCCTCGCGGCCGATACTCAATGAGCTCCGCCTGCCTGGCCTGGATCGACGAGCCTGGTCCAGCGGGGCGCTGGGGCGATCCAGACGAACTGGCCCTGCCGCTGGCAGACCGGGGGCTGCTGCTGGCCGATGGGCTGTTCGAAACCGTGCTGGTGCTGGCAGGAGAGCCGCGGCTGCTGGCCGAGCACCTGGAGCGCTGGCAGCACTCGGCCCGGCTGCTGGGGCTGGATGCCCCCCCCGCCATGGAGCGGGTCGCTGCCCTGGCTGAGGCGGCGGTGAGCCGCAGCCGCATCCGCAGCGGCGCCCTGCGGCTGAACTGGAGCCGGGGCGTCGCCGCCGCCCGGGGCCTGAGGATTCCGAGCCACAGCCGCCACCGGTTCTGGCTGCAGCTCCATGCGACCACGCCCTGTTTCGCGCCCGTGCGGGTGATCGTGAGCCCGAGCGAGCGGCGCTGCGCCACCAGCCTGCTGAGCCGCTGCAAGACCTTCGCCTACGGATCATCGATCCAGGCGCGCCGCCAGGCCGAAGCCGTCGGCGCCGACGACGCGCTGCTGGAAAGCACTGCCGGTGGCCTGTGCTGCGGCACGGCGGCGACGCTGCTGGTGCGGCAGGGCGGGCGCTGGCTCACCCCGCCCCTGGCCAGCGGCTGCCTGCCGGGGGTGATGCGGGCGCGGGCTCTGCGGCTCGGTCTGGCGGCGGAAGCGGCAGCCGGTGAGATCACGGCAGCCAGCCTGCTGGGCGGTGAAGGGGCCCTGCTGCTCAACAGCCTGGGCTGCCGGCCGATCTGCGCACTGGCGGGGGTTGGTCTAAGCGGCGGAGCGGATGGAACTGCAGCAGCGACCGCGGCGGCAAGCGCAGCGGAGCGGTTGTGGCACCAGCTGCTGGGGGCCTGAGCAGCCCACCCGCTCAGACGCTGAGAAAGCGTTCGACCACGGCCTTGCTGAGCTCGCCGGTGGGGCCGCTGGCCACCACTCCGCCCTTCTGCATCGCGTAGTACCAGTCAGCCTGGCGCACGAAATGCAGATGCTGCTCCACCAGCAACACGCTGATGCCGGTGGTCTCGATGATGCGGCGCACGGCCCGTTCGATGTCGAGCACCACGGAGGGCTGGATGCCTTCGGTGGGTTCATCGAGCAGCAGCAGCTTCGGCTTGCCGAGAAGGGCACGGGCAATGGCCAGCTGCTGCTGCTGACCGCCGGAGAGGTCACCGCCGCGACGGGCCAGGAACTTCTCCAGGATCGGGAACAGCTCGAACACCACCGGATCGATGTGGCGGTTCTTCGCCAGACCACCCGGCAGAGCCTCCAGACCGAGCAGCAGGTTCTCTCGCACGCTGAGCTGCGGGATGATCTCGCGGCCCTGGGGCACGTAACCGATACCGCCACGGGCACGGCCATGGGGCGGCAGGGTCGACACCTCCCGCTGCTGCAGCTCCACCGAACCGCTGCGCTGGCGAAGCAGGCCGATCACGGTCTTGAGCAAGGTGGTCTTGCCGACGCCGTTGCGGCCGATCAGGCACACCATCTGACCCGGCTGCACGCTCAGGTCAACATCGCGCAGGATGTGGCTCTCGCCATAGAAGACATTGAGCCCGGTGAGCTGCAATGTGGCGGGTTGGGTGGCGGTCATGGCATCCCTCACTTGAATTCCCCTTCAGACTCACGGCCGAGATACACCTCAATCACCTGCGGATCGCTCTGCACCTGATCCATCGAGCCCTCGCAGAGCACGTGGCCCTCGTGCAGCACCGTGACCGGGGCCTGCAGGTCACGGATGAACTCCATGTCGTGCTCGATGACCAGCACGGTGTGCTCGCCGGCCAGCTGCCTGAGCAGATCGGCGGTGCGCTCTGTCTCGTCGTCGGTGAGGCCGGCCACCGGTTCATCCACCAGCAGCAGCTGGGGATCCTGGGCCACCAGCATGGCGATCTCCAGCCACTGTTTCTGGCCGTGGGAAAGACCGCCAGCGGGCTGCTGGGCCAGGAGCTCCAGACCCACCACCCCAAGCAGATGCTGCACCCGGTCGCGGGCAGTGGAATCCAGGCAGCCGAACAAGAGATCGAAAGGAGCACACCGCCGGCTCACCGCCAGCTCCAGATTGCGGCGCGGCGTGAGGTTTTCGTACACCCGCGGCGTCTGGAACTTGCGGCCGATTCCCAACCGGGCGATGCGGTGCTCGGCTGTTCCCACCAGCGAACGACCGCGGAACAGAACGTCGCCTCTGGTGGGGCGCACCTTGCCGGTGATCACATCGAGAAAGGTGGTCTTGCCGGCGCCGTTGGGGCCGATCACCGCCCGGAGTTCGCCCGGGGCCAGCCGCAGGTTGAGGTCGTTGAGGGCGAGGAAGCCGTCGAAGCTCACGCTCACGCCGCGCAGCTCGAGCAGGGGAGCGGCGGCGGCCGTAGCCCCGGCCGGTATCGCCGGTGCCGTGGTCATCGCCCACCTCCTTCAAGTTCGGTTTTCTCGGCCTTTACGGCCGGGTCGAGATCGAGTTCGGGATAGGTGGCCGCCAGGGTTGGCCAACCCACCATCGCGCGGATGCGGCCGGGCCCGCCGCTGCGCCACCAGCCCACCAGCCCGTCCGGAAGGGCCGTCACCACCAGCAGGAACAGGCCACCCTGGATGAACAGCCAGGTCTCGGGCAGAGCCTCACTCACCAGGCTCTTGGCATAGTTGATCAACACGGCGCCGAGCAGGGCGCCGATCAGGGTGCCGCGGCCGCCCACCGCCACCCAGATCACCATCTCAATTGAAAAGGGCACCGCCATGTACTGCGGGGAGACGATGCCCGACTGCACCGTATAAAGAGCACCGCTGATGCCGGCAAGGGCACCGGCAACAGCAAACACCACGGTCTTGTAGGCGGTCGGGTTGTAGCCGGTGAAGCGCAAGCGCGGTTCGTCATCGCGAATGGCAATCAGGGCATCGCCGAAGCGGCCGCGGATGAGCCAGCGGCAGAGCAGGAAAGCCCCGATCGCCAGCAGCAGGGTCAGCCAGAAAAGGTTGCGCTGCATGCCGTCGCTGCCCACCAGCTGCCCAAAGATGCGGGCGGTGTCGGTCTTGAGACCATTGGTTCCGTTGATCAGCTTCTGCTGGCCGTTGAAGAAGTTGAAGAACACCAGCAGAGCCGCCTGGGTAAGGATCGAGAAATAGACCCCCTTAATGCGATTGCGGAACACCAGATAGCCGAGCACACAGGCCACGACCGCTGGAATCACCCAGATGGCAAAGAACGTGAACAGGCCTGAATTGAAGGGCTGCCAGAACGCAGGTAACGCCTTCACACCATAGAGCGAGAAGAACTCGGGCAACTGGCCGGGCTGCAGAGCCTGCAGCTGGAGGTGCATGCCAAGGGCATAGCCGCCGAGGGCGAAGAAGATGCCCTGACCAAGGCTGAGCAGACCTGTGAATCCCCAGATGAGGTCGATGCCCAGGGCGGCGATGCCGAGGGCGAGAAAACGGCCCAGCAGGTTCAGCCGGAACGGGGGCAGCAGCACGGGCAGCAGCAGGGCGGCCAGCACGATCAGCAGCCAGGGCAGCCAGCGGCGCAGGGCGCGGGAGGAGAACAGCTCCACCATCGCTCAGGCCTCCACCATGCGGCCCCTCTGGGGGAACAAGCCAGCGGGCCTGAACTGCAGGAAGAGAACGATCAAGGCAAACACCAGCACTTTCGCCATCGAGGTGGTGGCGAAGAACGTGACGAGCTCGTTGAGACCGCTGGGCATGGCTGGCCACACCAGCAGCAGTGACCCCGAACCGATCACATAGCTGAGGATGCCGATCCCCAGGGCCGCCACCACGGTGCCAAGCAGCTTGCCCACACCGCCGAGCACCACCACCATGAAGCAGTCGACGATGTAATTCCCGCCCAGATTCGGTCCAACTGAGCCGAGCAGGGTCACTGCCACTCCGGCCACACCCGCGAGGCCGGAGCCGACCAGGAAGGTGAGCGCATCGACCCGCTCGGTAGGAATGCCGAGGCAGTCGCTCATCGCACGGTTCTGGGTGACGGCCCGGATGCGCATGCCCCAGACGCTTTTCTGCAGGAACCAGATCACCGCCATCAGTGCCAGGGCGGTGAGCGCGAGGATGAACAGGCGCGCCATCGGCATGTTCAGGGAACCGAGGTCGATCGATCCGCGCAGCCAGCGGGGGGCGGTGACGTCGATGTTGCGGGCGCTGAACCAGGGTTGATCAAGAACGCGCACGCTGCCTAGCAGCGAGGCCAGGCCGATGCCCAGCAGGGCTGCCACCAGCCAGCGACCGAGATCCAGCAGGGGCGCCCAGCGCTGACGGCCCCAGCGCGCCGGCAGCAGGCGGGGAGCCAGCAGCCCGACCGCCACGGCCAGAACCAGACCGAGTGCAAAGGCAGTGCTCACGGAGCGCACGAACTGCTGCAGGATCAGGCTGACGCCCCAGGTGGCCAGCAGGGTCTCCAGGGGCCGGCCATAGAGGCGGCGGATCACCGTTTTCTCCAGCAGCAGACCCACCAGGCCACTCACCAGAAAGGCGATCGGAATCGCCAGCAGGATATAGATCGGAAACAGGAACTCAAGCGGGCCGTTCTTGATCAGGTTCTGCACCACAAACGTGGTGTAGGCACCGATCATCATCAGCTCGCCGTGGGCCATGTTGATCACGCCCATCAGGCCGAAGACCACGGCCAGGCCTAGGGCGGCCAGCACCAGCACCGAGCCGATCGCCAGACCGTTGAACAGGGTGTCGTAGAGAAGATCCATGGGGCCCCGTGAGGGCTCTGCAGAGGAGAGCAAACAGAAAGAGAGCCGCTGGCGCAGCCGATCACCGCAGTGGGATGAGCTGGGCGCACGGCTCTCAACGGATAGCGGGCGGGGAGACCACACGGGGCCCCGCCGCGCGTTCAGAGGGAGGGGATCACATCTTGAACTTGCCGGGATCGGGCACGTCGGTGCGGGTCCAATCGCAGGTGTAGCCCTTGGTTTCGGGCACGAACTGGTTCCAGGCAAGGGGTTTCACGACACCCTTGTTCTCGATGATCTTGAACATGCCATCCTTCTCGACTTCACCAATCATCACCAACTCGGTGGTGTGATGGTTGGGCATCACTTCGATCGGCCCCTGGGGAGCATCGAAGGTCACGCCGATCAGAGATTCCCGCACCTTGTTATCGTCCACGCTGTTGGCCTTCTCAGCGGCCTTGGCCCAGAGATAAACCATGTTGTAGGCGGATTCGGCCGGATCATTGGTCACCCGGTTCTCGCCATACTTGGCCTTGAAGTCTGCCGTGAACTTCTTGGAGGCCGGCGTGTCGAGGCTCTGGAAGAAGTTCCAGGCTGCGTAGGTGCCCTCGAGGTACTCGGGGCCGATGGCAGCCACCTCCTCCTCGGCGATCGAGAAGCTCATGATCGCGTAGCCATTGGCCGGGGTGATGCCGGCAGCCTTCAGCTGCTTGAAGAAGGCCACATTGCTGTCGCCGTTGAGGGTGTTGACGATCACCCCGCCATTAGGCAGAGCCTGCTTGATCTTGGCGATGATCGGCGCCACTTCGGTGTTACCGAGGGGGAGATAGTCCTCACCCACCAGCTTGCCACCTTCAACCTTGAGCTGCTCCTTCATGATCGTGTTGGCGGTGCGCGGATACACGTAATCCGAGCCCACCAGGAAAAAGTCCTTGCCCTTGTTCTTCAGCAGCCAGGACACGGCTGGCTCAGCCTGCTGGTTGGGGGTAGCACCGCTGTAGAAGATATTCTTGGAGCATTCCTGGCCCTCATACTGGATGGGGTAGAACAGGAAATGATCCTTGGCCTCAAAGACCGGCAGCATGGCCTTGCGGCTGGCCGAAGTCCAGCCACCGAACACCACGGCCACCTGATCCTGATCGATCAGTTTCTTGGCCTTCTCGGCGAAAGTGGGCCAATCGGAGGCGCCGTCCTCCTCGATGGGCACAATCTTGAGTTTCTTACCATCGATCGTGATGCCACCCTTGGCATTGATCTCGTCGATCGCCATCAGCTCGGCTTCGGCCACCGTGTTCTCGGAGATAGCCATGGTGCCGGAGCGGCTGTGAAGGATCCCCACCTTCACTTCACCGTCGAAGTCTCCAGCGGCTTGTTCACCGCCGCCGCCGCAGGAAACCAAGGAGAACGACATGGCCAGTGCCGTGGTGCCAGCCACAACACGAAGAGGCTTCTGCATCAACACGTTGCGCAGGAAGGAGGAATTCATAGGAGCTCCTACGGAAAAAACCGCTGAGAAATCCGCTGAAGGTCAGCGGTTGAAGCGACCGTATTCAGCAACACGTTGCGCGCATGTAGCAACGGTAACCGTTTCCCACTTGGCAGGCCCAACCAGGCCAAGCCAGGACGGGAGGCAATTGTTAATTTGGTAGCTGTTGCAGCAGAAAATGTTCCACAAGATCAACGCCTTCGTTGTCGCGGATGTTGGTGAAACACCAGGGGCGCCCGCCGCGCATGCGCTCGGTATCGGCCTCCATCACCGCCAGGCTCGCCCCCACCAGCGGCGCCAGGTCGATCTTGTTGATCACCAGCAGATCGGAACGGGTGATGCCGGGTCCGCCCTTGCGCGGGATCTTGTCGCCGGCGGCAACATCGATCACATAGATGCAGAGATCCACCAGCTCGGGGCTGAAGCTGGCGGCCAGGTTGTCGCCACCGCTCTCCACCAGCACCAGATCGAGATCCGGGAAGGCCGCCTCCAGCTCGGCCACCGCCGCCCGGTTGATCGAGCAGTCTTCGCGGATGGCCGTGTGGGGGCAGCCGCCGGTCTCCACACCGCGGATGCGCTCGGGCGCCAGGGCGCCGGCCCGGGTGAGGAACTGAGCATCCTCCTGGGTGTAGATGTCGTTGGTGACCACCGCCAGCTGCAGGCGGTCGCGCAGCCGCCGGCACAACGCTTCCACCAGGGCGGTCTTGCCCGAGCCCACCGGCCCGGCCACGCCCACGCGTAGCTTGCTCATCGCCCCGCTCAGCTCCTGAACAACCGGGAGTAGAGCTCAGCATGGCGCAGCTGGGCCAGGCCGGCGCCGACGCCGCCGCTCCAGAGGCTGCGGGGTTCGGCCGAGGCCAGCATCGCCGCCCGCTCGGCGATCAGGGGGGCGAGTTGCAGCTGCAGCCGCTGCCCCTCGGTGGCACCCAGTGGCACCAGGCGCACGGCAGCGCTGATCTGGTTGGCGGTCCAGCCGTAGAGATAGGCCTCCTCCAGCTCCGGTGAACCGATCTCCAGGCAGAGCCCCGCCCAGGCGAAGGCCGCCGGCCAGGCCAGCCGAGGCCGGCAGCCCTGGCCCGATGCCTCCGCCACCGCGGCTGGCAGAGGCCAGCCCAGATCCGCCAACAACTGCAGCAGCGACGAGCCCATCTGGCGCTGCTGAGCCCGCAGCTCAGGCGCCTCGCGCAGGGCCAGCAGCCAGCCATCGAGATCCACCACGGCCGCCATCGCATCCAGGCCGTTGCCATGGCGCCAGCCGTTGAGCGCCTCACACAGCGCGGTGAGGGCGGCGGTCTCCAGGGCCAGGCTGCCCCGCTCCAGTTCGGCCCGAAGCCACTCGCCCAGGGCGGCACCATCGTCGAGGCGACCCTCCTGCACCAGCACCTCCAGCCCTTCGGAGTAGCTGAAGGCTCCCACCGGCAGCGCCGGGCTGACCAGCTGCAGCAACCGCAACCGCGACTCAGGGGCCATCGTGGTGCCCATGGCCGTGCGGGTGCGTCTCGTAGGCCCCGGGTTCGGGCCGGAATGGGGCACGCAGCCGCCGCAAGGCCAGGCCCCGGCGGGCGAGCAGATCGGCCAGCACGCTGTCGTGGAGCAGCAGCAGCCGATCGGCGTGAACCTCCATCGCCACGTGGCGGTTGCCCAGGTGATAGGCCGCCTGCAGCAGGGCGAGGCTCTCCGGTGCACGGATCTCGAGCAGGTCCTCGTCGGCCGCCACCACCTCCACCGCCGCCGGCTGGGGCCCGCCCGGTGGCGGCAGCAGCCACTCGCCCGGCCGCAGGGGCGCCTCTCGGGGAAGCTGCAGCACCACCACCTGGCCGTCCTGGCAGACCCGGCGCCCCCGCAACTGGCTGCGGTCATGGGCCCGCAGGGGCAGACGCCAGTATTCGGCCAATCCCTCCGGCCTGGCGGCCTGGCGGAGCGAAAGCAGCAGCGCTTCAGACGTGTCGTCAACCACGGTGGCGGTGAATCATCAGGGCGGGGTGCTGCGGCCTAGCTTCAACTCCAGGAGTTGTTGGCGGCTCAGCTGGGGGCGGAGCAACAGGGGCAGAGGCAAGACGCCCATCGTCACCCCGCCGTCCGCCTGAGCAGCGGGCACGAGCGGCGAAGCGGCCCGTTGCTGGTGCAGGTGGCGGCCAAAGAAGGCCATGCTCAGACCCCGCAGGTCCTGCTGGGCGAGGGAACGATCCGGACCGATCAGAAACGCCGGCAATGGGGCATCTCCATTCAGAAAAGAGAGATGGGTGCCATTGCGCTGCAGCACCAGCACGGACTCAGGCTGCCGGATCGCCGTGTACGGCTCCAGCTGCTGGGAGAGCGGAGGCGCAAACACATCATGGCTGCCGGCGATCACCAGCAGAGGCACGGCCACGGCCGCCATCGAGCTGGCGCTGAAGATCGGTGTGGTGACCGGATTGACGGCCACCGCAACCCGTACCCGGGGATCGCGGAAATCCTGCCGCTCCACCACCTGACCAGGGGCCTGACACTGCCAGATCATGGCTGGATTAACCACCACCTGGTTCGGGTCAGCCAGGGCCGCACAGTGCTGCCGCAGATGCCCCCAGTCCAGAGGGGCGCCGGCCAGGGCCACCACGGTGTAACCCCCGAGCGACTGGCCCAGCACCCCCACAGCGTCGGTGTCCACCCGCTCGCTCCAGCGGCGCTGCACCTGATCGATCAGCTCGCTCACGTTCTGGGGTTGGCCGGTCCAGGCGTTGGGATCAGGGATCACGCCGGTGCCCTGCATCACCGCCTTGATCGCGGCGCCACTGGTGTATGGAAAGTCGAGGGTGGCCACCGCGTAGCCATGGGAGGCGAGATGCTCGCCCACATAGAGCAGGGAGTTGATCCCGGTGTTCAGCCCGGGGGCCAGCACCACCAGAGGGAAAGGACCCTGCCCCTCCGGCAGCAGGGCCAGGGCCTCGATGGTGGCGCCAGCGCTGCTGGCAAAGGTGAACGGTTCAGCGCTGAAGCGGCGTGGGCCCTGCGCCGCCAGCCCATCGAGGCTGAAGTCGCTGGACGCCTGAGCGGCACCCAGTGCCTCCAGGGCTGGAAAGAGCTGGTTGTCGAGATTGAGGTCGTGACTCAGTTGCCGCGCCAGGGACAGAACGGCGCTGAGGTTCACGTCGAGGCTCTGCATGGGATAGGCCTCCAGCACATCGATCAACCCCGGTCGGCCATCGGCTGCCCGGGCCGCCGCCAGGATCAGGGCAGCAGAGACCGCAGGACTGGCCAGCTCCGGCGGCCGATCCAGCACCTTCACCAGCTGCTGGAGGATGCGCTGCCCCAGGGCCGTGGTGAAAAAGTTGGCGACCATCACCGCCGTGACAGGTGCCCGCACCTTGAGGGCCGTACGCAGGCTGCGGAGCTGCTCCGGTTTGAGGCGATGGAGCACCACCCCCAGCTCGGCATCGACCTCACCATCCCGGGCAAACCGTGCCAGCGCTTCCACAGACACCGACCGTTCCAGTTCTCCCAGCCGCGCCGTGATCCGCTGAGCGGCGAGCGCGGGCGCTGCCGTCGCCACCCAGCCAGCCAGGACCAGCGCCAGCGGCACCGACCAGTGGCAACGCCATGGGCCCAAGGTGTGGTCCAAGGTGTGGCCCATGGTGATGGCCCCGTGCAGGCGTCAGCCTAGGGACGGTGCTCGATCGCGCAGATGGTGACGTCGCAGACGAAAGCGGGCTCAGGCTGGCAGGCCAAGGCCTGGCTGGAACTGGACCGCACCAACCCCGAGCTCCGGGTTCGGCACCAAGGCGGAGCGAGCGCCCCGCTGAAGTGGCAGCGGGCCAGCCACCACGACGATGGCTTTCTGGAATTGCCCTTGCTGCACACCGCCGGCGGCCTGGTGGGTGGCGACCAGCTGGAGCTGGTGGTGCACAGCCATCACCAGGCCCGGGCCCTGCTCACCAGTGTGGCCGCCCAGAAGGTGTATGGATCGGTGGGCCGCTTCCGCAGCCAGCCTGGCGGGCGCTGGGCCAGCCAGCAGCTCCGCTTTGAACTGCACGACGACAGCTGGCTGGAATGGCTGCCCCAGGAATTGGTGATGTATGCCGGCGCCCTGCTGGATCAGAGGATCACGGTGCACCTCGCCGAAGGCGCCGGCTTTCTGAGCACCGATGTGGTGCGGCTGGGCCGCAGCGCCGCTGGGGAGGATCTGGGCGAGGGCTGCTGGCGCTCGCGGCTGGAGATCTGTCGCCGGATCGGCAACGGCTGGCGCTGGGAACTGGCTGATGCCATCCGTCTGAACAGGGCCAGCCTGCAGGGGGAGCACGGCATGGCCGGCCAGCCGGTGTTCGGCAGCCTGGTGTGGGTGGCGCCCTGCACCCTGGGGACACAGGCCCGTGCCGCTGTGCTGGAGCAGGCCCGCTGCAGCCGGGGAGATCTGGCCGGCACCCTCAGCTGCGGGCCGCTGGAGTGCGGGCTGATCGCCCGCTACCGGGGAGACTCCAGCCAGGCGGCCCGCTTCTGGTTCACCCGCATCTGGGCCGCCATCCGCCAGGCCGGTGGCCATGGCTGCCCCGAGATTCCCCGGGTGTGGCCCTTCCAGGAGACCCCCTTTGCCACCGCTGCCGTTGCCGACCAAGGCCGTTCATGCTGAACGGGCCAGTCCGGCCCACCCCTGCCAGATTTGGCCCATGCATCACGATTCATGCATCTCACCCCCCAGGAAAAGGACAAGCTCCTGATCGTCACCGCCGCCCTCCTGGCGGAGCGGCGGCTGAACCGCGGCCTCAGGCTCAACCACCCGGAAGCGGTGGCCTGGCTCAGCTTCCAGGTGCTCGAGGGCGCCCGCGACGGCAAAAGCGTGGCCGCGCTGATGGCCGAGGGCAGCTCCTGGCTCAGCCGTGACCAGGTGATGGAGGGAGTGCCGGAGCTGATCGACGAGGTGCAGATCGAGGCGATGTTCCCCGATGGCACCAAGCTCGTGACCCTGCACGACCCGATCCGCTGACCGCTGCCCCAACACCACAACCCCGATCCGCCATGGCTCCCCTGATTCCCGGCGAACTCCTGCCCGAACCCGGCGAGATCGAGCTCAACGCCGGCCGGCCCGTGACAACGATCACCGTGGCCAATACGGGCGACCGCCCGGTGCAGGTGGGTTCCCACTTCCACTTCCACGAGGCCAACAGCGCCCTCAGGTTCGACCGCGACGCCGCCCGCGGCCAGCGGCTCGACATCCCCGCCGGCACGGCGATCCGTTTCGAGCCGGGCGACAGCCGCGATGTGAACCTGGTGCCCTTCGCCGGCGAGCGCCGCGTGTTCGGCTTCAACGGCCTGATCAACGGCCCCCTCGATTAAGGCCCCAGCTCAGCACGCCCCCACCGCCCGCTCCCATGGCCTACCGCATCTCCCGCCGCGCCTACGCCGAGACCTACGGCCCCACCACCGGCGACCGGCTGCGGCTGGCCGACACCGAGCTGATCCTGGAGGTGGAGCAGGATTTCACCGTCTATGGCGACGAGGTGAAGTTCGGCGGCGGCAAGGTGATCCGTGACGGCATGGGCCAGGCCCAGACCTCCCGCAGCCAGGGCGCGGTCGACACGGTGATCACCAACGCCCTGATCCTGGATTGGTGGGGGATCGTGAAGGCTGACATCGGCCTGCGGGATGGTCGCATCTGCGCCATCGGCAAGGCGGGCAACCCCGACACCCAGGCGGGGGTGACGATCGTGGTGGGCCCGGGCACCGAGGCGATCGCCGGCGAGGGCCACATCCTCACCGCCGGCTCAATTGACACCCACGTGCACTTCATCTGCCCCCAGCAGATCGAAACCGCCCTGGCCAGTGGTGTGACCACCCTGCTGGGGGGCGGCACCGGACCCGCCACCGGCACCAACGCCACCACCTGCACCCCCGGCGCCTTCCACCTGGGCCGCATGCTCCAGGCGGCCGAGGGGCTGCCGGTGAACCTGGGCTTCTACGGCAAGGGCAACGCCTCCACCCCCGAAGCGATCGAGGAGCAGGTGCGCGCCGGCGCCTGCGGGCTCAAGCTGCACGAGGACTGGGGCACCACGCCGGCGGCAATCGACTGCTGCCTCACGGTGGCCGACCAGCTCGACGTGCAGGTGTGCATCCACAGCGACACCCTCAACGAAGCGGGCTTCGTGGAAGACACGATCCGCGCCATCGGCGGCCGCACCATCCACACCTTCCACACCGAGGGGGCCGGCGGCGGCCATGCCCCCGACATCATCAGAATCTGCGGTGAGGCCAATGTGCTGCCCAGCAGCACCAACCCAACCCGGCCCTACACGGTGAACACCCTCGAGGAGCACCTCGACATGCTGATGGTGTGCCACCACCTCGATCCCCGCATCCCGGAGGATGTGGCCTTCGCCGAGTCGCGCATCCGCCGTGAGACGATCGCCGCCGAAGACATCCTCCACGATCTGGGGGCCTTCTCGATCATCGCCAGCGATTCCCAGGCCATGGGCCGGGTAGGGGAGGTGATCACCCGCACCTTCCAGACCGCCCACAAGATGAAGGTGCAGCGCGGGCCGCTGCCGGAAGACGCTGCCGCCGGCGCCCGCAACGACAACACCCGCCTGAAGCGCTACATCGCCAAGACCACGATCAACCCGGCCATCGCCCACGGGCTCGACTCCCAGATCGGCTCGGTGGAGGTGGGCAAGCTGGCCGATCTGGTGCTGTGGAAGCCGGGCTTCTTCGGCGTGAAGCCGGAGCTGGTGATCAAGGGCGGCTCGATCGTGTGGGCCCAGATGGGTGACGCCAACGCCTCAATTCCCACCCCCGGGCCCGTGCACGGCCGGCCGATGTTCGGAGCCTTCGGCTCAGCCCTGGCCCCCAGCTGCCTCACGTTTGTGAGCCAGGCGGCCCTGGATGCCGACATTCCCCGGCAACTGGGCCTGAAGCGCCCCTGTGTGCCGGTGGTGAACACCCGCGGCGGCATCGGCAAGGCGACCATGAAAAACAACACGGCCTTACCGAAGGTGGAGGTCGATCCGCAGACCTACGAGGTGTTCGCCGACGGCGGGCTGCTCACCTGCGAGCCGGCCACTGTGCTGCCGATGGCGCAGCGCTATTTCCTGCTCTGAAGCCCCCTCAAAGGCTGTTGGGATCACGGCGCTGCAGGCGTCGTTCCGCCAGCAGTTCAGGCAGCTCGGGCAGGGGCATGTCAAAACTGATGCCCAACGTGCTGACGAGACCAGAGCGCACGAACCAACGCAGGCGCGCAGCGATCAAGGTCTGAGGCTGGAGCGACTCAGGCAGCCGATGGGCCTTGAAATCGAGGGTCACCCTCTGGCCCAGCTGCATGTCCGGGGTGCCGGTGATCAGCACACACACGCCACCGAGGCTGATATCCAGAATGTCTGCGGAAAACCACTGCGAGGCAGGCTCATCCGGGGTATCTCCCTCCAGGCGGGCCGACAGCGGCCGACAGGGCGGTGCTTCATGGCGCTCAAAATGGCGCTGGTCCTCACGGCGGAATGTGCTCTGTTCAGAAGAGTCCATCAGCGGCTCTAAATAGGTGCCCACAATCAGGTGATCACGGTCCGGCCGACCCTGGGATTGCGACTCCATGCTGGTATTGAAGCGGAAATCCATGGGCTCGGTCGAAGACCGATCTTTCGAGTGCACTAAGAATAGAACGAAACCAGCGGGATGAGACGACGGCGTTCGATCGACATTGAGCGATGTCAGCGTGGCTTGGTTAAATCTGTTCCGGCTGGTTCAACCAAATCGAATAGGGGTCAAGGCCTGGCGCAAAGCGCGGCCAAAATACCCCTGAAATGAAGATTCAAGAATGAAGGCGCTGATCAAAATCGGCTATGCAGTCGCTAGACCGGCTATGCAGTCG
>JBBASO010000021.1:20376-33671 GCA_040399265.1 Prochlorococcaceae cyanobacterium
ACCCGATCCGGGCTCGGGCCACTGGTTATGCAGAGACGAGGAAGGCACCTGATTGCAGGCTAGTGGACGCGGCTCCTGCGATATGCCGCTCCAATCTAGGTCGGGTTCCGCCCAGGGCAAAGGCAGGTTCCGTAGCATTCCATACCCGTGGGGTCCGGATGCTTCCGGATGATTCGACTGCCGCCAGGGCCAGGCATGTTCACCGAGTACACCCCGAACCGCGGCTACGACGAGTACTTCAGTGCGGTCGACCAGCCCCGCAGCGCCCTCAGGCCTCTGCTCTCCTCTCTCGGCCGACTGGGCCTTGATGAACTGAACCGAAACCACGTTGCCGCAGGCGTGCTCCTGAAGCGGCTTGGCGCAACGTTCCGCCTCAACGGCGCTGATCAGCGCGGAGCGGAGCGGATCCTGCCCTTCGATCCCCTGCCCAGACTGATCAGCACGGACGACTGGCAGACCCTGGAGCGGGGCCTGATGCAGCGGCTCGAGGCGATCGACCAGTTCCTGGCCGATGTGTACGGCAACCAGTTGATCCTGCGCGACGGCATCATTCCCCGGGCCGATGTGGAGAGTTCCCAGGGCTGGCGACCCCAACTCCAGGGGTTCCAGCCACCGCGCGGTCGCTGGTGCCACATCTCCGGCCTCGACCTGGTGCGAGACGGCGACGGCACCTGGCGGGTGCTGGAAGACAACCTGCGCTGCCCCTCCGGCGTGGCCTACTTCCTCGAGAACCGGCGCGTGATGAAACGCATGTTCCCGAGCCTGTTCGCCGGCCGCACGGTGCAGCCGATCGACGACTACCCCTCCCACCTGCTGCAGACCCTGCGGGAGATTGCCCCCTGGACAGAAACGCCCAAGGTGGTGCTGCTCACGCCGGGGGTTTACAACAGCGCCTATTTCGAGCACAGCTACCTGGCCCAGCAGATGGGGATCCAGCTGGTGGAGGGCCGCGACCTGGTCTGCCAGGACGAGCGGGTGTGGATGCGCAGCACCGCCGGCCTGGAGCAGGTGGATGTGATCTATCGGCGCATCGATGACGACTTCCTCGATCCCGAGGTGTTCCGCAGCGATTCGATGCTGGGGGTGCCGGGCCTGATGCGGGCCTACCGGGCCGGCCGGGTGGCAATCGCGAACGCCCCCGGCACCGGGGTGGCCGACGACAAGCTGATCTACGCCTACGTGCCGGAGATGATCCGCTATTACCTGGGCGAAGAACCGGTGATCGCCAATGTGCCCACCTATCTCTGCTCCAGGCCCGATGACCAGGCCTACGTGCTGGCCCACCTGGGCGAGCTGGTGGTGAAATCGGTGGCGGAAGCCGGCGGCTACGGCATGCTGATCGGCCCCCACGCCAGCGCGGCAGAGATCGCCGATTTCGCAGCGAAGATCCAGGCCGATCCCCGCAATTTCATCGCCCAGCCCACCCTTGAGCTCTCCACGGTGCCCTCCCTCAGCGAGGGGGAGCTGTTCCCCTGCCATGTGGATCTGCGCCCGTATGTGCTCCGCGGCCGGGGTGCCTGGGTCAGTCCCGGCGGCCTCACCCGCGTCGCCCTGC
This sequence comes from Prochlorococcaceae cyanobacterium, assembly GCA_040399265.1. Classification (GTDB taxonomy): domain Bacteria; phylum Cyanobacteriota; class Cyanobacteriia; order PCC-6307; family Cyanobiaceae; genus NIES-981. The sequence continues at coordinate 21,932 of JBBASO010000021.1, forward strand.
GCCGCGGCTCGCTGGTGGTGAACTCCTCCCAGGGCGGCGGTTGCAAGGACACCTGGATCGTGAGCGAGACCCAGGAGGTGGCGGCATGCTGAGCCGGGTCGCAGACTCGCTGTACTGGATCAACCGGTACGTGGAACGGGCGGAGAACATCTCCCGCTTCGTCGAGGTGAGCGAGGCGATGGCCCTCGACTGTCCGCCGGGCAGCGCCGAACCCTGGCTGCCCCTGATCGATGCCAGCGGCGACCGGGACCTGTTCGATTCCCTCTATCCCCAGGGATCCCCCGATGAGGTGGTGGATTTTCTGGTGCGGGCCGAGGCCAATCCGAACAGCATCGTGAACTGCATCGACTTCGCCCGCGAGAACGCCCGCCAGATCCGGGAGGTGATCACCACCGAGATGTGGGAGCAGCTCAACGACATCTACTGGACGCTGCAGGAAGAAGAGAGCTTCTGGCGGCAGCCGCCCCAGGAGCTGCTGCGCCAGATCCGGCGCGCCTGCCAGCTCTTCTACGGCATCACCGACGCCACCCTCAGCCGGGATCTCTCCTGGCAGTTCAGCCGCCTCGGGCGCCTGCTGGAACGGGCCGACAAGACCACCCGCATCCTCGACGTGAAGTACTTTCTGCTGCTGCCCTCCCCGGATGAGGTGGGCGGCGTGCTCGATGAGCTGCAGTGGATTTCACTGCTGCGCAGCGCCGGGGCCTATCAGATGTTTCGCCAGGCACGCCAGCAGGCGATCGAACCGAAGGCTGTGGCCGGATTCCTGCTGCTCGACCCGATCTTTCCCCGCTCCGTGCGCTACTGCCTCGAGCGGATCCAGGAGACCCTGCGGATCGTGCAGGGCAAGGCCGTTCCCGGCGCACCGGACGAGCTGGAATGCCTGAGCGGCCTCACCCTGGCCCGCTGGAGCTACACCCGCATCGACGACCTGATCGCCGGCGGCCTGCATGAGGCCATTGACGCGCTGCAGAGTGATCTCAATCAGCTGCACGGTCTGATTGAGCAGCGCTACCTCACCCCTGCCACCATCCTCTCCTCCGAAGCCGGCCCGGCATGCGTGCTCGCGTAATTCACACGTTCACCTACGGGTACGACGCGCCGGTGCTGCTGGGCCCCCATCGATTCTGCCTGAAACCACGCGGCCATGGCTTTCAGCGACTGGTGAGCTTCCAGCTGGAGATCAGCCCCTATCCGAGCCGCCTCTACCCACTGCTGGCCGCCAGTGGTGACGAGATCCAGCGCGCCCGCTTCGGGGCCAGCACCGAGAGCTTCGTGGTGCGGGCCATCAGTGAGGTGGAGACCGAAGCGGCGCCGCTGCTGCAGGCCTGCCTGGAGGACAACGAACCACAGCTTCCCTACCCGGTTGGCCACCTCAACGGCGACCTGCTGGGCTCACTGGAGGGCTGGCTGCCCAACGGCCAGCACGATCCGGCGGCGGTGGACCTGGCCCAGGAGGCGCTGATGGGCAGCGACCAGCGGGCACTGATGTTCCTGCAGCAGCTGGTGGAGATCATCCAGGACCGGGTGAAGTACACCCAGCGACACGTGGGCCCGGCCTGGCCGGCGGGGCGCACCCTCAAGGAGCGGGTGGGCTCCTGCCGCGACCTGGCAATGCTGATGGTGGAATCCTGCCGCTGCGTGGGGCTGCCGGCCCGGTTCGTGAGTGGGTATCACCTGGTAGAACCGAAGCCGGAGCGCTACGACCTGCACGCCTGGGCGGAGATCTACCTCCCCGGTGCCGGCTGGCGGGGCTTCGATCCCAGCGGCATGGGCGTGATCGACGACCGCTACATCACCCTGGCCACCTCCTCCAAGCCGGAGCTCACCGCGGCGATCACCGGCAGCTTCTCCGGCCCCCCCGGCGTGAGCAGCGAGTTCAGCTGGCGGATCGAAGCCGAGCTGCTGGATGGCAGCTCCCCAGGGGCCGCCCTGGTGCCGTCAGACCCCACCGACCTGCCAGTAGCCAAACGAAGCTGATCCACGCCGAGCCGCCCCTTGGCCTTCCGTTTCCAGATTCACCACCTGGCCCCGGCCCCTGTCCTTGGCCACATACAGCGCCACATCGGCCGCCCCCATCAGCTCGCTGAGCCCGTAGCCGGCCGGGCCCGCCGTGGAGGCCACCCCCACTGAGAGGTTCACCAGCACCTGCTGGCCTTCCCCTGTGGCGATCGGGGTGGCGTGGATTCTTTCGCGCGTGCGCTCCAGCATCAGGATGGCCCCATCCACCGGCAGCTGCAAGAGGATGGCGAATTCATCGCCGCCGAGGCGGCCCACCAGGTCGGTACTGCGCACAGCCTCCCGCAACAGCTCAGAGACCTGGCGAATCACCTGGTCGCCAGCGTCGTGGCCGTGGACGTCGTTGATCTGCTTGAAGAAATCCACGTCGAGCAGGGCCATGGCCATCGGCTGCTCCGTCTGGCGGGCCCGGCTCAGCAGCTCTTCAGCGGCCTCGCTGAAGGCGCGGCGGTTGTAGATGCCCGAGAGGGCATCGATCTGGGCCAGCCTGAGCAGCTCCGGGATCAGCACCCGGCGCAGCTGGAGCATCAGGCCTACGCAGCCGGCAATGAGCGGCAGCAGACCCGCCAGAAACACCTTCAGCACGAAGGCCAGCGCCTCCGTACGGGCCAGCTGCACGTCAGTGATCGTGATCAGGCTGGCCCGGTCCCCGTAGCGGCCGCCGGTCTCAAGGGCCAGGGGGTACTGGCGCATGGTGAGCAGCACATCGCCGCCGATCCACGGCAGCGGACCCTGAAACACCACCTCGTCGCGGGTGAGGCAGGCGATCAGGGTGGAGGTGGAGGGACACTCGGGGAACAGCGCGCGCAGGGGTCGCTGGTGGGGCAGCTGCAGCACATGGGGCAGGGGCAAACCCACCAGGGCGGCGTTGGAGGCGGCCAGCACTATGCCGCGCTGGTCCACCACCAGGGCGCTCTCCACTTCCCGGGCGGCGGCGGCAGTCTGCAGGCTGCGCTGCAGGTTATGGAGGGGCCCATAACTGGTGAGCCCCACACTCAATTGGCGCTGCAGGCTCTCGGCGTCCCGCTGCAGCTCCCGGGCACTCTGAGAGAGCACCAGGAAGCCGGCCACCAGGGCCATCAGCGCCGAAGCGCCGGTAGCGGCCACCAGCATGTCGAGCCAGAGCTGGCGGTTCACGCGACGGCTGAGCAGTTCCGTGCGGCTCGGAGCGCTGAGCAGGGTTCGCATCATGGCTCCACCAGGAAGGCCGCCGTGGGCCTGGGCAGAGGAGCATCCGGCTGGATGCGCCGGGCGGTTCTGAGCAGTTCGGCCATGCCGTCGATCGCCCTGGCCACCGGCCCGTCAACGGCGAGCAGCGCGCGCTGCTGGGCCGGGTCGGGATAGCGCAGACCCTGCTCCGACAGCTGGAACTCCCCGGGGCTGATCTGTTGGCGCTGGGCCATCAGGCCCACGGCCTCGATGCGGTGACGGCGGGCATAGGCCTGGGCTGCCCACCAGGTGCGCACCAGAGCCTGGAGGGCGGGCTTGCGGGTGCGCGCCGTCTCGGGCGCCACGGCCAGCACATCCACCACCTCGCCGGGCATGCGGCGGCTGCTGAACAGCTCATGGAAGCGGTCGTCCTGGCGCAGGGCGGAGTCGTAGGGCGGATAGGTGACCACAGCATCGATCGCCCCGGCCCGCAGCAGTTCAACCAGCGCCACCGGGCCCTCGAAGCGCAGCTGCAGATCCTCGATGCCCACCGCCTGGCCCTCCAGGCTGCGCAGCAACAGGTATTCCGCCAGCACGGTGCGCTCCAGGCCCACCGTCCGGCCAGCCAGGGCGGCGGGGCTGGGCATGTCCACCCGGGCAAGCAGCCGGTCGGCCCCCACCGATTCATCCAGCACCAGCACCAGCTGGGGACAGCGGGCCGGCGCCTCCTGACAGACGGCAATAGCCTCGGGAAGGGTGGTGGCCATCACGTTCACGTCACCGCGCACAAAGGCCAAGCGCTGATCCGCGAGCGAACTCGACTGCTTCACGCGCAGATCGATGCCGAAGGGTTTGCCGAGCTGCTTCTGCTCGGCCAGATAGAGATATTCGTTGGCGGGCCAGCTGGTGATCGACACAAACAGCTGGCGTCCCTGGCGCCACTGCAGCCAGAGCGCGGCTCCGCCGACAGCGGCGAGCACCAGCAGCAGGGGCAGGAGCAACCAGCGCTGCCAAGGAAACGGAGCCTGACCAGGCGGTGGGGAGGAATGGGCGAGGTTCAACGGGCAGCAAAGCAGGCGAACAGTTCTGGCCAGCACCGTCAACGCAGGGCGGCCTGGACGGGGGCCTGGCTCACCCGGGGCAGGGCGCTGCCGGGGGTCACCAGCTTGAGCGCGGCCTGCACCGCCTGCACGGCCTCCAGGTTGCGCTCCAGTGTCCCCCCGGGGGCAAGCATGGCCTCCTGCTGCCGCAGGGGCCAGTACACCAGGCCCTGCTCGGCCGCGCTGAATTCAGCTGGGGTAAGACCCTCCCGGCGCGCCAGGGTGTCGCCATGGTCCGCATAGAACTCCGGGCTCACCACCAGCACATCGAAGATCTCCCCGGGAATCGCCCTGCTGTCGAACAGCCTGCGGGCCAAGCCGTCGCGGTAGGCCAGCTCGCTGTAGGGGGGAAAGAAGGCCACCGCATCCACCGCGCCCCTGGCCAGGGCATCCCCCATCGCCGCCAGCGGCATGGTGCGCACCTCCACGTCATCGAGGGAGAGCCCTGCCTGCTCCAGGGCCCGGCTGAGCACATAAGGCCCGAGGGTGGAGAGGGTGAGACCCACCCGGCGGCCACGCAGCGCAGCCAGGGAGCCGATACCAGGCCGGGCCGCCACCTGATCGCCCCCCCGGGACTCATCGAGCACGAGCACCACCACCGGACAGCGATCCGGCGCCCGCGAGCAGATGTCCACCGCCTCCACCGTGGTGAGCTGGGCCAACTGCAACTCCCCCCGCAGGAAGGCATGCACGATCGCCTGGGGGTCGGGGAACTCGGCGGTGCGCAGCCTGAGGCCTTCGGCGGCAGCCAGATCGTTCAATTCGGCCAGGAAAAAGTATTCGTACCCGGGCCAGCTGGAGACGGGCAGGGTGAGTTCGGGCGCCGGGCGACTGCAGGCGCCGCCCAGCAGGCTGGCCAGCAGCAGCCCCAGGGCGATCGGGAGGCTGCGCCGCGGTGGCGGCGCCATCCACGCAGAGGCGGGCGAACGGCCACGGCTTACCCGAGCCCCCAACACCACGACCCCGGTTTCAAGACGAACCTGAACCGTAGATGGCGCGATTGAACGGTACCCCTACCGTTCATGGGGTGACACGAACGGCCCGGAACTGACCTGCCTCATGCCCCCTTCCACCCAGGTCTGGCCAGCAGCCGTTCCAGCCGAGCCGGAGAAAGCCTCCGGGGAGCGGATGGCCGGGGATGAACCCAGGGTGGCAGCAGCCCCCGCACAGGGAAGCACCCTGGCCGTTCTGGCCCTGCTGAGCGGGCTGGCGGTACTGCTCAATGCCCTGCCCATTCCGCTGTTTTACGGGATCCACGTGCTCCTGGGCTCGGTGCCAGCGATCTACGCCCTACTGCTCTGGCCCCGCTGGTGGGGGGTGGGGATCGGCCTGCTCGCCAGCCTGCAGACCTGGCCTCTCTGGGGCCATCCCTGGGCGGTGGTGATCTTCACCCTCGAGCTGGTGTGGCTGTGGCTGTGGCTGCGCCGCCCCCAGGCCAGCGGAGATCCCCGCAACGACGGCCAGGTGATGCTGCTGGCCATCGGCTATTGGCTGCTGGTCGGAGCCCCCCTGGTGTTCCTGTTCTATGGCCTGGTGATGCGGATCGACCCGGCCAACGTGGTGGTGGTGGCCGTGAAACAGAGCTTCAACGGCGTGCTCAACACCGAGCTCGCCTTCACCGCCCTGGTGATCACTCGTGCCCTCCAGGCCCGGCGCAACCGCGGGCCGGGCCTGTCGCTGCGGGGGGCGATCATTGCCCTGGTGCTGCTCGCCCTCACCCTGCCCACCCTGCTGGTGAGCATCACGGCCGGCCGGCAGCTGCAGCGGGCCGTGGAGCAGGGGGTGCTGGACGGCCTGAAGACCATCAGCCTGGCGGTGTCACGGGTGGGACCGGCCCAGCAGACCAACAAACTGCTGATCGACCAGCTCGGCGGCGATCTGGCCTACCGGCGCATCGGCGCCGATGGGAGGGAAGCCAGCTCCGCTCCCTCCCTCTTCCAGCGTCTCGACGGCCAGTTCAACGACAGCGGCCGCAGCCAGGTCATCAACCGGGAGCTGGCCCTGCTCATCCCCCGCGGAGAGGGCCCGGCCCTGCACAAGTGGGTGAACGGCTACTGGGGCTACAGCAGCCAGATCAAGCGCCCGGGTGGCACCGACCTGGTGCAGGTGGTGGCGCCTGCACGCCCAGCGGTGCGGCGCTTGCAGCAACAGAGCAGCGAGCTGCTGGCGGCGAGTCTGGCGGTGGTGGTCATTGGGGCGTTGCTCAGCAACGTGGTGGGCCGGCGGTTTGAGCGGGAGTTCGCCTCAGTGCTCGATCCACAGCAGACCCATCCCCCGGGACAGGGCGACCCTGAGCAGCCCGCGGTGGGCACCCTGGCCCCCCTGCGCCTCTCGGCCTTGAGCGAATTGCGCACCCTGGCCCGGCAGATCAATCAGCGCATCCAGGAGGCCAATCAGCTGTCGAGAGCACTCCAGGCGAGCCATGCGGAGCTGCAGCGCACCCAGCTGGAGCTGGAGCGCCTGCTCACCACCGATCCGCTCACCGGCTGCGGCAACCGCAGGGCCCTGCACCAACGCCTCCAGGAGGAGTGGCATCGGGCCCGGCGCAGCGGCGAACCGCTCTCCTGCCTGTGTTTTGCCCTCGACGGTGTGGAGCTAGCCAGCAGCGAGTTCGGCGCCGCGGCCGGGGAGGCACTGCAGAAGGCTGCGGCCCTGGCCCTGCGGGAGCGGCTGCGCATCACCGACCATCTCTTCCGCTCGTCCGACGGACAGTTTGTGGTGATCGCCACGGGCTGCAACGCCAGCGATGCCCAGCATCTGGGCCGCAGCCTGATGACGGTGATTGATGGTGTGTGGATCCGGCCGCAGGGCGATGGAGCAGTGGCTGGACCCACCTGCAACATCTGGCAACGGGACGATCCCGAACTGCGGGCCCTGCCAAGGCTGGGGATCGCCAGCCTGGACATCCATCAGGATTCAGCCGAGAGCCTGCTGGAGCGGGCCGAGGAGTGCCTTGCGGGCACCAAGCCCTCCGGCCAGGACCTCACCGGTTCGGGGCTTACCAGTTCAGGCCGTGCAGCTTCGGCAGGGGGGCAGTCTTGAAGGTGACGGCAAACAGCCGGGGAATGCGACGGCTGTTGTATACCCGGAACTCCCTCAACACGCTCGCTCCCTCATCGCGAACCGCCTGATTCAGCACCACCGACCCATCGGGATCGGATACGGATCGGTGAAAGGTGCCAGGCGGAATGCGCAGGATGTCGCCACCCGCCTCCAGACGCACGATGTGATAAGGATAATTCCAGCCGAAGTTCACCAGGTAGAAGGTGCGGCCTCCATGCAGGGCCAGCAGATTGTCCTCCTGGTGGGGATGGAGATAGAACTGCCAGGCGCCGGTCTTCTCCTCATCCGGCGGACTCACGGCCGGCCCGGAATGGATCACCAGGTCGCGGGCATTCGAATCGGCAACTGTGATGTCGAAGAAGCGCACGGCAGGCGTATCCCGGAACTTTTCGTAGGGGATCAGCTCAAACATCGGCGCCGGCTTCGGCATGAAAGCAGTCATCGGCCTGGGGGTGTGGGGCTGGGGAATGGGTCAGTGAACCGAACCACCACACCCGGCAACCGTGGCAACCACTACCGAAGTAGGCCGAACACTGGTCAGTTTCGAGAGTGACCCGAATCACCAGTAGCAGGGCTCAGAACGGAATCGGCATCTCCACAGCTGCCGGCGCCGGGCCACAGGCCGCCACCCGCTGGGCCACCACCTGCCCCACCAGCACGATCGAGGGGGAGGCGAAGCCCTGCTCACCAGCGCGGTCGGCGAGCTCTGCCAGAGGACTGAGCAGCAAGCGCTGACCCTCCACCGTGCCCTGCTGGATCACCGCAGCCGGAGTATCAGCGGCCAGACCCCCGGCCAGGAGCTCTTCAGCGATGCGGCGCAGGTTGTGCAAGCCCATGTAGATCACCAGACCATCGCTGCTGCGGGCCAGGCCGCGCCAGTCCACACCCGAGCGCTGCTTGTCGATCTCCTCGTGGCCGGTCACGAAGGTGACGCTGGAGCCGGCCTTGCGGTGGGTCACGGGAATGCCGGCGTAGGCAGGGGCGGCGATGCCGGCGGTGACCCCGGGCACCACCTGAACGGGAATGCCCCGGGCCGTCAGATGGGCCGCCTCCTCACCGCCGCGCCCAAAGAGAAAGGGATCTCCCCCCTTGAGGCGCACGATCAGGCGGCAGCGGCCGGCCAACTCCACCAGCACGGCGTTGGTGCTGGGCTGGGGCACCGAGTGGTGGCCGCGGCGCTTGCCCACGAAGTGGCGCTCGCAGCCCTCCGGCACCAGATCGAGCAGGGCCTTGGGAACCAGGGAGTCGTAGACGAGGGCATCGCACTGCTGCAGCAGGCGATGGGCCTTGACGGTGAGCAGGTCGGGATCACCGGGGCCGGCCCCCACCAGGTACACCGTGCCCAGGGCTGGCGCTTGGCTGCTCACGGCAGGGCCTCGAGGGCGTCGAGCAACACCGCCCGCAGCGCCGGCCGCTGCAGCAAGGGGACCCCGGTGGGTCCCGGCAGGCGCTCGGTGAGGCGGTTGGCCGCCAGCACCAAGGGCAGCGCCGGGGCGGCAAAGCTCAGGGGCGGATCCACGGCATCAGCGGCACTGTCTGCAGCGGCACCGTAGGCAGTGGGCAGGGCGCGGCCGCCGCTCACCCGCTCCAACCAGGCCAGGTAGCGCTCGGCCAGGGGGTGGGCGAGCGGGTGATGCAGCAGCAGGGGCCGCCCCTGGCCCGGCGCGCTGGCCTGCTGCAGCCGCTGGAGCTCCTGGCGCAGGGCCAGCTGCCAGCAGGGCCAGGCGCCGAGAAAGGGCAGGCGCAGCACCCGGGTGTGCCGGCGCCAGTGGGCGGCGATGGCGGGCACGTCATGGCGCACATGACCGCCAGGCAGCAGCAGCAGCGGCACCAGGGTGAGGGGTAGGCCCGCCGCCAGCAGCGCATCGGCAGCGGGGGGAGCGGCAGCGGTGAGGGCCTGCAGACGCACCGCTGCCCCGCGACGCTGCTCGAGCTCCGCCGCCAGTGCCAGCAGTTCGGCCGGGAGCACGCCGCCACTGCGGCCGTGCACCACCAGCAGCAGGGGTTGCACAACGCTGTTGAGCCCTATCAATCCCGGATCGCGGCTCGCAGAGCGATCGATGTAGCTCGGCGGAACAGCGGCCAGGATGATCACTCCGCGGGATGCAGCGGCAGGGCAGACGGGGGAGAGGGATCAGACCACGACGCAGCCCCGGGAGCCAGGACCGCTTCAACCTGCGATCAAACGCTAGGGGACCAGCTGCAAAGGCTGTGCCCCGCGCCTCAGCGGTGGGGCAAGGCGTGGGCGGATTGACACGACTTTGTGCACACCACGCGCGTATTCACCACCGTGGTGGCCGCCTAGCAGGGCCTTGATGACCACCGGCCGCAGGGTGAGCATGGGGTGATGTCACGCACGGGTTCGGCGGCAGAACCGCAGACCCGAACCTCTCGCCATGGCGCCCTTGTTTCTGCTGCGCGACGGCCAGAAGCGCGAACTGACCGTCGAAAGCGATCGCTGCATGTGGTGCTGAACTCCGGCGGTGAGCGAGGGCTGCTGGTGGCCCAGCGCCGTCGCAGGTCAGGCAGCCGTCGCCGTAGCGGTTCAGCGGATATCGGTCGAACGGCCGCCTGAGCACCAGCTCCAGCAACCTGCCAAAGCAGGAAATCCCCATCCTGGCCAGAGCAGGACCCATCGCAGACCCTGCGCGTTGCCGAAGTGCCGCTAAAGATTTTCAGCCTGCGGGGCGAGCGATCCGACGGATCCTCCCTGCCAGCGCTCGGGCAGGATGCGCTTGCAAGGTTGCCGGGAGAGCACGATCCGCATGCCGCCGGCGTTGCACCGGTCGTGCAGAACGTCTCTGGCCGGGCCTGCCGGCTCTATGTCGCCATCGGTCCTGGCGAAGGGGCTGCCCTTGGTTAAGCCCTCGCCCGCCTGCAGGATGCCGATGCCACAGAGACCTCGGTTGGTCTGACCGCCCAGCCGCTGCTTCCACCTGCCGGCAAGCATCACCGCAGATCGGGATCCGTAAGTTGGCCAGATCATCCCGAAGACTCCCTTGCGATCGATACCCCATCTCGCTGCCGGCATCGTCTGCCTGCCCATGCTGTTCCTGCTCCAGCCAGCCCATGCCTCGTCCCCCGCCGCCTGGGCAACCCACCGGCAAGAGGTGGAAGCGGCATGCAGCCGGGCCAGCGGTCTCATCGGGGCCAGGCTTGTCAGCAGACCGATCGAATACGACGACAGCGTCGGTACCACCGTCGCCCTGATCAGCGGCACTCACCCTCAGGCGCACATGACCGGTCGTGCGGGCCGCAGCCTCTGCCTGTACGACCGGCGCAGTCGCACTGTGAAGGTCACACCGGCGGATGGTTGGCCCTGAACCAACCCAGGCACAAGTGACAGAGCGCTGGTCGCTGTCGCGGCTTCCTCGGGGCCGGAAGCAGACTGAATTGGTTGATCAGTTGCAAAATGGGGACCGCCGCAGCTGCCGATGTCTGCGCCCCAGCCCCCTCTGTCCGGCTCTGAATCAGCCGCTGCCAGCGTGCGCGTGCGTCTGTTTGCCGCCCTGCGGGAGGCGATGGGCTGGAGCGAGCAACAGGTGACGATCGGCACCAATCCCTGCACGCCGCTGGTGCTGTGGCAGCAACTGGATCTGGCCGGCGCCTGGCAGGTTGCCATCGGCGACCGCAGCGATCTGAACTCCAGCCATGGCCTGCCCGCCGGTGTGCAGGTGGCGATCAACCAGCAGTTCGCCAACGCCGAAACCCCCCTGGGGGATGGTGATGAACTGGCCTTCCTGCCGCCGATCAGCGGCGGCTGAACCGCCAGTCCAACGGTCACACCCTGTCTCCTCTCAGCCATGCCCGCCAGCACCAGCAGTACCGCCGCGGTCGTGAGCGTGAGCCTCCATCCCGACCCGATCGACCCCTGCCAGCAGCTGGAGCAATGGCAAGCCCAGCTGAGCACCGGCGGCGCAGAGGCGCCGGCCTCCACCAGCTTGTTCATCGGCCGGGTGCGGGGCACCACGGCGTCGGGCCTGCCGCTCGACGCCCTCGAGCTGGAGCATTACCCGGGGATGACCGAAGCCCAGCTGCAGAGCCTGGCCGCAGTCTGCGCCCGCCGCCATCCGGTGGCGGCGGTGATGGTGCGCCACCGGGTGGGCCTGGTGCTCTGCGGCGACGCGATCGTGGTGGTGGCCGTACTGGCCGACGGCCATGGCCCGGCGCAGCGCTGCTGCCAGGACCTGCTGGAAGCCCTCAAGCAGGATGCGCCCTTCTGGAAGCGGGAATGGAGCAGCGGCATGGGCGAGTGGCTGCTGGGCAACACGCCGCTGGCGTGACAGGGACCGGATGCGAATCCACCGGCACCCTGTCGGAGGTCGGACCCGACCTCTCCCCTGAACATCACCTCAACGAACCAGGACAGAACCTGCAAGGCGATCGCTCAGATGCTGCTGCCATCACCAAAG
>JBBASO010000022.1:0-12485 GCA_040399265.1 Prochlorococcaceae cyanobacterium
GCGGTGTACCGCCAGCTGATGGAGATCGAAAGCCGGCTGCTGCCCTGCGGCCTGCACACGATCGGCAAGCCCCCCACCGCCGAGGAGGCGATTGCCACCTTGGTGAATATCGCCGCGCTGGAGCGTGAGGAGGAGGGCATCCGCTCGTTGCCGGGGCTGCTGGCCGAGAGCCTGGGTCGCACCATCGCCGATGTGTACAAGGGCAACGATGACGGCGTGTTGGCGGATGTGGAACTGAACCGCCGCATCACCGAAACCAGCCGGATTGCAGTGGGGGCGATGGTGCGCAGCGTCACCGGCAGCGACGGCAGGGTCACCTTGCGGCGCAACTTCGGCTGGCTGTTTGATTGGCTCACGCGGTTCGGCTTCAAGCTGCCCAGCCCGTGGCTGCGGGCCTGCTGCGGCGCCGGCTTCGTGAGCGTGAATTCCACGGAACTCGACAAGCTGTTCGCCTATCTGCAGTTCTGCCTGGAGCAGGTGTGCGCCGACATGGAAATGGAGAGCCTGCTCAAGTCCCTCGATGGGGAATACGTGCTCCCCGGTCCTGGCGGCGACCCGATCCGCAACCCGGGCGTGCTGCCCAGTGGCAAGAACATCCACGCCCTCGACCCCCAGGCGATCCCCACCCGCGCCGCCATCGCCGCCGCCAAGGGGGTGGTCGACAAACTGATCGAGCGCCAGAAGACCGAGCAGGGCACCTGGCCGGAAACGATCGCCTGCGTGCTCTGGGGCACCGACAACATCAAGACCTACGGCGAATCCCTGGCCCAGATCCTCTGGTTCATCGGCGTCAAGCCCGTTCCCGATTCCCTGGGCCGGGTGAACAAGCTGGAGCTGCTCTCCCTGGAAGAGCTGGGCAGGCCACGCATCGATGTGGTGGTGAACTGCAGCGGCGTATTCCGCGATCTGTTCATCAACCAGATGGCGCTGATCGATCAGGGCGTGAAGATGGCCGCCGAGGCCGATGAGCCCCTGGAGATGAACTTTGTGCGCAAGCACAGCCTCGAGCAGGCGGAAAAGGAGGGCATCTCCCTGCGCGATGCCGCCACCCGTGTGTTCTCCAACGCCAGCGGCAGCTACAGCTCCAACGTGAACCTGGCAGTGGAGAACAGCACCTGGGAGGAGGAGAACGACCTGCAAGAGATGTATCTCTCCCGCAAGACGTTTGCCTTCAACGCCGACAACCCTGGCGAAATGAACCAGAAGCGCGAGGTGTTTGAGTCTGTGATGAAAACGGCTGATGTCACCTTCCAGAATCTCGATTCGGCAGAGATCTCACTCACCGATGTGAGCCACTACTTCGATTCCGATCCCACCAAGCTGATCCAAGGCCTGCGCGACGATGGCAAGGCGCCGGCGAGCTACATCGCCGACACCACCACCGCCAACGCCCAGGTGCGCTCCCTGAGTGAGACGATTCGGCTCGATTCCCGCACAAAGCTGCTCAATCCCAAGTGGTATGAGGGCATGCTCAACAGCGGCTATGAAGGTGTGCGGGAGGTGGCCAAGCGGCTCAACTTCACCCTCGGCTGGAGTGCCACGAGCGGCGCGGTCGATAACTTTGTGTATGAGGAAGCCAACGACACCTTCATCAACGACCCGGAGATGCGTCAGCGGCTGATGGACCTCAACCCCCACAGTTTCCGGCGCATCGTGGGAACCCTGCTGGAAGTGAATGGCCGAGGCTACTGGGAAACCAGCGACGAAAACATCGCCCAGCTGCAGGAGATCTATCAGGAGATCGAAGATAGGATCGAAGGGGTGAGCGAGGGCTGAGCGAATCAGCCCTCACTCCTGCCAATCATCGATGACAACTGATCATCGACAGACCGATCAACCTTTCAGCTCCTTGCTGGAGCGGATCCAATCGCGCAATTGCTCCGCCGCTACCTCGCGACCGCCGAGGCCGAAGGCTACGGCTCCTGCCACAGCCACCGAGCCCAGCAGCAGCCCGAAGGCCAGGTTGACGATGCTTGGGGCAACACCGATCTGCTGCAGAGCCATCGCGCCGGTGAAGATCACGATCGCCACCCGGCTGGTGCGGGCCAGCAGCAGCGCCTGGCTGCCGCCGGAGCTGCGCACCAGCTGGGCAGCGAGATTGGCCAGGTAAAGGCCCGCCGCAAACACCACCAACCCGGCCAGGATCTGGCCGAACAGCCTCAGCAGACCCTGCATCACCTCCGTGAGGGCTGGCAGGGCGAGCACATTTGTAGCCGCCACCGAAGCGAACAGCAGGATGCCCACCAGCGTCACCACCCCGAGCACATCAGAGGGTGAGCGCTGCGGGCCGGCTGGCTCACCGGTCGCTGCGGGGGCCAGATCCGGCATGCCGAGCCAGCGGAAGATCCCATCGAAACCGATGCCCGCCAGCAGCCTGGCCACCAGCTGGCCGCTGAAGCGGCCGAGCACGAAGCCAGCCACCAGGATCAGGGCGGCGGTGAAGATCTGAGGCAGCGCCGTGAGGATGCGGTCGAGCATCGCCGTGGCGGGGCCGGACACCGCCGGGATGGCCAGTGCATCGAGGCTGGCGGTGGCCGTGGGGATCAGGATCAGCACGAACACCAGCGTGCCCACCAGCCAGGAGAGCGACTGGGCGCCCCGTTCGGGATCGAGGCCGAACTCCGCCCCCACCCGGTCGACACCGGTGGCAGCCAGCAGGTTCGCCACGATCGTGCGCACGATGCGGGCCAGGAACCAGCCCACCGCTGCGATCACCCCAGCCTTGAACAGCCGCGGCAGGGCCGAAAGGAAGGTGTCGAACAGATTCACCACCGGGGTGACCTGGGCGCCCAGATTCAGGGCATTGAGCACCAGTGGCAGGAAGAACAGCAGCACCAGCCAGAACACCACATCCCCCAGGGCCCCGCTCACCGCCAGAGCCGGTGAGGCTCCAGCCTCAATGTCTCCATCGAACAGGCGCTGATCCAGATTCAGTTTCTGAGTGGCTCCCAGCAGGGCCGTGCGCGCCAGGATCGCCACAACCCAGCCCACCGCCGCCAGCAGCAGGGCTGCTCCGAGTTTGGGCAGGAACGCGAAGATCTGGTTGAGAAACTGATTGAGCGGCTCGGAAACGGTGGTGAGATTCAGCACATTCAGTGCCGCCACTACCGCCAGCACCATCACCACCCAGAACACCACGGCCGCCAGCAGCCGGTCGAGGCGGATGCCGGCTGCGGGCAGGGCACCGCTGGGCACGGCGGCAGTGAGGCGGGAATCGAGCGAGAAGCGGCGCAGCAGCGAGCGCACCAGGCGAGCCAGCAGGCCGCCCACAATCCAGCCGACCACCAGAATGGCCAGGGCACCGATCAGATGGGCCACCAGGGGCACCATATCGGCCGGGAATCCTGGGAGGGAGGCATCAGGCAGGGAGGCATCAGGCAGGGCCTGAAGCAGCAGTGAGCCAGGCATGACGAGAACAGGGTGATCGCTCTCAAACCTGTGCATAATTTCGTGAAGCGTCAACAAAATAGTTTCGGCTGTGTTTCAGAGCCGTCATCTCCACTGGCGCTGTGAGGTGGGTGCCGCCTGGCCATGGCGCCAGCTTCGTTGCTACCTCTGAGCTGATTCCACCCGCTCAGCATGGGGGCCAACAGCAACACCAGCACCAGCCTGTTCACGCCCGATCGCGTCGCACCGCTGTTCCCCGGTGCCGACCGAGCGGCACTGGAGACCCATCTGCCACTGGTGCTGGCGGCCCTGGCGGAGCAGGGGCTCGAGGATCCGCTGATGGCCCTGATGGCCCTCGCCACGATCCGAGCGGAGACGGGCGGATTCGTGCCGATCGATGAGCAGGTGTCGGCCTGGAACACGCCGGCTGATGGGCCGCCCTATGCCCTCTACGACGACCGCGACGACCTGGGCAACCAGGGTCCTGGCGATGGCGCCGCTTTCCGAGGCCGCGGCTTTGTGCAGCTCACCGGCCGCGACAACTACCGGCGACACGGCAAACGGCTCGGTCTTGATCTGCTCGCCCGGCCCGCGCTGGCCAATGAACCGCGTACGGCAGCGCGGCTGCTGGCCTCCTTCCTGAAGGAGCGCGAGCCCCGGATCCGCGCCGCCCTGGCGAGCGGCGATCTCGCCGCGGCGCGCCGTGCCGTCAATGGCGGCAGCCACGGCCTTGATGCCTTCGCCAGCGCCTGGCGCGCCGGCGAAACCCTGCTGCGCGGCCGGCCAGCCCCGGCGCGCGGCCAGCAGGTGGGCGCCACCATCCCCGCCTGCGACACCGGCCTGATCCGCGGCCTCTCCGAGCAGGTGCTTGCCGAGCTGCACCGTCTGCGGCCCGGCCTGCTTGCCCGAATCGATCATCCGCTGATCCGGGTCAGCGGCGCCCACAACAATCCCTGGCTGCAGCGCCGCGCCCTTCAGGCCCTGGTGCGCGCCGTGGAGGAACGGGGCCAGCTGCTGCACATCAACAGTGCCCTGCGCACACCCATGCAGCAGTACGTGTTGCACCAGCAATACCGGCGCCAGCTCTGCGGCGTGATGGCGGCCGCGCCGCCGCCCCACAGCAACCACAACAGCGGCCTGGCCATCGACATCGCCGACGCCCAGACCTGGAAGCCGGTGCTGGAGCGGCACGGCTGGCGTTGGATCGGCGCCTTCGACCCGGTGCATTTCGATTACACCGGTGGCGGAGACGATCTCGGCGCCCTGCAGGTGGAGGCCTTTCAGGAGCTCTGGAACCGCCATCACCCCGAGGCCCCGCTGGCTGCTGATGGGCTCTGGGGGCCAGCAACAGCCCTGGCCTGCGACCGCTCCCCGGCCGCCGGTTTCGGCAACGGTCCGCTGCTGCGCCGCGGCATGCTCGGCGTGGAGGTGGGGCAGCTGCAGCAGTCGCTGCGCCAGGTTCTTGATCTCAGCTCCGACCAACTCACCGCCGATGGTCATTTCGGCCCCGCCACCGAGGCGGCGGTGCGGCGCTTTCAGGAGCAGCGGGGGTTGGAAGTCGATGGCATCGCCGGACCTGCCACGCTGGCGGCACTTGCCCGGTTGAGCGGACAGCCTGCGCCGACAAGCGGGTGAGGGCTGGATCGGCCAGAACCGCCCTCACCCCAGAGCGCGCACTCCTCAGGCTTGGCTCATGATCAGGCCCGGTGAATCGTCAGGCCTCCCCCGCCGCGACTCCCGTGGATTCCAGGACTGCCGTTGAGATCGATCGGGCCTGGATGGCTTCGGCAGCGTTGTCGCTCATGCCCGGTTCCGCGAGACCCGCCGCCATGCCGGCATCAAACGCATAACGGCCGGGGCCCAGCAGCAGCAGGGCCACACTCCCCCCTAGATAGAGCACCACCAGCTCGAGGACGTAGATGTTCAGACCCGAGGTGAGGATGTGGTGGTAAGCCGCCACCCCCATGGTGCCGATCAGGGCCAGAGCCCCCAGCGGTGCCATTACCCCGAGGATCAGCATCCAGCTGCCCAGCACCTCCGCGTAGCCGGCCAATCGGGCCATCAACAGCGGAAAAGGCAGATGCAGCGGCACCACGTAGTTGGCCGCGAAGCCGGCAGGATCGGCCAGCTTGTCCTGGCCGTGATGAATCATCATCAGCCCGATCGCGAGGCGCAGGGCCAGCAACCCGACGCTGGCAGCGACACCGTGCCGCAGCAGATACGACTGCAGCCATTGCTGCAGCCATGGCGGCAGGGTGAACACCGCTGCAGGTGCCGTTGCAGCGGCTCGCTGCTGCGGACGGGGAGCGATCGCCACAAACCAGAGCGCGACCGTGGCCGTGAGAAAGGCCACGAAGGCCTCCATCAGAGCGGGAGTGGACATGGTGCAGACATGGATCAGGTGTGAAATCCCATCCTGGCGAGCTTCGTAACGAAACGTGAAGGGTTCTCATGTCCGTGCTGCCGCCACCGGGTCGGCTTCAGCCAGTGCGCAAAGTGCGGTTAGCCGTCTTCCCTGATACGTCAACAGGCGCCTCAAGGTTCTTAAACTTTCTTCAGGTTCATCACCACCTTCCCCATGACCGAATCCACCAACAGCTCCGCTCGCTTCGGTTTCGTAGCCTTCGCCGAAACCTGGAACGGCCGCCTGGCCATGCTCGGCTTCGTGATCGGCCTCGCCACCGAACTGCTCACCGGCCAGGGCATCCTCAGCCAGATCGGCCTGGGCTGATCACCGGCCGCTGTGCGTGAGCTTGATGGCCCCTGCCGGACCACTGGTCTTTCTGCTGGGCCCTGCCGAGGCCCTCAGCTCCGACTGCCTTCACCCCGCCGAACTGGAGGCGGTGCAGGCCCTTGGCGTTCACAGCGCCTTCGCACTCCGCATCGTCGTTACAGCAGACCTGGGCGGACAGTTCAACCGGGTCTGCGACGCCATCACCCCCCGCTTTGAACCCGAACGGTTCTGGCTGGGTGTGTATCACCAATCTCAGAACCACTGGCAGCAGCTCGATCGCTTTGCCCTCAGCGACGCACGCAACGAAAGCTGCTGGTTCTACCCCACCCACGACGGCCACTACCTGAGCTGGCAGCGAGACCTGCAGGTGGCCATGGGTCCTGGAACTGTTGTGGATCCGCCCGCTGGTCTGCCCGCCAGTTACAACCGCGAAGACATTGCCCTGCTCTGGAGTCTGCTCGCCGATGACAGTGAACTCACGTGCGTGGGCCTCACCTATGCCGGCCGCCGGATCGACTGGCCCCTGCTGCAACGGCGCTGGGCTGACACGGCGATCTGGAGCGATTTTTCAGTGGAGAGCAGCCGACCGACTCCTCTGATCGTGCACGCCAGCCGGCAGGTGGCTAACACCAGCTCAGAACCGGCATCAGGCTGAGATGGATGGACCGATCAGGCGTGATCTCGACAGGGCCGTTCCTCTGGATGTGCTGGTCGTGGGGGCCGGGCTTTCGGGTCTGGTCTGCGCCACGGAACTGCAACGGTCCGGGCTGCGACTGGCAGTACTGGAAGCTCGCGAGCGTTGGGGCGGGCGGATGCTCGGCGGCACAAGCCCCGCGGGGATCCGGGTCGACCTGGGCGGTCAGTGGGCAGGAGCGAACCATCACCGGCTGCTGACTCTGATCGATGCCTGTGGCCTGCGGCGGTACCCCACCTACTACGACGGGGACGGGGTGTTGGTCTGGAACGGAAGATCGCACCGCGCCGGCGTGGAACCTGATTTCAACACCAGCCTGCTGTTCCTGCGGTCGGCGGAGCTGAGCCTGCCGGCAGCCGAGCTGAAGGACGCCCAGCGCATCGCCGAGCGCTTCCACCGCTTGGTGGAGCAGGTGCCAGCCGCCGCCCCCTGGCAGGCGCCCGACGCCGACAGCCTCGATCGGCTCAGCGTGAGCCACTGGCTGGAACGCCAGGGGGCCGGCGCCCTGGCCAGCTACCCCCTCGCCTGGCTGGGGCGCCTCGGCGGATCGGGGGGCTTCGAGCCCCATGAAAGTTCGATCCTGCACCTGGCCTGGACCCAGACCGTGGCGCCCCAGCAGGAAACACCGGAGGCATGGCTGGTGGAGGGGGGCATCGCCCAGGTGGCTGAACGGCTGGCCGCCGACCTGGCGGGGCGGATCCACCTGCGTTCCCCGGTGCGCGCCATCCACCAGGACGCTGGCGGCGTGGCGGTGACCCTCGCCAATGGTGCCGAGATCCGTAGCGGTGCCGTGGTGGTGGCGATCCCACCGCCGCTGCGTCTGGCGATCGACTACAGCCCCGCTCTGCCGCCGCAATGGCGCGGACTGCTGCAACGCTCGCCGATGGGCTCGATGGTGAAGGTGCTGGCGCTCTACCGGCGACCGTTCTGGCGCGAGCGAGGGCTGAACGGACTAGGCATCGGCAACCTCTCCACCCTTGAACTGACGGTCGACAGCTCACCGCCTGATGGACCGGGGATCCTGGCCAGCTTCATCGCCGGCGAGCGGGCCGGGCGCTGGCAACAGCTGCCGGAGCGGCAGCGCCGCCAGGCCGTGCTGGCCGATCTGCAGGCCTGGTGGGGAGCCGATGCCGCCGAGCCCCTCGATCTGGTGCTGCACAACTGGAACGCCGAGCCCTGGAGCGGCGGCGCCTTCACCAGCTTTCTCAGCCCGGGCGCGTGGACCACCTACGGGCCGATCTGGCAGCAATCGCAGGGGCGGCTGGTCTGGGCCGGCACCGAATCCGCCAGCCGTTGGCCAGGCTATTTCGAAGGAGCGATCGAAGCGGGCCTCGCAGCAGCCGATCAGGTCACCGCGCTGCTGGGTGGCAGCCGGTCGTGCTGAGCTGGAGTCAACGCCGCCGCCATCCGCACCACCTGGGCGATCGGGCCGACATCGTGCACCCGCAACACCGCCGCACCCCGGGCCACCGCCAACGCGCAGACAGCCGCCGTGCCCCACAGCCTCGCCCGCGGGCGTGGTTCGCTGAGCACGGCGCCAATGAAGCGCTTGCGGGAAGGACCCACCAGCAGGGGATAGCCAGCGCCGGCGAGCTCCGACAAACGGCGCAACAGCTCCAGATTCTGTTCGGTGGTCTTGGCGAAACCCAGCCCCGGATCCCAGAGGATCTGCTCAGCCCTCACCCCCGCAGCGGTCAACCGGTCGGTCGCCGCCTGCAGCGCGCCCCGCACCTCCGCCACCACATCGCCATACACCGCCAGGCCATCCATCGCGCCGCTGTCGCCCCGGCTGTGCATCACCACATAGGGGCATCCGGCCCGGGCCACCATGGCCGCCATCTCCGGATCGCGCAGGCAGCTGCCGCCGCGCACATCGTTGATCCAGTCGGCTCCTGCCGCCAGCGCCGCCTCCGCCACAGCGGCGTGAAAGGTATCGACCGACAGCAGGGCGGCAGGATGGGCGGCGCGGATCGCCGTGAGCACCGGCAGCACCCGCTCCAGTTCCCGCCCCGCTCCCACCTCCTCGGCGCCAGGGCGGGTGCTCTGACCACCGAGATCGAGCAGATCAGCGCCCTGGGCCAGCAGACGTCCGGCAGCGCGCACGGCCTGCTCCACCCCCTGGATCCGGCCCCCATCGCTGAAGGAGTCGGGGGTGAGGTTCAACACCCCCATCAGCAGCGGCCGCTGCCCCCAGCGGAAGGCGGGATCAGTCCGCAGTGGGCCACTCACACCCGGGCGGGCACCTGGTAGTTGGCAATCCGGGCAAAGCTCTCGGCCTGCAGGGAGGCGCCGCCCACCAGCACGCCGTCGATCTCGCTCTGGGCCATCAGGTCATCGATGGTGGCCGGGTTCACCGAGCCGCCGTACTGCACGGTGACCTCGTCGTTGCCCACCCAGCCACGGATCAGGCCGCAGATGCGGTTGGCTTCCTCGGCCGCGCAGGTCTTGCCGGTGCCGATCGCCCAGATCGGCTCATAGGCCACGATCAGGCTGGTGGGATCCACATCCTCCAGGCCCTGCTCGATCTGGCGGTGGATCACCCGCTCGGTTTCGCCGGCCTCGCGCTGATCCAGGCTCTCGCCCACGCAGAGAATCGGGATCAGGCCGTGGCGCTGGGCATTGCGGGCCCGCAGGTTGATCTGCTCGTCGCTCTCGCTGTAGTACTTACGCGGCTCGCTGTGCCCCACAATCGCGTGGCTCACGCCGTGCTCCAGCAGCATCAGGGCTGAAATCATGCCGGTGTAGGCACCCTGATCTTCCCAGTGCACGTTCTGGCCGGCGATCGCCACGCCGGCGCCCGCCAGATGGCGGCACAGGGTGGGAATGGAGGTGAAGGGCGGAGCGATCACCACCTGGCGATCGGCCGGCAGATCGGCGATCAGGGGGCGGAAGGCGGCAGCGAAGGCCCGCGTCTCGGCGCAGGTCATGTGCATCTTCCAGTTGCCGGCGATCACGGCCTGACGATCGGCCTTACGCACCATTCCCTTTCGCAGTTGACTGCAGCAAACGCTAATGGGCCGCCCGCCCCTCCCCTGGCGAGGGCGGCATCACCAGCAGCTCATGGCCGTCGATCGCCACCGCATCCCCCAGGGCCAGCTGGCGGCCCCGGCGGGTTTCGATCGCCCCATTCACCCGCACGTCACCGCCCTGGATGCGCTGCTTGGCCTCGCCACCGGTGGCCGCCAAGCCATGCAGCTTCAGGAACTGATCGAGCTTCATGGAAACCTGCAGAGCGACCTGGCCGTAGGACTGGCCGTTGGGCTGGCAGCCTGGCCCTCTCTAGCGTGCGGCGATGCCTTCCCACCCAGCATCGGAGCCTGAGGCGGCCGCTGCCGTTCCGGTCCGCGGCGGCTCGGGATCGCTGGCGGCGAGTGCCGCACGCCTCTGGCCGCTGCTGCGGCCGCACCGGCGGCGGCTGCTCGCGGGCTGCGGCTGCGTGCTGGTGGTGGTGGCCTGCTGGCCGCTGCTCGCCCTGCTGGCCGGCCGGCTGATCCCCGCCATCGGCGCCGGCGACCTCACCGCCAGCCTGCGCACGATTCTGCTGGCGCTGCTGGTGTTCCTCGTGCAGAAGGCGGCCCAGTTCGGCCAGGACAGCCTGCTGGCCGATCCGGCCCTGCACCTCGGCCAGGATCTGCGCCGCCAGCTGTTCGCCCGGCTGCAGCGGCTGGCCTTCGGCTCACTCGACCGGCTGTCGGCCGGCGATCTCACCTACCGCCTCACCGAGGACGCCGATCGGGTAGGGGAAGTGATCTACAAGACCCTGCACGACACCCTGCCCAGCGCCCTGCAGCTGCTGGCGGTGCTCGGCACCATGCTGTGGCTCGACTGGCCCCTGGCCCTGGCCACCCTGCTGCTGGCGCCACTGGTGGCGCTGCTGGTTGCCGCCTTCGGGACGCGGGTGATGACGGCAGCCGAGCGCAGCCAGCGCCAGGTGAGCGAACTGGCGGGCCTGCTGGCGGAAGCGATCGCCGGGCTGCCCCTGGTGCGGGCCTACGCCGCTGAACCCTGGCTGCAGCAACGCTTCAATACAGAGGTGGAGCAGCACCGCCGCGCCCGCACCCGCACCCTGAGGCTGCTTGCCCTGCAGCATCCGGTGGTGGGCTTCCTCGAGGCCCTCGGCATCCTCACGGTGCTGCTGCTTGGTGCCTGGCGGATTCAGAGCGGCCAGCTCAGCGGCCAGGGGCTGAGCAGCTTCGTAGCGGCGCTGCTGATGCTGATCGATCCGATCGCCCACCTCACCACCAACTTCAACGAACTGCAGCAGGGGCAGGCCTCCCTGCAGCGGCTGCTGGCGATCGAGCGAGAGCCGACCGAGCGGCCCGATGCTCCCCGGGCCCTGTCGCTCGGGCCGGTGCGCGGAGCCCTGCGGCTGGAGGGGGTGGACTTCAGCTACACCGCAGACCAGCCGGTGCTTCAGGATCTCGATCTGCAGGTGGAACCGGGCCAGGTGGTGGCCCTGGTCGGCCCCTCCGGAGCCGGCAAGAGCACCCTGTTCTCGCTGTTGCTGCGCTTCAACAGCCCCCAGCGGGGCCGGCTGCTGCTCGACGGCAAGGATCTTGCCGATCTGCGCGCCGCCGATCTGCGCCGCGCCATCGCCCTGGTGCCACAACAGAGCGCGGTGTTCGCGGGTACGGTCGCCGAGGCGATCCGCTTCGGGCGGACCGCCGATCAGGCCAGCCTGCGCAAGGCCGCGCGCCTGGCCAACGCCGACGCCTTCATCGAGGCCCTGCCCTCCGGGTATGACAGCCGCATCGAGGAACGGGGCCGCAACTTCTCCGGCGGTCAGCTGCAGCGACTGGCCATCGCCAGGGCAGTGCTCGGCAACCCGGGCCTGCTGCTGCTCGATGAGGCCACCAGCGCCCTCGATGCGGAGGCTGAGGAGGCGGTGCAGCGGGGGCTGGAGCAGGCGATGGCGGGCCGCACGGTGCTGGTGATCGCCCACCGCCTGGCCACGGTGCAGCGGGCCGACCGGATCGTGGTGCTCGACGGCGGCCGGATCATGGAGCAGGGCAGTCACAATCAACTGATGGCCAGCGGTGGCCGCTACCGCGAACTGTGCCGCCGCCAGTTCATCGACCTCAACCCCACCCTCTGAGCACACCCTGCACACAGCGCCATGGCATGGGAATACCGGGTGATCCACATCGACGTGAACAGCGGCAAACCGCCGGAGCCCCCCTCGCCGCAGGCCGACAGCGAGCGTCTCGGTGGGGCCCTTAGCCCCGACTTCCTGCAGCGTGAATTTCCCCAGCAGTACAGCGGGTCCACACGCAAAGCCCGCCACCCGGCCGAGCAGCTGCAGTTCTTTCTGAATGCACTCGGCCGCGAAAACTGGGAACTGGTGGAGTCGGCCCAGGTGGGTCCGCTGCTGATGTTCGTGTTCAAAAGACCAGCGTCCGTATCCTGAGGCCGCCCCACTCCCACTCCCCTTGGACGCCTCAACCCAGCAGCAGCCCCCTGTGCTCACCTTCGAGGGCAAGCGCTACGACCTCAACTCCCTGCCAGATGAAGCGAAGGAACTGGTGCGCGGCATGCAGGTGGCCGACGCCCAGCTGCGCATGCACGAGGACACCCTCAAGGTGCTGGCGGTTGGCCGACAGTCGATGGCGATGCAGCTGAACGAGAAGCTCCAGCAGATCGCCCCTCTGCCCTGAGCAGATCGCCCCTCTG
>JBBASO010000022.1:12585-23299 GCA_040399265.1 Prochlorococcaceae cyanobacterium
TGAAGGTGCCGAGCATGGCCACCGTGCCCTGCAGCACCGGATCGCCGGGCTTGGCAGCAGCCTGGGCGATCGGGGCCGTGCCAAGACCCGCCTCATTGGAGAACACGCCGCGGGAGATCCCCTTCTGAATCACGGTGCCGAGGGCGCCGCCCGCCACGGCCTGGCCAGAAAAGGCATCGGTGAAGATCACGCCAAGAGCTGCCGGAATCTCACTGAGATGGGCCAGCAGGATCACCAGCGCACCGCCCACGTACACAATCGCCATGAACGGCACCACCACCTCGGTGACCTTGCCGATCCGCTCGATGCCGCCGATCAGCACCAGAAAGGTGATCGCGGCCATCACCACGCCAGTGAGCAGCTCAGGCACTCCCAGGGAGGTTTTGAGGGCCAGAGCCAGCTCGTGGGCCTGCACGCCGTTGCCAATGCCGAAGCCCGCCAGGGTGCCGAACAGGGCGAACAGGGTGGCCAGCCAGCCCCAGCCCGGCCCGAGGCCATTGCGGATGAAATACATCGGGCCGCCCACGTGCTCGCCGAGCTCATCCACCTCGCGGTAGTGAACGGCCAGCACGGATTCGGCGTACTTGGTGGCCATGCCCACAAAGGCGATCAGCCACATCCAGAACACGGCGCCGGGGCCACCGGTGGCGATCGCGCCCGCCACTCCAGCCACGTTGCCCGTGCCGATCGTGGCCGCCAGGGCGGTGGTGAGGCCCTCAAAGGCACTCACATCCCCTTCCCCCTTGCTGCTGCGGATCGAGGCGATGGCCTGCCGGAAACCGAAGCCGATCCGACGCAGGGGCATGAAACCAAGCCCGAGCATCAGATACAGGCCGGTGAGGCCGATCAGCCAGAGGGTGACCGGCCTCACACCACGTTGTTGAGGGCATCAAGGAAAGACAACACATCGCCGCGCGAATGCGGCGATGGTGCCATCAAAACGCGCCTCAGGCCAGGGGTTCCAGCGCTTCGAAACGGAACAGTTGCCGACCGGCCGGCGTCTCGCCGAAAGCCTCGGTTTCCACCAGCCGCTCGCTCAGCACCCAGGGGCCGCCCTCCAGCAGCGGTACAAAGGTGTCGGTGAAGCGGCTCACACCACCCTTGGGCTCGCCGGTGGCGGGATCGCCATAGCGGCTGGTGTAGGTGCGGCTGAGATAACCGTTGCCGGTGTGGGTGACGCTTTCGGTGAAGATTGTCACAACCGTGCCGTGGATGTGGCGGTGCACCATCGTCACCACGTCATCCTTGATGCGGTAGCGGTCGCCGGTGTTTTTGCCGCCCACGATCACCTCGGTGCCCACGGAATCGGTGTCGCCGGCAGTGAAGGTGTTGTCGCCGTGGGTCTGCTCGAAGCTGCGGCGCACCCGGTGGATCGCCACCTCCCAGAGCTGGGAGGCGATCGCCTTGTGCACCGTTTCATCGGCCACCCCTTCAACGCTGGCCTTGAGATCAGCGCCCACCACGAATCGGCCCTCCACCCGCCGCTCGGCTTCACCGGCAGCGCCGGGCTGCGCCCACACACAGCGGCCCTGGTAGCCACCGAAGCCAGACTCCCAGGTGTAGCGGTTCTCGTAAGCGGCGCGGAAGGCGGCGGTGGCATCACTGCCCGGAGAGAGCAGGGCCAGGGCCTGGGGTGCGGCAGTCATCGGCAGGGAACGGCGAGTGCTGTCAACCCTAGGCAGTGGGGGCAGGGGCTCAGGCGTGGATGTCCTGCAGGGCTGTGATCTCCAGGCGCTGCTGCTGCAGGGCGGTGATCGCCTCCACCGCGGCGCGGGCCCCCGCCAGGGTGGTGACGGTGGGCACCGCGTAATCGAGGGCGGCGCGGCGCAGGTACTTGTCGTCGTGGGCAGCCTGACGGCCGATCGGCGTGTTGATCACCAGCTGGATGCGGCCGGAGCGGATCGCATCTTCGATGTTGGGCCGGCCCTCATGCACCTTCAGCACCGGCTCCACCGTCAGCCCCTCCGCCACCAGCACGGCGGCGGTGCCGCTGGTGGCGATCAGCGAGAAACCCAGCTGGGCCAGGCCCTTCGCCACCGGCACCAGCGCCGACTTGTCGCGATCGTGGGTGGAGAGAAACACACAGCCGCTGGTGGGCAACGCCTCACCCGCCGCCAGCTCCGCCTTGCCGTAGGCAAGGCCGAAGCCCGAGGCGATGCCCATCACCTCGCCGGTGCTGCGCATCTCCGGCCCCAGCAGGGTGTCGGCGCCGGGGAAGCGCTTGAAGGGCAGCACCGCCTCCTTCACGGTCTGCAGCGGCGGGATGGGCTCGCAGGTGAGCCCCAGCTCGGCCAGGCTCTGGCCGGCCATCACCCGGCTGGCAAGCTTGGCGAGGGGCACACCGGTGGCCTTGGCCACGAACGGCACCGTGCGCGAGGCGCGCGGGTTGGCCTCGATGATGAACACGCGCTCGCCCTCCTGGGGATGGCGTTGCACGGCGAACTGCAGGTTGATCAGACCGCGCACGTTCAGGGCCAGCGCCAGATCCCGGCTCCACTGACGGATCGTGGCCAAGGCAGCGGCGCCCAGGCTCACCGCCGGCAGACAGCAGGCTGAGTCGCCGGAGTGGATGCCGGCCGGCTCGATGTGCTCCATCACCCCGCCGATCACCACGGTTCCCGTGGCATCACAGAGGGCATCCACATCCACCTCCACGGCGTTCTCCAGGTATTGATCGATCAGCACCGGATGGTCAGGTTCGACGTTCACCGCTTCGGCCATGTAGCGGTTGAGTTCCGTCTGGTCGAAGACCACCTCCATGGCCCGACCGCCGAGCACATAGCTGGGCCGCACCACCACGGGATAGCCCACGCGGTCGGCCACGGCGCGGGCCTCGGCCTCGCTGCGGGCCAGGCCGTTGCGGGGCTGGCGGATGTCGAGGCGGCGCAGGATCGCCTCGAACTGCTCCCGGTCTTCGGCCATGTCGATCGATTCGGGTGAGGTGCCCCAGATGCGGCTGCCGGTGGCGGCGCCCTCCGGGCTCTGCAGCCAGCGCAGCAGCGGAATCGCCAGCTTCAGCGGCGTCTGGCCGCCGAACTGCACGATCACACCCTCCGGGCGCTCCGCCTCGATCACGTTGAGCACGTCCTCCAGCGTGAGCGGCTCGAAATACAGACGATCGGAGGTGTCGTAGTCGGTCGACACGGTTTCCGGATTGCTGTTGACCATCACCGTGGCGAACCCCGCCTCCCGCAGGGCGAAGGAGGCATGCACACAGCAGTAATCGAATTCGATCCCCTGACCGATGCGGTTGGGACCGCCGCCCAGGATCATCACCTTGCGGCGCGATTCGGGCTGAACCTCATCTTCCGGCGGCACCAGCTCCAGCTCTCCGGCGGCGTTGAGCCGCTGCAGTGGCCGCTCGTAGGTGGAGTAGTGGTATGGGGTGTGTGAGGCGAATTCGGCGGCACAGGTGTCGACCGTCTTGAACACCACCCGGACGCCCAGCCCCTGGCGATGGCGCCGCACGGCCAGCTCGTCGCTGCCGGTGGCCCAGGCGATCTGGCGGTCGGAGAAGCCCAGCTGCTTGAGCTCCAGCAGGGCGTGTGCCTCGAGATCCGCCAGGCTGCGGCCGCGCAGCAGGCGCGCCTCGGCGTCGACGATGCCTCGCAGCTTGGCCAGGAACCAGGGATCGATCGCCGAGAGGCGATGAATATCGGCGTCGCTGCGGCCAGCCAGCATGGCGGCGCGCACCGCGAAGATCCGCTCGGGGGTAGCGGTGCGCAGGGCCCGCTCCAGGGCCGCTGGGTCGCTGGTGGCGTCGGGGCGGTCGCAGCCCCAGCCCGCATGCCCCGTTTCCAGGGAGCGCAGCGCCTTCTGAAACGACTCCTCAAAGCAGCGACCGATCGCCATCGCCTCACCCACCGATTTCATCGAGGTGGTGAGCAGTGCCGGACTGCCCTGGAACTTCTCGAAGGCGAACCGGGGGATCTTGGTGACGACGTAGTCGATCGTGGGCTCGAAGCAGGCCGGGGTGGCGCCGGTGATGTCGTTGACGATCTCGTCGAGGGTGTAACCAACGGCCAGACGAGCAGCGATCTTGGCGATCGGAAAGCCGGTGGCCTTGGAGGCCAGCGCCGAGCTGCGGCTCACCCGCGGGTTCATCTCGATCACGATCACATCGCCGTTGGCGGGGTTGATCGCGAACTGGATGTTGCTGCCGCCCGTATCCACGCCGATCTCGCGGATGATGGCGATCGACTGATCGCGCAGGCGCTGGTATTCCCGGTCGGTGAGGGTCTGGGCGGGGGCCACCGTGATCGAGTCGCCGGTGTGCACCCCCATCGGGTCGAGATTCTCGATGGAGCACACGATCACCACGTTGTCGGCCGTGTCGCGCATCACCTCCAGCTCGAACTCCTTCCAGCCGAGCAGCGACTGCTCGATCAGGATCTGACTCACCGGGCTGGCCTCCAGGCCGCTCTTGCAGAACGCCTCGAACTCCTCGGGGTTGTAGGCGATGCCGCCGCCGCTGCCGCCCAGGGTGAAGGCGGGGCGGATGATGCGCGGGTAGCTGCCGATCGCCTCGCCCACCACCAGTGCTTCGGCCATCGAGTTGGCGATGCCGGAGGGGCACACGGCCACACCGATGCGCCCCATCGCCTCCTTGAACAACAGGCGGTCTTCCGCCTTCTTGATCGCTTCGAGATCGGCGCCGATCAGCTCCACCCCATGCTTCTCAAGGGTGCCGTTCTCGGCCAGGGCCACCGCCAGGTTGAGGGCGGTCTGGCCGCCCATGGTGGGCAGCAGGGCATCCGGCTTCTCGATCTCGATCACCCGAGCCACCACCTCTGGGGTGAGCGGCTCGATGTAGGTGCGATCGGCCATGTCCGGATCGGTCATGATCGAGGCGGGATTGCTGTTCACCAGCACCACCTCGTAGCCCTCGGCCCGCAGCGCCTTGCAGGCCTGGGTGCCGGAATAGTCGAACTCGCAGGCCTGGCCGATCACGATCGGCCCCGAGCCCAGCAGCAGGATGCGACGCAGGTCCGTGCGGCGGGGCATGGGCGAGGGCTGGCGGCCAAACCTGCCTAGCCTCTCACGGGTCAAGGCTGCAGCTGACCCACACCCCATCGGCACAGCTATGTGCCGTGGCTAACGTGGTTCTTGACGTGACCCTGTGGTCCATGAGTGAACTCCAGCGCCTCAAGGGGCTGCTGCCGCCGGAAATGCAGAGCTGGGTGTTCGTGGAAGCGGCGGCCTCGGTGGAACCACCACTGATCGCCATCGAGGAGATCGGCCGCGATGAGATCGAGATCCAACTCGATCTGGAGGCCTGGGACGCCTTGGCGATCGACCACCGCAACCTGCTGTTCTGGCACGAGGTGGGCCGGATCCAGAACGATGCGGTGCCCCGCGACGGCTGGGAGATGGCCGCTCTGGCCATCGGCCTGGGCGGCGCCATCGGCGAACTGTGGGTGCAGGACGGCCTGCTCCTGCTGATGGCCCTCGGCCTCTCGGGCTTTGCCGGCTACCGGCTTTACCTCAAGAACAATTCCGAGAAGCGCCTGGCCGACGCGATCGCAGCCGATGAACGGGCGATCGATCTGGCCTGCCGCTTCGGCTACACCCTGCCCAATGCCTACAAGAGCCTCGGCGGCGCCCTCAAGGAGCTGGCCGAGCAGACGCGCAAGAAAAAGAAACGCTCCTTCTACGACGACAGGCTTGAGGCCCTGCGCAAGAGTGCAGACAGGGCCAGGGCTGAAATGGCCCAGCAACAGGGCTCCCGCCAATCCGTCACCAGCGAGAACGTCTATGGCTGAGGCTCCACTGGGCAGTGCTGCAACCCGCCCGGGCGACCCCCAGCCGGAACCCCGTCGCCCCGATCCCCACACGGAGGCCATGGCACGGCTGGCCGCTGAAGCCTGCGACGACCGCAAGGCCGTCGACATCCGCCTGATCCGGGTGGAGGAGGTGAGCTCCCTGGCCGACTGGTTCGTGATCTGCAGCGGCCTCTCCGATGTGCAGGTGCGCGCCATCGCGCGCTCGGTGGAAGACCAGCTGGAAACTGAGCTGGGCAGGCTGCCTCTGCGGCGGGAAGGCCAGCGGGAAGGGCGCTGGCTGCTGCTCGATTACGGCGAGGTGATCGTGCACGTGCTCACCCCCAGCGAGCGGGAGTACTACGACCTGGAGTCGTTCTGGGGTCACGGCGAACAGATGCGCTACCTAAGCTCAGGCAGCGCTCCGAACAGCTGAGCTGATGGCCGAACGCATCGGCGCCACAGGTGAGGGCGGTGCCAGCAGGGGCGGTGCCAATGGGAGTGGCGCCAACAGAGGCGGGGTCAATGATGGCAGCAACGGTTCCGGCTCCGCGGATGCCGCCGATGCACTCGTGGATGCATGTCCGGTACCGCCACCCCAGCGGCCGCTGCGGCAATACGAGGAGCTGCGGGATTCCTGGTTCTTCGCCTGGGCCTGCCGGGGAGACGCCGGTCTGGCCAGGCCCCTGATCTACTGCTGGCTGCTGGTGCTTCCCCTCAGCCTGCTGGTGGCCAGCGGCAGCTGGAGCCTGCGCCATCGTCCCCTGGCGCTGCTGCTGGCAGCGGCGGCGGCGGCCGTGATTCTGCCTGTGCTGCTGTTGCTGAGGCAATGGCTCGGCTGGCGCACGATCCACCAGCGGCTGGTGAGCGAGCGGGTGGAATACGAGGAATCGGGCTGGTACGACGGCCAGGTGTGGGAAAAGCCACTGAGCTGGCGTCAGCAGGATCTGCTGGTGGCGCAGCACCAGGTGCGTCCGGTGCTGGCGCGGCTGCGCCGCGCCCTGACCTGGGCGGCTCTGCTGATGCTGCTGGGCACCGGGCTCTGCCAGGCTCTCTGAATCTGCCGGGGTCTGCACCACCCGGCTTCGCACCACAGACCACACCATGAGCCTCCCGCCCAGCTTCGGGACCTCGACCCGGTCCGGCATCCCTCCTCTGGAGGTGCGGCTGTTGCGCAACGGCATCCCCGAGTCCCGCCACCGCGTGCACGCCGTGGTGTGCGACGCCCGCGGCCGCGTGCTCATGCGGGCGGGCGACCCCCAGCAGCTGAGCTTCATCCGCTCCGCCCAGAAGCCGTTTCAGGCCACGGTGTTCGTGGCCAGCGGCTGCGCCGATCAGGGCGAGAGCGGTGAGCGGGGCCTGGCCATCGCCTGCGCCTCCCACGCCGGCACCGCCATGCACGCCCGCGAGGCCTTTCGCCTGCTGTGGGCGGCCGATCTGGAGGCCGAACTGCTCCAGTGCCCGGTGCCGGCGGGACGCACCAGCGCCCTGGAGCACAACTGCTCCGGCAAGCATGCAGCCTTTCTGGCCAGCTGCCGCCACCTGGGCTGGAGCACCGAGACCTATCTGCAGAGTGATCACCCGCTGCAGCGCGAGGTGCTGAAGCGCACCGGCGAGCTGCTCGGGCTGCCCGGCGCCGAGCTGGTCACCGCCCGCGACGACTGCGGCGCGCCCACCGTGCAGCTGCAGCTGGCCCAGATGGCGCTGCTCTATGCCCACCTCGGGGCGAGCGAGCAGCCCGACCTCGAACAGCTCAGCCGGGCAATGCTGGCCCATCCGGAGCTGGTGGCGGGCGAGGGCCGCTTCGACACCGAGCTGATGCGCCGCGGCCATCGCCAGGTGCTCAGCAAGGGTGGTGCCGAGGGTATCCAGTGCCTGAGTCGCGTCGGTGAGGGGATGGGGGTGGCAATCAAGGTGGAAGACGGCTCCGCGCGGGCCAAGCACGCCGTGGCACTGCACCTGCTCAAGCAGCTCGACTGGCTCACCCCGACGACGCTGCAGGAGCTGCATGAGGTGTTTCTGCGCCCCGCCCCCCATCTGGAGCTGGAGGTGCTCGGCGAACTGCGCTTCGACTGAGACCTTCGCCAAGGCGGCGGCGAAAGTAGCCGCCGACACCATGCTGGTATGATTCAGAGGGCGCCGCGGGGTAGAGCAGCCTGGTAGCTCGTCGGGCTCATAACCCGAAGGTCGCGAGTTCAAATCTCGCCCCCGCCACCACTTCAAAAGCCCCGGCAGTACCGCTGCCGGGGCTTTTGGTTGGACCACGCTGGCGTGAGAAGGTCGGCATTTAAGGTCTGCCGTTGTGCCAGCGCCATGGCCCCAGCCCAGCTCCCGGCCACCAGCACCGGCTCGCCACCAGCCGAGAACGGCCAGGCGCCGGACGCGATCGTGGTCGGATCCGGCGCCAACGGCGGTGTGGCGGCGATGGTGCTGGCCGAGGCCGGGCTGCGGGTGCTCGTGCTGGAGGCCGGCCCCGCCCTCACGACCAGCCAGGCGCGGGGCTTCGAACCGCTGAACAGCCTGCGCCGGCTCACCCATCTCGCCAGTGGCCGCCACCGGCTGCAGCGCCACCATCCGGGCTACTGGAAACACAACCCGGAGCTGTTCACCGATGAACGGCGCAATCCCTACTCCACCCCACCGCAGCAACCGTTCCTCTGGACCCGCGGTCGCCAGGTGGGGGGAAAGAGCCTCACCTGGGGCGGGATCACCCTGCGGCTGAGCGACTACGAATTCAAGGCGGGCAGCCGCGATGGCGCCAGCCCGGACTGGCCGATCGGCGGCGCCGATCTGGCCCCCTACTACGCCCGCCTGGAGCGCTGGCTCGGCGTGCACGGCCACAATGACGGACTGCCTCAGCTGCCGGACGGCTGCTTCGCACCGCCCCTGCCCTTCACGGCAGCGGAACAGCAGCTGGGGGGGGTGGTGCGCAATCAGCTCGGGCTGCCGTTCATCCACTCGCGCGGCTTCCGGCTGCGGCACGGGCGCGCGGGCTGGCCGCTGAGCGCCAGTCCGGGCAGCAGCCTGGCGCGGGCCCTGGCCACGGGCCGCACCCGGCTGCGCAGCGACACGGTGGTCAGCCACCTGGTGATGGACCCGGCGGGCGACAGGCTGCGCGGTGTGGTGGTGGTCGACGGCCGCAGCGGCGGCAGGGAGCTGCTGGAAGCGCCGCTGGTGGTGCTCTGCGCCTCCACGATCGAGAGCCTGAGGCTGCTGCTGTTCTCAAGCGAGCAGGAGCGCAGCGGCGGGCTGGTCGATCCCTCCGGCAGCCTCGGTGCCGGCCTGATGGATCACATCTCCTGCTGCCGGTTCTTTTCGCTCCCATCCGGCGGGGGCAGCGGCGCGGGGGCGGAGCTCTCCGGTGCCGGCAGCTGCTTCCTCCCCAACACCCTGAACCTCGACGACCCGGGAGCCGAGCGCTTCCGCCGCGGCTACGGCATCTGGGCCGCCCTGCAGCGCTTCGATCCACCCGGCTGGCTGCAGCGCCATCCGCGCGAGGCCGCCGGCTTCCTGATCGGTCACGGCGAGGTGCTGCCGCGGCCGGAGAACCGGGTGAGCCTGAACCACGCGCTGGCCGATGCCTGGGGTCTGCCGACGCCCCACATCGCCATGGGCTGGGCCAGCAATGAGCAGGCGATGGTGGAGCACATGCAGGCCCGCATGGCACAGGTGATCACAGCGGCCGGAGGCCAGCTGCGCAACCTCGAAGATCTGTTCGTGCTACCGCTGCTGGAGCCTTGGATCCGGCGCAGCTGGGCCGTGCGACCAGGCGCCGCACCTCCCGGTTACTACATCCATGAGCTGGGGGGCGCCCCGATGGCCGCCAGGGAGGAGAGCGGCGTGCTGAACGCCTGGAACCAGTGCTGGCGGGCACCGAATCTGCTGGTGACCGACGGCGCCTGCTGGCCGAGCGCCGGCTGGCAGAGCCCCACGCTCACCCAGATGGCGGTGACCTGGCGAGCCTGCGAAGCGGCTGCGGCACGGCTGCGGCGAGGTGAAGGCCATCGGCTTGAGACCGAAGCGGTGCGGGGAGCGGTCAGGGGCCGCTGACCCCGGCAGCCATTGGGTGTCGATTGCCACAACCGAGCCGGCAGACCACCCGCACAATCACCTGGCGACCTCCAAAGGGTCGGGCAAGGGAGAACAGAGGCGGGGGTCACACCCCGCCTTTTTTTGCGCCGCTAGCGCTGGAACAGGCCGTCGAGCACGTGCTGGTGCACGCAGGCGTCCTTGCAGCCGTGCTGAAACAGGAAGCTGGCCAGGGCGGAGGTGATCAACCGGTATTGATCCCAGGTGGGGTGCTCCTCGATGAAACGCCGCATGCCGTCGAACAGCACCTCCGGCACCTCAGCTTCAAGGCTGATGGCTGGGTTGAGCGCGGGGCGACTGAGATCAAGGCGATCGGGGAGCATCGGCAGCAGGCCTGTGAACTGGAAAGCTGGCCCAGTACGCCACAGGTCAGGCCTCGGCGTCAAAGCGGGCATGCCAGGGCGAAATCAACCCACCACAACCTGAGACACAGCATCGGCACTGGCGCCGCCAAGATCGCTGGCGATGACGCAAGCGATGCATAGGACCTCCGCCTGGCTGTCAAGGCGGCAATGAACGCTTTCGCACATTCCCCAAAATGACGGTCCCAAGGGCCTCCTGCCCGCTCCATCTGGGGAAAAACCCCCCGGACCCCGGGGAAAACCCTTCAGAACGGGGGAAAGCGCCGATTGATCAGCAAGGCTGATCACCTGCCATTCCGCTGCGTCTCAACCTGACACGAGACGAACGGGAGCCGCCCCGCTCAGGACGGAGACGGCCCCAGGGTGCGGGGACCGAGAGGGTGGTCGGCATGGGGATAAGGGGGATGGTGATGCTGATGGTGTTCGGGCTGGTGTTCGGGCTGGTGATCGGGGCCGTGATCGTGGTGGTGATCGGGGCCGTGGTCGCTGCCGTGGTCATGGCCG
>JBBASO010000022.1:23399-33086 GCA_040399265.1 Prochlorococcaceae cyanobacterium
GTCATGGCCGTGGTTACCCGCACCGAGCGGAATCGGCACGCCGTCGGGCTGGCAGGCCCCGGTGCACTCGCGCTCGCAGAGGGTGCAGCTCTCGGCCAGCCCTTCCACGTGATGGTGGTGGCTGTGCTGCGGCGCGCCCACTTCGGCTTCGAATCCCAGCACTTGCGCCCGGTACTTGCAGAGCGAGCAGTTCATCTGGGTGTCACCCCGCACCACCTCAGCCACCCGCTCCTCGAAGGTGTCGATCACCCCGGCGTGATCCCCCAGGTAGGGCACCGGCAGGAAGCTCACCTCGGCATGGTCGGCCGCCACCCGCTCGGTGTGCTGCCGGATCCGGCTCACCAACACCCCGGAGAACAGGAAGTAAGGGAACACCAGGATGCGGCGATACCCCAGGCGCACCACATGGCGCAGACCGGGCTCCACCAGGGGGAAGGTGACGCCGGAGTAAAGGGTCTCTCCCCAGCCGAAGCCCAGGCCCTCCACCAGCATGCGCGTCACCTTGGCGACGTTGGAATTGGCGTCGGGATCGGAGGATCCCCGACCCACCACCACCAGCAGGGTGTCGTGCAGGGGCACGGCCGGCCGGCCGGCGGCCCGGTCATCCCGATCGGCCTGCGCCAGGGTTTCGCGGATCCGCGCGCCGGCGGCCTGAATCATCTTCAGATCCACGCCGAGCTCGCGGCCGTACTCCACCTTCAGGCCGGTCTCGCGGGCATAGGTATTGAGCACGGAGGGGATGTCGTTCTTGGCATGCCCGGCGGCAAACAGCATCGCCGGCACCGCCAGGATGTGACCGACCCCCCGCTGCCGCAGCGCCTCCAGGCCATCACGCAGGATCGGCCGGGCGAATTCCAGATAGCCGTGCTCCACCGGCAGGGGATCGAGGCGGCGCCGCAGCGCCTCGGCCAGGCTGGCGAACTCCTCCACCGCCAGGCGGTTGCGGCTGCCGTGGCCGCACACCAGAACGCCGAGAAGCCCATGGGATCCGCTCAACGGCACGGGGAAGGCTTGCGAACTCATGACCAGGAACAGCCATCCCGACCCTATTGCGCGCCCCGCGAAGGCAGCGGCCTGGCCGGGGCCAGGCGAGAATGGGTGCATGGCCCTACGCCTTCCACCGTTCGAGCAGCTGCCGCCACCGCCGGCGGGCCAGCCCCTGCTTGAGGTTCCGATCGCCGCACTTCATCCCACCCAGCTGTGTGTGGGCCTGGCCGAGGTGCGCAGCCGTCAGGCCGACTTCCAGGCCGAATCCGGCCGCGACCGGCGCGACTACCTGGGCCGCAAGCCCGTGCCGCTGGTGCGGGGGGGAGACGGCACTCTCTGGATGGTGGATCGCCATCACCGGCTGCGCGCCCTGTTCGAGCTGCAGCCGCAGGCCACCGCCTTCGGCTACATCGCGCTTGCCCTCGACCTGCACGACCACAGCGCCGTGCTGGCAGACCTGCAACGCCGGGGCTGGCTCTATCTCCACGACGGCCGCGGTCTGGGGCCGCTGGCGCCCGCGGCCCTGCCTCAGAGCCTGCTCGGCCTGCAGGACGATCCCTACCGCAGCCTGGTTTGGAAGCTGAAGCGGGAGGGGGTGATCCAGGCCGCCCCCCTGATTCCCTTTCACGAATTCCGCTGGGGAGCCTGGCTGCGCAGCCGCAGCCTGCCGCCATTCAGCTCCGAGCGGCTCGAGCCGGCCCTGCCGGCCGCCCGGGCCCTGGCCCGCTCCGGCGCCGCCGCCCACCTGGCTGGCTGGAAGGGCTGATCCTTGGCGCTGACCGTCTGTGGCATCTGCGCTGGAGCACGGTGCCGGGCGCCGATTTCCCGCCAAGCTGATGCCGCTGCGCCCTGCCCGGCTTGTCCGCGTTCCTCAGCCACAACCCCCTGGCGATCTTCGCCCTGCTGCTGAGCCTCAGCGTGTTGGTGCCGCCGTTGGTGCGGCGGGTTGGGCTGCCCGATCTGGTGGGCCTGCTGGCAGCCGGGGTGCTGATCGGCCCCCATGCCCTGGGCTGGCTGACCAGCACCAGCGAAACGGTGCGCCTGCTTGCCGACGTGGGTGTGGTGTACCTGCTGTTCATCGCCGGGCTGGAGATCGATCTGGCGGAATTCGCCAGGATCCGCCAGCGCTCGTTCCGCTTCGGCCTGCTCACCTTCACCCTGCCCCTGAGCGCCGGGCTGATGCTTGGGCTCGGCTACGGCTATTCGCTGCTGAGCGCCGTGCTGCTGGGGTCGATCCTCGCCTCCCACACCCCGCTCGGCTACCCGATCGTGCGCAGTTACGGGGAGGTGCGGGAAGAGTCGGTGGTGGTGGCGATCGGCGGCACGATCTTCACCGATCTGGCGGCACTGCTGGTGCTGGCGGTGTGCATGGGCCTGCACCGCGGTGACCTGAGCGCCCTGGGAGTCTGCGCTCTGCTGCTGCGGGTGGCGCTGTTCGGCGCCCTGGTGCTGCTGCTGATCCAGCGGCTCGGCAGACCGCTGGTGCAGCGCAGCGTCAACAACGACAGCCAGCTGTTCGTGGCGGTGCTGCTGGCCCTGTTCCTGGCGGCGCTCGGGGCGGAGCTGGCGGGGGTGGAGAAGATCGTGGGGGCCTTTCTCGCCGGGCTGGCGGTGAATGCGGTGCTGCCGGAGGGGCGGGTGAAGGAGCAGGTGATCTTCGTGGGTGCGGCCCTGTTCATCCCGATCTTCTTCATCGACCTGGGCCTGCTGCTCAACCTGCCCGCCTTCCTGGGCACCCTGGCGGGCTCACTGTTCGCGGTGCTGATGATCGGTGGTCTCATCGGCACCAAGGGGCTGGCCGCCTGGTGGGCGGGCCGGCTGTACCGCTACACGGGGGCCCAGATGCTCACGCTCTGGTCCCTGTCGCTGCCGCAGGTGGCCGCCACCCTGGCGGCCACGTTTGTGGGCTACCGGGCGGGGCTGCTGGATGAGCGGGTGCTCAACAGCGTGCTGGCGATGATGGTGGTCACCGCCACCCTCGGCCCTTACCTCACGTCCGTGGCGATGCCGCGCCTGGGCCGGGCTGCGGCCGCCCGGCTCGATTCCAGCGGCAGCGGCCCCCTGGCCCTGGCACGGCGCTCCCTCACCGTGCTGGTGCCGGTTTCGAACCCGGAGACAGAAGCGCCGCTGCTCGGACTGGCACGGCTGCTGATCGGCGGTGATGCCGACCGGCCTGGGCTGATCCTGCCCCTGGCGGTGGTCTCACCCCGGCAGTCAGATGCCGGTGGGGCGGGGGCCTCGGCCCTGGCCGCTGGACTTGGCCAGGGCCGCCAGCTGCTGCAGCGGGCCCTAGGGATCACCGACGCCCTGGGCGTACCTTGCCGCTCCCTGTTGCGGGTCGACACCGATGTGGCCGCGGGCATCGCCCGCACGGCCATGGAGCAGGCCACCGATCTGGTGCTGATGGGCCTGGCCCCACCCAGCGGACTGGATCGCTGGCTGTTCGGCGACCTGGTGGATGCCACCTGCCGACAGGCCCCCTGCCCGGTGGTGGTGGCGCGGCTGGGGAGCGAACCGCTGCAGCTGCGACGCCTGCTGGTGCCGATCAAGGACCTCACCGCCGGCGCCCTTGAACAATTCCAGCTGGCGGAACGGCTGGCGGCGTCCAGCGGTGGCGCCATCACCCTGCTGCACGTGCACGACCCCCGCCTTGGGCCGGAGGAGCTGGCCCAGCTGCGCCGGGAGCTGGAACGCTGGCGCCCCGGCCCATCGGCGCTGGGGCAGGGCGTGCAGGTGCACCTGGATCTGCGGGCCAACCTGGGGGTGGAGGGGGCCATCGTGGAAGCAGACCGCACCCATGATCTGGTGATCCTGCGCTCGCAGCGCCGGCTGGTGGCTGGCCTGCCGATCCCGGCCAGCGATCGCACCAGCCGGCTGCTGAGGCGGCTCGAGGGGGCCACGCTGGTGATCAGCGATCCGCTGCACTGAGGCGGCCGGATCGGATCGGCCGCGCGCCAACCGGTTCCGCTGCCGCTAGACCGGAGATCGCCCCACCACTTTGATGCCGTACCACTACCTCCTGGTGCCCACCGACGGCTCCGAGCTCTCCGACCGGGCCGTTGCCCAGGCCGTTGCCCTGGCCGCCGCCCTCACAGCCCGGCTCCGGATCCTGCACGTGCAGAGCAGCTTTCCGATCAGCCTCGTGGGGGTCGGCGAACTGGTGGAGCCGAGCACGATCGATGCCCTGGTGAGTGCCACCCGCCAGCGGGCTGAAGCGATCCTGGCAGCGGCTGAAGCCACGGCCCGGCAGGCCGGTGTGGCGGTTGAGTCGAGCCTGCGCAGCGACCCTCAGCCCCACCAGGCGATCCTGGCGGAGGCGCGCGACCAAGGCTGCGACCTGATCGTGATGGCCTCCCACGGTCGCCGCGGCCTCGAAGGTCTGCTGGTCGGCAGTGAGACCCAACGGGTGCTTACCCAGAGCGGCTGTCCGGTGCTGGTGGTGCGCTGAGCGGACGCAGCCGGCCGCCGATCGGCTAAACAGGTGCAGCGGTGGCGCTGAGGAAGGGGATGAGCGACCCCGCTCTGGCGGCTTTCGGTTCGGGCTTCAGCGCCATCACCCTGGCTGAGCTGGGCGACAAGACCTTCTTCATGGCCTTGATCCTGGCGGCGCGCCATTCCCGGCGCTGGGTGTTCCTGGGGAGCTTCGCGGCCCTCACGGCCGTGACCCTGCTCTCGCTGGGCATCGGCCGGGGACTGCGGGAGCTGCTGCCGACCTGGCTCCTGCCCTGGCTAGCCGCGCTGCTGTTCCTCGGCTTCGGTCTGAAGCTCCTGATCGACGCCAGTCGTCTCGGCGCCGATGCGGCCCGGGTGGAGCAGCAGGAGGCGGAGCAGGCCGTGATCGCCGCCGACGGCCAGCGACAAGGGGAACGGGCCCTGACGGTGACCTGGGAAGCCTTCGTGCTGGTGTTCATCGCCGAGCTTGGGGATCGCACCCAGTTCGCCACGATCTTTCTGGCGGCGGCCCCAGGGCTGGCCTTTACCGGTCTGCTTGCCGGCACCCTGGCCGGCCATGCCCTGGTCACCGCCCTGGCGGTGGGGGCCGGACGCTGGATCGGCGAGCGGGTGGATGAGCGCCTGCTCTACCGGCTCAGCGGCGGCCTGTTCCTGCTGTTCGGCCTGGTGGCACTGCGGCAGGCCATGGGCTGACCCTTACGCTGCCTGCACGTGCATGAACGCGGGCGTGGCCAAGGACGAAATCAGCAGAGCAGAGGAACTTCAGGCGCTCGGCTGGCCCTCCGAAGAGGTGCGCCGCTATGCCGAGCTGTGGGAGTACCGCCACCGCTGGGGAGCGATCAACCTGGAACCGGACGACCGGGCCTTCCTGCGACGTGCCGAGGCGGCTCTCCCCCAGCGCAGCGGCAACGGCAAGGGCAGCCAGAAAAAGACCATCCAGCAGAAGTCTCACTACCGCTGGCTGGCGACCTACCGAGATGCCATGCAGGCGGCGGCGGCTGAGCAGCAGCTCGCTGCAGGGGAACAGGGGGCCTGGCTGCTGCTGCTGAACGAGGAGCTGCGGTTGCTGGAAGAGCTGCAGCCCGTGCTCGGTCTTCCCGACACGCTCAAGGCACGGGAGCTGATGGCCGTGCGGGAAGGTCTGGTGGCTTCGGTGGGCGACGGCGCCCGGATCGAACGGTTCGACTTTCAGGCCCCCCTGGATCAACTCAGCGCCAGCGAGCGAGGCAGCTGGAAGCCCCTGCGAAGCGAAGCAGGCAGCGACAGCAGCTATGTGGTGCTGGCCGCCGCCGCGGTGGAGCCCTTCCGCCAAGAGGTCACCACCACCCTGGGAGACTGGATGCGCGGCCATTTCCCCTCCCTGCAGAGCTGAAGCGTTCAGGGGACTCGCTCTGGCAGGGGCAAGTTCATCAGCGCAAACGGTGCAGAAGTGCTAACCGTGGGCAAGCGCAATCAGTGCAAAAGCGCAATCAGTGCAAAAGCGCAATCAGTGCAAAAGCGCAATCAGTGCAAAAGCGCAATCAGCACAGAAGCGAAAATACGCAGAAGCGAAAATACTGCAGAAGCGCCTTAGGCTTGAACAGCACCAGCGAATCAACGCT
Organism: Prochlorococcaceae cyanobacterium; assembly: GCA_040399265.1. Taxonomy (GTDB): domain Bacteria; phylum Cyanobacteriota; class Cyanobacteriia; order PCC-6307; family Cyanobiaceae; genus NIES-981. Next base: position 29,441 of record JBBASO010000022.1, read on the forward strand.
AGCGTCATTAAAGACTAGGAGCGTTCATGCCTGAGCCCAGCGAGCCTGGCAGCACCGATCCCCGCAGCGGCAACCCTCGAGAACAGGTGCTGCGGCAGCCGCTAGTGCTGGGCGACGAGGAGGCCCGGATCGATGACGACATTGATCTTCTTGCCGAGCACATCGCCCTCACGGTGCCGCTGCGCGACATCACCCCGATCGGCCCCCGCCACAGCTTCCGGCAGCGCTCCAGCTATCGCATCGCCGGCGACACCGGCCTTACCGCCGCCAGCATCACCCCCACACGGATGTGGGTAGAGGAGAGCGCCGACTGCTCGATCGTGCTGCTCAATCAGGGTCATGCCACCTACACGCTTGAGTCGGAGCGATACCGGGTGCAGGCCGGCGGGGAAGCCATCTTTCTGCCGGGCATGGCCTACAGCCTGGAGAACGGTCTCGCCAGCGGCCTGGTGTACAACCTCTCTCAGCAGCTGCTCGCTCGCTACCTGTGCGAAGCCAGCGACGGCCGGCTCGATCTGGATGCAGCCCTGCTGCACCTCCAGCGCCCCCACCCCATCAACCTGCTGCAACCTGCGCTTCGACCGGTGCTGTTCGGTCTGCGGGTGCTGGTGCGCACGATCGACAGCCTCGGGCCGGCGGAACCGATCACCACCAGACCCTTCCTGCAGTTGCAGGAGGGCCTTTACGCCCTCTCAAGCGCTCTGCTGCTGCCGCAGGCCGCCGAGAGGGCCCTGGCCAGCTGGCAGCCGATGCCCGGTGCACCGGGATTGCCGCGTTGAACAGCGCCCGCCATCCCCACATCTGGCACCCCACCACCCAGGTGCGCACGGCGCCGCCGCCCCTGGCGGTGCGCAGCGGCCGCGGCGCGGTGCTGGAGCTGGCCGACGGCCGCGAGCTGATCGATGCGATCAGCAGCTGGTGGGTGACCCTGCATGGCCATGGCGAGGCATCGATCGCCGCCGCCATCGCCCGCCAGGCCCGGGAGCTGGAACAGGTGATCTTCGCCGACTGCACCCACGCCCCGGCCGAACGGCTGGCAGAGCGGCTGAGCGCCCACAGCGGCCTGGAGCGCCTGTTCTTCTCCGACAACGGCTCCACCGCCGTGGAGGTGGCCCTGAAGATCGCCTGGCAGTGGTGGCACAACCGCGCTGAGCCGCGGCAGCGGTTGATCGGCTTCGCCGGGGCGTACCACGGCGACACCGTGGGGGCGATGGCGGTGGGCGCGCGCTCGCTGTTCACCGCCGCCTATGAGCCGTTGCTGTTCGACGTGGCGCGGGTCGACTGGCCGCAGTGCAGCTGGAGTGAACCGGAACCACTGGCGCGGGAGGCCCGCGCCCTGGCGGAGCTGGAGCAAGCCCTGTGCGTCCCCACAGCGGCGGTGATTCTGGAACCGCTGATCCAGGGGGCGTCGGGCATGGCGATGGTGCGGCCCGCCTTCCTGCAGGCGGTGCAACAGCGGGTGCAGGCGGCCGGCGCCCTGTTGATCGCCGATGAGGTGATGACTGGCTTCGGGCGCACGGGCAGCCTGTTCGCCTGCAGACGCGCCGGCATCCAGCCCGATCTGATCGCGCTCTCCAAGGGCCTCACCGGCGGCTTTCTGCCGATGGGGGTGACGCTGGCCAGCGAACGGCTGTACGAAGGGTTCATCAGCGACGACCCCGGCGCCACCTTCTTTCACGGCCACAGCTTCACCGCCAACCCGCTGGGTTGTGCCGCCGCCCTGGCCAGCCTCGATCTGCTGGAGGCGGAGCCGCAGCGCTACGAAGCGTTCGAGAGTCGCCACCGCCCGCTGCTGGAGCAGCTGGCCAGCCATCCGCGGGTGGAGCGGCCCCGCCTGCTCGGCAGCGTGGCCGCCTTCGATGTGCGGGTCGAGGATCCGGGCTACCTCAACGGCGTGGGCCGCCGCATCCAGCGGCATTGCCTGGAGGCAGGCGTGTACCTGAGGCCCCTGGGGCATGTGGTGTATCTGCTGCCTCCCCTGTGCCTGAGCGACGGCCAGCTGAGCCAGTGCTACGCCGCGATCACCGCGGCCCTGGATGACCTCGGCTGAGCGAAGCACAACCGGAACCCACCGGTACCCATCACAGCGAGACCTGCAAACGCCGGGGTGCCAGCAGGGCCAGCACCTGGGCGTCGCTGAGCTGCTCGAAGCGGCCATACCACTGGCCCACCGCCACCAGATCGGGCACCGCGGCCAGCACCGTGATCCGGTCGAGCAGCGGCGCCACGCCCGCCAGGGCCTCACGGTCGGCCACCGGCACCGCCAGCTGCAGCGAAGCCGGCTGCAGGCGCCGCAGCGACAGCAGGGCAGCACGCAAGGTCATGCCGGTGGCGATGCCATCGTCGACCACCACCAGCACGCGATTGCACAGCTGTTCCGGCCGGGGATCGCCGAACAGGGCCTGGCGGCGTGCCAGTTCCCGCTGCTGCGCCTCCAGCCAGCCGTGGCGGCGCGCCAGTTCCGCCTGGCGCTGGCCCGCAGCGCCATCACGCCACACCACCACGCCACCGGGCGCGACTGCGCCGATCGCCAGCTCCGGGTTGGCCGGATCCGCCACCTTGCGCACCGACCAGGAGGCCAGGGGCAGGTTGAGCTGATCGGCCATCGCTGCCGCCACGGCCACGCCACCGCGGGGGAGGGCCAGCAGCAGAGCGGGCGGGCGCAGGTCGGCCCGCACGCCAGCCAGAGCCAGGCCGGCGGCCGGCCGGTCAGGCCAGAGCGGTGGGGATTCGCCCACCGAGGTGTCGAAGACCACAGGTTTCTCCGGGCGGAATCGCTGCAATGGGCTTGAACCTTTCCCACCATGGCCACCCACACCATCACCCTCAACGACGGTCGCAGCTTCAGCTGCGCCGATGACGCATACATCCTCGATGCGGCCGAGGAAGCGGGGATCGACCTGCCCTTCTCCTGCCGGGCCGGGGCCTGCAGCACCTGCGCCGGCAAGGTTCTCTCCGGCAGCGTCGACCAGTCTGATCAGAGCTTCCTCGACGACGAGCAGATCGCCGCCGGCTTCGCCCTGCTCTGCGTCAGCTACCCGATGGCCGACTGCAGCATCGAGACCGAGGTGGAAGAACAACTCTGAGATCAGCTCTGAGATCAGTTCAGCAGATCCCCTCAGTGCGCGGCCAAGCCTGCCTGTTCCGCCCCAGCGCGCACAGGCAGGGGCTGCACCGCCCAGATCCGCTCGGCGTACTCGCGGATCGAGCGGTCGCTGGAGAAGAAGCCGCAGGTCATCGTGTTGATGAGCGACTTGCGAGCCCAGCCGGCGCGATCCAGCCAGGCTCGGTCCACATCCTCCTGGGCGCGGCGGTAATCGGCCAGATCGGCCATCACCTTGAACGGGTCGTGGCTGGTGAGGCTGGCCAGCAGGGGGAAAAACAGCTCGCGGTCACCGTCGCTGAAGTGGCCTGAACCGATCAGCGCCAGCACCTCGCGGGCCAGTGGATCCTGATCGATCCAGGCCATCGGGTGATAGCCGAGGCGGTCGAGCTCGGCCACCTGCTCGGTGGTGTGGCCGAACAGGAAGAAGTTGGCGTCGCCCACCCGTTCGCGGATCTCCACATTGGCGCCGTCGAGCGTGCCGATCGTGACCGCACCGTTGAGGGCCATCTTCATGTTGCCGGTGCCGGAGGCCTCCTTGCC
>JBBASO010000023.1:0-3314 GCA_040399265.1 Prochlorococcaceae cyanobacterium
CACCAAGCCAGCGGCGCTTCTCCGCGAAGCGTGCCGCATGACCATGAACTGGACCAGTGAAGCCCAGACCAGGCTGAAGGAGGTGCCGTTCTTCGTGCGGCCGGCGGTGCGCAAACGGATCGAGGCCCTGGCGGCTGCTGCGGGCCTTGAGGCGATCGATGCCGCCTTCTACGAAGAGGCCCGGGCCCAGTTCGGCCAGAAATAGGCCGGCGATGGGGTAAAAGAGAGCTATCTTCATGGTCCTTACATGTCGCAATCCAAGCGCGAGCAGGTGGTCAGTCATCTCCGTTACATCCGCCAGGAGCTCCGCGAGATGCACCAGGGCGTGATGGAGGATGGCCTGCTGCCCGAAGCAGGTGAGGTGCGCGGCGTGATGGCCCAGATGGAAGCTCTGCTGGAATTGCTGGAAGGCAAGACCAGCCGGAAAAAAGAGGGAGACGCCTGAACAGGCCCAGACGCCCCGCCGTCAAGCCCGGGCCAGGACGCTCTCTGAAACGGCCCCAGCGCCCTTGCCCAGCCCCGCCACCAACGCTTTTGTGACTCCGTCCCCATCACCCGGCCCGGGCCTCTGGCTCCGGGCTTTTTTATTGGAATCCCCTATCTGTAGCGCCAAAACCGTGTCGCAACTCCAGAGATGGTGTAGACAAGCAGTGGCGGGGCCGGGCCGGGTGATGGGGATCACCATTCCTGCCCTGCCCCCCACTTTTTCGGCTCTGGGCCAGGGCTGAGGGGTGCAGGGGCTGACAGAAGCCGCTGCCGCCCCGAGACTGAATCGACCTCTGGTTCCCGCCGCAGCAGCGATCCGAGGCGGCTGAACTCCCATGCCCTCTCCCATCAGCAGCCAGCCCCGCTTTCAGCAGACCCGCTTTCAGCTCAGGCTGGTGGCAGCGGGTGATGCTCTGGTGCGCTGGGCCGCCAACCCCTGGCGGCGAGCCTCGCTGCGACTGATCACAGTGCTGATTGGATTCACGATCGGTGGCACGGTGGCCTCGATCGCCGGCCAGCTGGGGCAGCCCGATCCGGTGGGCGCGCTGCTGTGCGTGCTGACCATGGAATGGGCGATCCGCGCTCGCGGACCGCTGCGCCGGCGCCAGGGGGACCGGCTCCCCCTGCAACTGCTCGACATGGGCCGGATCGGGCTCCTCTACGGGCTGCTGCTGGATGGTTTCAAACTGCTGTAAGGCCGCTCGCCAGCAGATACAGCAGCGCCATCCGCACCGGGATGCCATTCAGCACCTGTTCCTCCACCAGGCTGCGATCGGCATCGTCGAGCAGGGCCCCGGTCATCTCCACGCCCCGGTTCACCGGGCCGGGATGGAGCACCGGCACGGCCTCACCGCAGCAGCTGAGCCGCTCATGGCTGAGACCGTAGAGGCGGTGGTAACTCTCGAGGCCACTGAGCAGATGCTGGTGCATGCGTTCCTTCTGAAGCCGCAGGGTCATGACCGCGTCCGCCCCCGCTAGCGCCTCCTCCAGGCTGCGCTCCAGCCGCACCGGGCCCCGTACCGCCACCGGATCGCGGGCCTGACCCGGCGGCGGCGCCGCCACGAAGGCGGCGAAGGCTTCCGGCAGCAGGGTGGGCGGGCCGCACAGCACCACCTCCGCTCCACAGGCGGTGAGGGCCCAGAGGTTGGAGCGGGCCACCCGGGAATGCAGCACATCCCCCACGATCACGATGCGCCTGCCCCGCAGGGCCGCTGGCGTTGGCGCGACGGGATCGAAGTGGCGCGCCAGCGTGAACAGATCCAGCAACCCCTGGCTGGGGTGGCTGTGCAGGCCATCGCCGGCGTTGAGCACTGCCACCCGCTCACCGGCCCGATCGAGCGCCGCCGCCAGCCCCGCCGGCACGCCGGCGCAACGGTGCCGCACCACCAGCAGCTCGGCGCCCATGGCCACGTAGGTGCGGGCCGTATCGAGCAGGCTCTCTCCCTTGCTGAGCGAGCTGGCCGACGGCGCGAAGCTGAGCACGTCTGCAGAGAGGCGCTTGGCCGCCAGTTCAAAGCTGCTGCGGGTGCGGGTGCTGGCTTCGAAGAACAGCGTGGTCATCAGCCGGCCCTGCAGGGCCGGCAGCCGCCGGGCGCCACCGCTCGGCAGGGAGCGGAAGCGCTGCGCCAGTTCCAGCACGGTGGCGTAGTCGTCGAGCGAGAAGGCCGCCAGATCAAGCACGTGGCGATGGGTCCAGTCGCTCAAGGGCTGCCAGGGCACGCAGGCTCAGCGTAGTGACCGGCCACGGGCACGCCAGTCGATGCCTGCCGGGCGAGGCTGCGGCGGCAGGCGATCGCCCCGCAGCCGCCGGCTGACGCTGCGGCTGCTGCGCTGGTACCAACGCCAGGGCAGTTCCTGCCCCTGGCTGATGCCGATGCGGGTGGTGCACACCAGATCGTGCTGATCGATCGCCGGCAGCGCTTGCGGTCGGGACTCCAGCCACAGGCCCTGATCCGGGTCCACAGGCCGGTCATCATCGCGGCGATCCAGACCGAAGCGGCGAGCCAGCAATGCCGGTCCGGCCGCCACCCGCTCCGGTTCCTGCGGCAGCGCCGCAGCCCTCAGCAGCACGCCGCTGGCCCACTCGGCCCGGTCGGTCACCACATTCACGCAGTGGTGGATGCCATAGCTCACATACACATACCAACGCCCAGGCTCCCCGAAGAGGGTTTCGTTGCTGGGGCTGCGGCGGCGGTAGCCGTGGCAGGCGGGCTCGGATTGGCAATACGCCTCTGTTTCCACAATCACGCCCCACAACAGCTCACCGGTGGGCTGGCGCTTGACGAGCAGGCAGCCGATCAGCTCGGGGGCGACCAGCTCACAGGGGCGGGCGAAGAAGTGCGGCGGCAAGACCGACGCAGAGCTGGGCAGGGGCGCGGCGAGAGGCAGGTGAGTCAATGCGGAAACATGGCGATGACAAGCCCCGCCAAGGGGGCTAACACGATGGGACACTCTCCCTGGCAACTCCCATGGCTGCTTCCGGCCTGCAGGGCCTCATGGCCGCAACCGTTGACGACCCTGAACTCGAGGCGCGCCTGAAGGCCCCCGGAGCCGATCCGGTGGCCATCGCCAGCGCCGCCGGCTTCACGATCACCGCCGAGGAGTTCCAGAACGCTCAGCAGGCCTGGGAGAATTGGCGCATCAGCGGCATTCACGACGAGGAGGCCTGAGTCCATGGAGACCGGAAGCTTCAATCTGGCGACGGTGCTGGTGTTCGGCAGCGGGCTGTTCGTGCTTGCCACCCTGTTTTTCGGCACCAAGGGGGGCTACTACGACAGCGACGACTACGACGGCAACGGCACGGCCCACTGAAGGGCCCACTGAGCCTC
>JBBASO010000023.1:3414-6804 GCA_040399265.1 Prochlorococcaceae cyanobacterium
CCCACTGAGCCTCGCCCGGCCCCCTGCATCAGCCGCTGAGGCGCTCCGCTTCGGGGCAATCCTCAGCGGTCGGCAGTTCTTCGCCGGGGGCCCGGCTCACAAAGGAGAGCCGTGTGCTCACCGCTCCGATCGAATCCAGCCGCACGCTTTCGTCCCAGCTGTGACATTCATCGTCGTCTGCGGCGTCGTAGCGCAACGTGATCAGATCACCCTCGATCTCAACGATCCGCGCCTCCTCGATCCAGCGCTGCTGATCGCGCAGAAACACCCACACCGGGCGTTGGTCTTCAAAATACTGATGGAGCTTGCGATGCAGCATGGTCGCCACGGGCTCAACGGTCGCCAAGGCTTGGCTCACCCTGCAACACGTCTCTGAATCCTAAGCAGACCGAACGCGCGCGGCTGTTCAGCGTGATCGATCCCGACCCGCCATGATCCTGGTCTTTCGGGTCGGCCTGCGTTGATCTCCTCCCCCTCACCACAGCCAGCCGGCTCAGCAACGCCTGCGGAAGACGCCACGGCGGCAATCCGCCTGCAGCTGCGCAGCTGGCCTGAGGTGGAGAGCTATCTGGAGCGCTGCCGGGGCGTGATCGTGCCCCTGGGCTCCACAGAGCAACACGGACCCACCGGCGCGATCGGCACCGACGCCCTCACCGCTGAAGCGGTCGCCCTGGAGGTGGGCCGGCGCAGCGGCGTGCTGGTGACGCCGGTGCAGGCCTTCGGCATGGCCGAACATCACCTGGGCTTCCCCGGCACAATCAGCCTGCAGCCGGCCACGCTGCTGGCGGTGATGCACGATCTGGTGCTGAGCCTGGCCCGGCACGGTTTCGACCGCATCTATGTGATCAACGGCCATGGCGGCAACATCGCCACCACCCGGGCCGCCTTCGCCCAGGCCCACGCCAGCGCGGCCAGCCGGGGCCTGACCAACGCCGCCGCTCTGCGCTGCAAGCTGGCGAACTGGTTCATGGCCCCCGAGGCGATGGCCCTGGCCCGGGAGCTGTACGGCGAGCGGGAAGGCCACCACGCGACCCCCAGCGAGATCGCCATCACCCTGCAGCTGGAACCGAGCCTGCAGGGCAAGCAGCGGCCCCTGCCCGAGCCAGCCCCGGCCGGGCCGATCCACGGACCGGAAGACTTCCGCCGTCGGCATCCGGACGGTCGCATGGGATCCGATCCGTTCCTCGCCTGCGCCGACCATGGAGCCCGCTTCCTGGATGTGGCCGCCACCGCCCTGTGCCGGGATCTGGAACAGTTCCTGCAGGAACCGGCCTGAACCGGGCGCTAAGGTCGCGCTTCAGATCCTGCAGGGCCTGACCAGGCCCACACCGTGATGAGCCATATCTCCGTCGACGACGTGCGCAAGGTGGCCGAGCTGGCCCGCCTGGCTCTGCCGGAGGACAAGATCGCGACCTACACCGGCCAATTGGAGCGGATCCTCGATTACGTCGCTCACCTGGAGGCGGTGGATACCGCCGGTGTGCCACCCACCACCCGGGCCGTGGAGGTGGTGAACGTGAGCCGCGAGGATGGGGTGGAGCCAACGCCGGTGCGCGAGGAGCTGCTCAACCTGGCACCGCAACGCGAAGGCGACTTTTTCCGGGTGCCGCGCATCCTGGCCGACTGAACCGACCAGCTCAGCGCACCGGTCAGCGCACCGGCGATACGGCGGTGCGATGCAGCAGCTCCAACACCCGGCGACGGGCATGCCGGGTGGGCATCAGTGCCGCGATCGGCCGCAGACGGCTGCGACGCTTCTTGTGGCTGCGCACCCCCAGAAAAATATCGTAGAGAAAATTGAATCCATCGCTGCGCGTTTCAAACAGGCCAAGCCGCTGCGGCGAACCCTTGGCATCAAGAAGATGCTTGGTGGCGTGATAGGCGGGTCGGTACTCAAACCAGGGAATCGACGGCCAGAGATGATGCACAAGGTGATAATTCTGGCCCATGATCAACCAGTTCAGCAGCCGACTTGGATAAACCCGGGCGTTGTGCCAGCGATTGCGCGACTGAAACGGTCGATGTGGCAGATAGTCGAAGAACAACCCAAGCGTGACGCCCACCATCAGCGCCGGCGCGAACCAGCAATTGAACACGAAAGGAAGAAAGCCATACTTGGCCGCTGCAATCACGATGGCGGCAAACACACCTCTGGCGATACCCCATTCCAGCAATTCATAGCGACGCCAAAGGCGTCTTTTAAAAAAGAAGAGCTCGTGATAGAAAAACCGCGGCGCAATCAACCAAAGCGGCCCAAAAGTGCTGACGATGTGGTCCGGATCGTGCTTCGGATCGTTCACATGGGCGTGATGCTGAAGATGCACCCGCGTGAACACTGGAAAACTGAAGCCCAGCAGCAGCGCTGCACCGTGACCCATCACGGCATTCCAGAACCGGTTCGGATGGGCGGCGTTGTGGCACGCATCGTGGATGACCGTGCCTTCGAGGTGCAGCGCCAGGAAGCCGGTGAGCAGCAGCAGCGGCAGCGGCCACTGACCGACAAACCACCCCCAGATCGTCAGACCGGCCAGGCCGAAACCCGCCAGGAACAGCCCCACAGTGGGGTTCCAGGCCGCGGGGGGGTCGAGAAAGGGCTTCGGCACCGACCGCGGCAGCTGGGCGGGCACCGATTGCAACAGGGCGGCAGCCGGAGCCTGGGTCATGGACGCGATCGCGAGGGGGCCCGCACAGAGGCGACAGGCAACTTAGGCACGGGATGGCCGACCGCGAGACCCGAGCATGCCCACCGGGGGACTTGAACCCCCACGACCGCAGTCACTGGAACCTAAACCCAGCGCGTCTACCAATTCCGCCAGGTGGGCGTGGGCCGACTTTAAGAGCCCTGGCGGTAGGCACAGCTCAGAATGGGGGCCCGACGCCGAATGCGATGCTCGCCACCCTGGGAGGTGCACTGGCCTTGGCAAGCGGATTGGCCGTGCTGCTGCTGCCGCTGCTGCTGCCTGAACTGAGCCGTCCGCGCGATGCGGCATGGGGAGCAGTGGTGCTGCTGCTCGGCCTGGTGCTGGTGACCAGTGCCGACCGGCTCACCGGCTCGCCGATGCTCGGGGTGCTCTGCGGCGGCCTGCTGATCGGCCGGCTTGGCCTGGAGGTGGGTCAGGGGCGCTGGCGCCTGCTCAGCCCGGAGGAACAAGCGCGCCTCCGCTCCACCGAGCGCTGGCAGAGCGCCCTTCAGCAGCTCACCACCACCGCCGCTGGACTGGGGAGCCTGCTGCAGGCGCAGCTGAGCGTGCTCACCACCTGGCTGGGGGAACGGCGCCAGCCCCGCACCACCAGCAAGCGCTGGGTGCGGCCCGAGCCCGCGGCAGCACCGGCGCCGATCAGCGACCCGGCAGCGTCTGAATCTGTCCCAGAGCCAGAGCCAGAGCCAGA
>JBBASO010000023.1:6904-32703 GCA_040399265.1 Prochlorococcaceae cyanobacterium
CGATCAGCGACCCGGCAGCGTCTGAATCTGTCCCAGAGCCAGAGCCAGAGCCAGAATCTGTGCAAGAGCCTGAGCCTGTGCCTGAGAGCGCCACTGCACCAGGCCCCGCTGACCCGGTGGCGGTGGTGAGCTCGTTCGCGGAGATCGATGCCCTGATCGAAGCCAGCAGCAAGCCCGCAGCAGCACCTGCAGCGGGCGAAGCGGGATAATCCCCCCTTGCCGCCCCGGCGTCTTGACCGCCAGCTCCGCGCCCGCCCCGTCTGAGCAACCGTCCTACAAGGACACGCTCAACCTGCTGCAGACCGACTTCAGCATGCGGGCCAACGCCAAGGTGCGCGAGCCGGAGATCCAGGCCTTCTGGGCCGAGCGGCGGATCTATGAGCGGCTGAGCCAGCACAACCCCGGCGAGCCCTTCACGCTCCACGACGGCCCCCCCTACGCCAATGGGGCCCTGCACGTGGGCCACGCCCTCAACAAGATCCTCAAGGACATCATCAACAAGACGGCCCTGCTCCAGGGCCGCAAGGCCCGCTTCGTGCCGGGCTGGGACTGCCACGGCCTGCCGATCGAGCTGAAGGTGCTCCAGGGCCTGGCCAGCGGCGAGCGGGCCGCGCTCACGCCGATCGGCCTGCGCCTGAAGGCCCACGCCTATGCGCTCGAACAGGTGGAGGGCCAGAAGACGGGCTTCCGGCGCTGGGGCATCTGGGCTGACTGGGATCAGCCCTATCTCACCCTGCAGAAGCCCTACGAAGCGGCGCAGATCGGCGTGTTCGGCGCCATGGTGCTGGCCGGCCACATCTACCGGGGTCTCAAGCCCGTGCACTGGAGCCCCAGCTCCCGCACCGCCCTGGCCGAGGCCGAACTCGAGTACCCCGATGGCCACACCTCGCCGAGCGTGTATGTGGCCTTCCCGGTGGTGGCGCTGCCAGGCGATGCAGACCAATGGCCCCATGCAGCCGGGCTGCGCCTCAAGCTTGCGGATGCTGGACTCGCGCTCGACCAACTCACAGCCCCAGGCGGCCTGGCGGTGGCGATCTGGACCACCACCCCCTGGACCCTGCCCGCCAACCTGGCGGTGTCGGTGAACGAGCGACTCGACTACGCCATCTGCGCCGTGGCAGCCAGCGGCGACACGCCGGCACCGACCGCCAGCCATCTGGTGGTGGCGGCCGAGCTGCGCGAGGGCCTGGAAACCAGCCTCGGCCTCACCCTCACGCCGCTGCTCACGGTGAAGGGCGCCGAGCTGGAGGGGATCGCGTATCGCCATCCGCTGCTGGATCGCACCAGTGCCGTGGTGATGGGCGGCGACACCATCACCACCGAAGCGGGCACGGGCCTGGTGCACACCGCCCCCGGCCACGGCGTCGACGACTTCAACACCGGCCGGAGATACAACCTGCCGGTGCTCTGCCCGGTGGACGAGGCGGGCAACCTCACCGCCGAAGCCGGCCCGTTTGCCGGCACCAACGTGCTCAAGGACGCCAACCCCACGATCATCGGCGCCCTCGAGCAGACGGGCCTGCTGCTCAAGCAGGAGGCCTACGCACACCGCTACCCCTACGACTGGCGCACCAAGAAGCCGACGATCTTCCGGGCCACCGAGCAGTGGTTCGCCTCGGTGGAGGGCTTCCGCGCCGCCGCCCTCGACGCGATCGCCCGGGTGGAGTGGCTGCCCGCCAGCGGCCGCAACCGCATCGAGGCGATGGTGAGCGAGCGGGGCGACTGGTGCATCAGCCGCCAGCGCACCTGGGGCGTGCCGATTCCGGTCTTCTATCACCGCGAAACCGGTGAGGTGCTGCTCAATGCGGTCACCCTCGCCCACATCCAGGAGCTGATCGCCGAGCACGGCGGCAACGTGTGGTGGGAGCGCGACGAAGCCGGCCTGCTGCCCGCCGAGTACGCCGCTGAGGCGGCGCAATGGCGCAAGGGCACCGACACGATGGACGTATGGTTCGATTCCGGCTCCTCCTGGGCGGGCGTGCTGCAGGAGCGGGGCCTGGGCTACCCCGCCGATCTGTACCTGGAAGGCAGCGATCAGCACCGCGGCTGGTTCCAGAGCAGCCTGCTCACCTCGGTGGCCGTCAACGGCCATGCCCCCTACAAACGGGTGCTCACCCACGGCTTCACCCTCGATGAGAAGGGCCGGAAAATGAGCAAGTCCCTGGGCAACGTGGTCGATCCCGCGGTGCTGGTGGAGGGCGGCAAGAACGAGAAGCAGGAGCCCGCCTACGGCGCCGATGTGCTGCGCCTGTGGGTGAGCTCGGTGGATTACTCCGCCGATGTGCCCCTGGGCCCGGGCATCGTCAAACAGCTGGCGGATGTGTACCGCAAGGTGCGCAACACCGCCCGCTACCTGCTGGGCAACCTGCACGACTTCGATCCGCGCCCTCATGTCGAGGGTGGCGATGCGGTGCCCGTCGCCGAGCTGCCGCTGCTGGATCAGTGGATGCTGCAGCGCACCGCCAACTTGATCGACACCGTGACAGGCGATTTCGAGCGCTACGAGTTCTACCGCTTCTTCCAGGCGCTGCAGAACTTCTGCGTGGTGGATCTCTCGAATGTGTATCTCGACATCGCCAAGGATCGGCTCTATGTGAGCGGTGCCAAGGACTTCCGCCGCCGCAGCTGCCAGACGGTGCTGAGCCTGGTGGTGGAACGGCTGGCCGGCCTGATCGCGCCGGTGCTCTGCCACATGGCCGAGGACATCTGGCAGAACCTGCCCTACCCGGTGGCCGAGGCCTCGGTGTTCGAGCGCGGCTGGCCCACCGCCCCGGCCGAATGGCATCAGCCCGCACTGGAAACCCCGATGGGCCGCATCCTCGAGCTACGAGCGCTGGTGAACCGGCAACTGGAGAGCTGCCGGGCCGAGGGTCTGCTGGGTGCCTCCCTCGAGGCCCAGGTGCAGCTGGAGCTGGCGACTCACCCCGCCGGGGCGGCTGGCGGGGCTGGCGGCCTGGGCGACCTGCCGGCAGCCCTGCACTGGCTGGGGGAGTCTTCCCACCCGGACGTCGACAACCTGGCGGACTGGCTGCTGGTCTCAAACCTGCGGATCGGCGGTGCCGCCCTGCCTGCCGTGCTTCGGCAGGTGAGTGCAGGCGACGTGCAGGTGCGGTTGGCCAGGGCCGACGGCGCGAAGTGTGAACGCTGCTGGCACTACGCCTCGGATGTGGGTCAGCACGCGGTCCACCCCAGCCTCTGCGGCCGCTGCGTGGCGGTGCTCGCTTCGCGATGACCCGGCTGGGGCTGGGTGGGGGGCGGTGCGTCTGACGCCTGAGCGTCAGGTCACTGATCCCAGCACGCCAGGGGGGCTTTGTCCTTCAGCAGACTCTGGTAAGCCTCAGCCTCGAGCGGTCGACTGAACAGATAACCCTGAAAATGCTGAAAGCCCATTGCAATGAGCTGCTTGGCCTGCCAGACCTGCTCCACACCCTCAGCGAGCACCACAGCCCCCATGGAATTGGCCAAAGCAACGCTCGCCTTCAGAATGGCCTGAGAGGCTTCGGATGTATTCATCTGGGCAACAAAGCCCTGATCCAACTTCAGTGTATCGATCGGCAACCGCAACAAAGCGCTCAGGCTGGCGAAACCGGTGCCAAAGTCATCGATATGAAGGCCAATACCGGCTTCTCGTAGCGCCTCCACCTGACGGATGCCATCATCCTCAAGAGCGCCAGATTCAGTGATCTCAATATGAAGGCTGCCCGGCCCAAGGCGATACCGCCTGAGACATCTCAGCAGGTGCGAAACCACATTGATCCGATCATCCTTGAGCTGCACTGCAGCGATGTTGATGCCGATCGGCGGCGGCTCCAACCCAAGCTCAATCCACAACCCCTGCTGCCGACAGGCTTCCTCGATGACCCAAGCCCCAATGGCATGAATCTGGCCGGTTTCTTCAGCAATGGGGATAAAGCGACCCGGGCTCACAGGACCAAGCTCCGGACTGCTCCAGCGCAGAAGCGCCTCACAGCCAACCAACTCACCCTGAGCCGAAACCTGAGGCTGGAACACAAGCCGGAACTGTCCTTCAGAAAGAGCAAGAGGCAGCTTCTGCTCGACATCCAATGCAGAGCGAGCCGTTTCGGTGATCCTTGGGTTGTAGATCACCAAACCGGTAGAACCAGGCTCAAATGCTTGGTCGAGGGCTGCGGCGGCACAGCTCAGCAGGGCCTCAGCATCCTGTGCATGCTGCGGATAACTGCTGATTCCGGCTTGAAAAGCCAGCCCCCTTTTCAATGACCCCTCAGCCTGCATCTTCAGCGGCAACTGCTGCTGCAGATGCAGTGCAGCGGCGTAGGCAGCCTCGCTATCGCGACCGGGAAGAACGACCAGGAATTCATCAGAACTGGGCCGCACAACTAGATCACCCTCCTGTATCCACTCGCGAAGGATGCGAGAGGCCAGGATCAACAATTGATCCCCTTCATCACGGCCCAAGAGCGTATTGATACGCCCAAAACCAGTTAGATCAAGCCAGATGACTGCCACTGGCTCCTGCGAAACTCCCAACGGAAACTGATCACCGTCCGCCCCAACATCACCCCCGGAGTCGCGCCTAACATGAGCGGGCTTAGCTGCAGAACCAGGCAGGAAAGACTGAAGAGCACGAACAGCAGCCTGCAGATTTCCCAGCCCAGTCAGCCCGTCTACAAAAGCAACGCGCTCAAGCTTCAACCTCGCTTCTTCCTGCTCCTCCACATTGATCATCAGCCCCTCGCAAATGCGCAGCCCTCCTTCATGCCGCACACTCATTCTCACCTCATACCAGCACCACTTGCCAATTTCCGAAATTCCACGAAAACGATTACTCGTGATATCAGCAGAATAACCGGTGCTGCTCAACAGAATCTCGGCAACAGCACCCATGTGCGCACGATCATCAGGGTGAACCTTGGCGAGAAAAGTCTGGAGGAGCGTCAGAGCAGAACCCTCGCTAGCAACCCAATCGGGAGTGAAGTGACAGTGAATATAAGCCGGGGACGAGAAGTATCGGCGCATTTCTTCACCCTCTGGCGCGATTGGAATCCGGAAGAATTCCACCCCAGCACGACGCAACAACTCAACAACGTCGGCCCTCAGGGGCAATCGATCACCAAGCTCGTGGGCAAACAAAGCCTGGGCATCCAAAGATGGTGCTCTGTCACGACATTGATCATCCATAACGCGCGTGAGTGCTGTGGTGCGTTCAAACAGTGCCTGCTGCATTCATTATAGGTTCTCGCTACTAAGGTGCGATGAGGATTCTGGCTCTCGGCGCGAGCATCCCGGCGCCTCCACCTCACGTGCTCTGTTGACTGCTGACGTTGAGGCTTAACGCTCCGAGGTCGGCAGAAACTGCAAGCCAAAGTGACGGATGGTGATGCCGTCCAGTCCTTCCTTGCTCGGCCGACCTGCAAGCCCAGGGACCCGTGCCAGACGTCGTTGACGGAGCAATGGAGTCAGGATTGCGGGGATCACAGCCATATTGATATAGGCTCCAGCGCACTTGTGTTGTCCGTGCCCCCAGTGCCAGTAGGAACCTGACGGGCGATCCAATCTGAACGTCCATGGCGACCTGACAAGTGCGGGGTCAAACATGGCAGATGCGTTCCATGCCATCACCAGGGTCTGCCGAGGGATGGAGCAACGCTTCACGCCGCTGCCAATCCAGGTATCGCGATTGGTCCAGCGATAGATGACAGGGTCACCAGGAGAAAAGCGAAGGGCCTCCATCGCACAGGCGAGCAAGCGTTCATGGTCTCCGGCCACAGCAGCAGCCTGCGCGATGGCAAGAGCCCAGGGCCGATCAAGCAACACATCCATCACCTGACAGGTGGCATTGATTAAAGGGGTGATGGCACCAACAAGAAAGCCAGTCAGGTTGACGCGAAGTGTTTCATCATCCATACCGGGTGTTCCCGATTGTTGTAGACGCAAGCAACGGGTCAGCACATCATCAGCTTGTAGATCGATGCCGGCAGCAAATTCTTGCTTCCGCCGTTGAATGATCTGCTGGATGGCCAATTGCACACTGGGAGCAAAGCGCATGCAATCTTCGAGACTCTGCCTTCCCTTTAGATCATAGAAAAGATAATTGAAAACACTGGCCAACCAGCGATGGTCATAATCAATCTCGACGACTCGTTCGAATCCAGTCGCTGGATCACACGCATCGAGGAAGTCATGCTGATCTTGCCTGATACTCAACGGGACAGGAATACCAAAATAGTGATGCACAAGCTCTTCAACAGCAGGTATCACAAGATCAACGGGTAAATCCAACTCCACACGCGCTGAGGCTGGTACAGCTAACGAGGATGCCCCCACAACTCGTCGCAGCGCCTGGCTCGCGGCTCGTTCAGCGAGGCGTCTGCAATGCAGGGAATCCTCACGGCGAAACACCAACCGCATGTTGGAACTGTCTCGCGCATAGCGTGGCGTATCCTGCATGCCCAGCAAAAAGTTTCCGCTCTCTCCCGCTCCTGCAGATTCATCACTGGATAAAGAATGGACAGGCGCGGTCACTGCACGCATTCGGGGGCCATAGATAACCTCAAAATCATCTGGGCGAGCCAGGACTTCCCGCACATCCTCATCGAGGGTCAACCAGATCATGGAGGAGATCGGGAATTCAGGCGCATAGCTATCTGCTGAAACAATCTGCTTCCAGAGGGCAGCTGGCAACCACGTGCGCGGAAGCAGCAGTCGCAGAAACGACAACAAGAGAAAAAGATTGGCGTGACGGCCGATCACACCGTGCAACCTCGGCAAGAGTGCTTGGCTAATCGGATGACGCCGCCTTTCCTTGAATTCCGTGTGCGGCTCAGGCTGAAACATCCGGAACAGGCCAACAGTTGCCAGCCAATCCAATGGCAGCGCCAGGAAATCGATGAACAACAAGCAGAACTGATGAAACAAAGAACGCTCATCCTCTGAACGGGAGGACCACCTCTGATGGCGACGCTGTCGATGGTACGGATCAATCCAGACCAGTTCTCGAATCAAGGATCCAAACATCGAAAGCAAGCGCACAGCCAGCTCTGCCGTGCGCTGGGCTAGCAGTGAAAGACCCGCCAAGAAGGACGGCAGTCGCGCCAGGAGGAGGAGTGCAACGAGAACAAGAGCACTCCCGAGCAGAACAAAAGACCACCAGCTCTGCTGTACTCCGCCGAGGGGAGCAAAGAGGGTCTGCTGCACTTGGCGCCCAAACAGGTCGATACCGACCTGGGACTGGCTGGTAAGAGCGAGGTGGTGACAGCGGAAGGGGAAGAGGGCCATAGCAAGAAGCTGTAATCAGACGGGATCAATCATGCCTTGCGAAAGAAGCCGCAGGGCAGAGATGCTAGGCGCAAAGAAATACGCACCGCCTCGACATTCAACGAAGGGTTCGTTGAACTTCAAAATAAAGGGTGGACGGTTGCCGTCTTGGGGCGCACTGACGACCATTTTTGTTCCTGAATTTCCATACTCAGCTGTTTCAACGGAATCCGAAGCAGTTTTCACCCCACTGACTGGGCACACATCATTGCCGGAACCAAACTCGCCTCCATAATTGAGCCAGTGCTGCTGAATAAACTCAAACTGACGACCCAAACCAGCACAAAAGGCCATGAACATCGTTCCCCGTTCTTCGGCATCTCCCTGATCACCAGCGATGAGGCGTTCGCCATAGGTCATGCCTCTGCGCAGGATCCTCCGCCGGTTGATGAGCGCCGATCCAGCCAGTCGTCGTTCGTGCAGCGAAGCTTGCTCGCTAACACGTGGATCGCCACTATCACGCGGATTAGAACGGCGGATGTGTGAGGTGATCGGACAACGCGAGCCATCGCTGTCGATACCTTCAAAGACAACATCCCTGAATCCACGCTTCAACCGAGTCAACTCCTGCCTGGCCTGCTCGTCACTCTCAGAAGCCTTAGCCAGCTGTTGAAATTCAGACCTTAGTTTGAGCCATGCACTGTACGATGGCGCCAATGTCAATGGAGTTCCATCCTGCCAACGCCCAATCATTTTGGCACGAAGAAGCATCAAGGCTGGCTCTTCATCTGCTGACTCTGGATCATCCAGGCGCAGCCAGGCTTGAAAGGATGGCAACTGGTCATGAACAGCCTGATCAAGACGCGCCACAAACTGATGGAGCTTTCGTACAACGAGGAATGCTCCATTCTTGCTAAACAAGTAGGGAATGGGCAGCGCAGGTGTTTCCATTGCTTCATCCGGATAGCCGAGGAGAAACTCCCCAGTCGCCAAGGGATGCCAGGCACCAGCCGCTCTTCTGCCTTGGCCAATCATCTCCTCCGCCTCGATCTCCTGTGGATACTGCCCGCGAAAGACAGGGTCTGCAATCCCATCAAAAAATCCGAAGTGCTCATGCTCCGTATAACGCATTTCATTTAAATCTTTATGCTCAGTAGGCGCAGGATAAGGCAATGGCTTGAGATCCTCAGCGCGAGTATGCGTCAAGGATTCAATCTCCTGCCATCGACTTTCTCTTCTGCTATGTGGGTCGGCTGGTGCATGGCCTTCAAGCAGCAGCAAACCACAGTTGTGACCAGCTCCAATCAAACTGAAACAGCGACGATTTAGCCTGGCGATAGCTAGCTCTCGCGCTGCATAAAAAATCTCAGGAGAATGATAACCCGCCTTGGGACGCATCTCCAAACCCTTCATTCTATAGACCTTTGCCAGAGCACTTGCAAAGTTGGCACGAAGAATAATCAGAATATCAATCTTCTCTTCCGTACTATTCCAAACAGGATCCCAGCAGTCGATATTGTCATGGAGCAAAGTTGCTCTTTTTTTCATGCCATCCATAAATTCCAAGGGGAACGCACTCAGCGTCTCCCGAGGAACTCCAAACGCGGCAAGCCCCCCCGCCGTGAAAGCAACATTGATCGCCACTGGTGGCGGCTGTCTCAGTGCTGCATTGCCTATTTTGAAAACAGCTGTGCGTTTGGACTTGTAAAACTCACTTGTTGTGATTTGCGGGATTAGGTCATGGATAAAGCGTTGGGCAGCGTCTGCGGATCCAGAATTGTTAGAACCTGCGTTTGCAACATGGAACAAAAGTAGTCGCCCCATCGGAAACGTATTTCTTCCATAAGGAAGTAGGATGTTGCCCTGAATATCAGCGCGGTCAAGAATGGGTTTCATAGTTTGGATTTGTGTTGTACGCTCTGAATGCAGCAGGGCATGAAACTGGGAGAATCCGAATCATGGTGGTTGACATCAGCGAGAAAA
This sequence comes from Prochlorococcaceae cyanobacterium, assembly GCA_040399265.1. Classification (GTDB taxonomy): domain Bacteria; phylum Cyanobacteriota; class Cyanobacteriia; order PCC-6307; family Cyanobiaceae; genus NIES-981. Next base: position 16,124 of record JBBASO010000023.1, read on the forward strand.
GATCGAAATCGTCGCCGCAGGCTGGCATTGCATTCACCTTTCGACGATTGCAGATTCAATAGGAAATCAGGGAACATTCGCTGAAGATAAAGCGACTTGAGAATGCTCTTTAAATCGGTACGAGGCTCTCGCGGCCATGGTCGGTTTGCAGACTTTAGGAAAAAATGCCAACACAGCATCAGTGGCACAATCAATGCGACAAGCCCCAAAACGGCGGGAGCGCGAAATGCAAACAGTCCGATGATGATCACAATGATGATTGGGATCACGCAAGCAAGGAACGGCGAGAGAATGCCTAGAATGAGCAAGCGCGATTGATCAAGTGATCGCAGCGATGCATGATCGCGAGATTCACGCTTGCATCTCTTCACCTTTCTTGCCATCCAGTTATAGTTAGTGAAGCTAAAAGTGGTTTCTATTTCATAGCGCATAAGCAGTCGAACGAACGACTGTCGTCCATAATCTTGATTCGATTGAAATTCATGGCAGTGACGCAGGAGCAAGGTCCACTCTTGCTCCATATGCAGCCAAAGCTCATTAAGATAAGCCTCGACTGACGATCGAAGTCCATCTGGGCTATCAAAATCAATGGCAATCAACAAATAAGCCACAGGAAGGTGGTCAGCAGATTCACGATTAATTGGCGGCAAGAGGCCAGGGAATAGAGCACTCAATAGATCAAGAAGTGTATCGCCACGCTGCAGTCCGTTGTAGGCCACATCTTCAACCACAACCATGCGAGCAAAATGCGTGCGGTTATTCATGCTGAAAGGAACTGCCCTCGCGGCGCCAGCGGATTGATTCTCTTCTTCAGCTAAAGTAGGTACGTCAACCGACCGAAAACTTGCAAGCAGTTCTCGCAAACTTGCCAGTGGTGTCTTAGACCAGTTGTTCCAGCACCATAATTTCGCATCTGTCCCTGCTGGTAACACCGGTATCAACGCCGTAAACTGATAATAACCTGCATCAAAACTGGGCATAGTCTTAAGGGAAAAGTCTTTAAGAGGAAATCACAAGGAGAGTTGATGTTCAGCCTGGATTTTGCCTGTGCAGGCTGCCGTGAGCTTCTGCGCGTGAATCTGGATATCCTCCGAGCGGCGGCACGAGCGCTTCGAGGGTCTTGATTTGTTGTTGATGGCCTCTCTTCATTTCAGCAGCATCAGCATTGACGAGAGGCGCTGGACCGAGCGTGGGAAAACAGCTTTGGATTTCTCTTGCAACCCGGTTGAATTCGCGCTCAAACATGGCGTCTTTAGCAGACTCAGAAAGGTATTGATCTGTATCCACACTCTCCAGGAAATCCTCTAGATAGAAAACCGCTTCACGCACGCGGAATGAATTGCCGATATCGCGCACCGAATGAAAGGGAGTTGCATTATAAAAGTAGCCACTATCCAGTGAATTTCTCTCGATATAAGCCTTGAAGGGAGAGCTTGGCACCGACTTAGGGAAGCCGACACCCCGATACCAGAACAGATCAAGGCCGATCGCCAGGATGTCCGAAAACTCATCAAGATAAGCATCCCATGTATGATTAAAGTTGCTAATAAAGAGAAGATATCCGTAGCGAGTTCGCCATCCCTTGGGAACACCTGGCCAGCGATCTGCAGGGAGGATCACCCAGCGGGCGAAGTGAATGATGTTCAGCCTCACCAGCGTGGCTAAAGCGGTTGGCAGGGTCCGCAACAGCCCGTAGATCCACCGGTTGAGCCAGGGAAATGCGATCGGACTGATTACGGTGAGAGCGTATGCTTTGCCGGCAATGTTTGCCATCATTCACGAAGCGCGCTGATTCCGGCTGACCTGGATGGCCCTGGCCGTAACCGCGATGCTAGAGAGCTCAAATCTGTCTGTCAGCAGTCGATCGCAGATCCAGAACAGCCAATGTTCAGCTTTGGCTCGCTAAGCCTGGCGGGCGCACTCTCCCACCAGCTGTTGCAATCTCACGGCAGAGTCGGGGAGACCTCACAACAACGCCTGCCTGGGTCTCCCGGCCCGGTTCCATCGCCCGGTGAGCGCAATGTCCTTCGCACTTCGACTCAGCATCTCGACCAAGCAGGCTGCAGCCCCTCTCCTGGGGAAGACCTGAAGCCAGCTCCCATCCAAAAGCCCGTAATACCCCGCGCGGCTCCAGGCACTGAGGCCCGCTCGCCGCCCCGACGGTTACAGCCAGGCGGCGGGATCGAGAAACGCACCCGGCGGCGCTGGACCGGCCAGAACCCGCTCCGCCGCGGGATCGATCGGGCCGGCCAGCAGCTCAGCCGCTTCGATCCTCACCCCAGCGGGGAGCACCGGCTGGTCGGGATCAAAACCGGTGGGATGGGTGGTGCTGCTGGAGAACCCGCGGTAGATCAGCAGCTCGTAGGGCTCTTCAACGGACCCCGTCGACACCAGCACCCCGCGCAGGCGCAGCACCCGGTCGGGCCGATCGCGACTGCAGGCCTCGAGGGCGGCGATTGGTGGTGTAGCCGGCATCGCTCAGAACTCACCGGCCACCCGGCCCTGTTTAGGCAGGCGCACCAGCAGCCACTGCAGCAGGCCGACGCCATAGGCCAGCAGTCCCACATAGCCGATGAAGGCCGCCACGGGCGGAGTCCAGCGGCCGCCGAACAGAAAGCCGAACACGGTTTCGATCACGGCGTGGAGCTCGAGCGGTGGCTGGAGCCAGGCCGCGCAGCGGGGGCCCCCCAACCGAGCGCCATCCAGGCAGGCCAGAGCCGTGGCGCTGAAGGCGGCGCCGATCAGCCCCGCGATGGTGAGCGCCCAGCGCCAGATGCGCACGGTGAGGGGCAGGGGACGCCAGGGGGGGAGGTCGGCCAGCTCCTCGTTGAGATCCACCCAGAACCAGAGCGTGGCCACCACCAGCAGCTGAGCGAGCACCGCCAGCAGGAAGCCGAGGGGCCGGCGGTCGCTCAGCAGCAGCACGCTGATCAGCAGCAGGCTGGCCACCTTCCAGTACAGGCCCATCAGCCGCACCAGAGCCTGCTCCCGCCGCAGGCTGGCCCAGACCAGCAGCACCAGGGGCACCCCCACGCTGAACAGCACCGCGACGCGCAGATCCAGCCAAACCAGGGAGCGATACAGCGGATCCGGCACGGAAGCGGTACGGGAAGTCGCCATTATCCGCATCCCCCGGCAGGCGATAGGGTCCGCCTATGGCCGCTTTCCCTCTGCCCGACTGGCTGAGCCGCCGTGCCGGCGGCCATCAGGCCTGGTGCCGCACCGCCCTCGCCTGCGAACCCTCGCTGGAGTCCTGCGTGGCGGCGCTGGGCCAGCAGCTCAGCGGCGCGGGCAACGCAGACCTGGCCCTGGTGTTCGTTTCCGCAAGCTTCGCCAGCGATCTGCCCCGTCTGCTGCCGCTGCTGCGTCAGCGATTGCAGGCAGACCACTGGCTGGGCTGCCTGGCTGGCGGCGTGATCGGCACGGCACCGGCCCAGGCCCCCCGGGAGGTGGAACAGCAGCCCGCGATCAGCCTCACCCTGCTGCACCTGCCAGGGGCGCGCCTGCAGCCCTTCGCGATCGACGCCGACCAGCTTCCGGATCTCGATGGCCCGGCAGAACCCTGGCGGGCGCTGCTCAACGCCGAGGCCGATACCAGCGCCCCCTCTGTGCTGCTGCTGCTCGACCCCGGCTTCAGCGGCATCAACGATCTGATCGCCGGCCTCGATTACGCCTGGCCCCAGGCCGCCAAGCTGGGGGGCATCGCCGGCCCCCACAGCGCCCCGCACGGCTCGCTGCTACTGGGAGATCAGGTGCGATCAGGTGCCGTCGGCTGCCTGATCGATGGGGCCTGGAGCCTCGATCCGGTGGTAGCCCAGGGCTGCCGGCCGATCGGGCCGGTGTTCGAGGTGGAGCAGGCCCAGCGCAACGTGGTGCTCGAGCTCAGCCGCGGCGGTCAGCGCAACACTCCGGTTGCCGCTCTCCAGGCGATCCTCACCGAGCTGAGCCCCGCTGAACGGGAGCTGGTGAAGCAGTCGCTGTTCCTCGGGGTGGAGCACAGCAGTTTCAGCCTGGCGCAGGCGGGCAGCGGCGAGCCACCTCCCTTTCTGGTGCGCAACCTGATGGGGGTCGACCCCCGCAACGGCGCCGTGGCCGTGGCGGAGCGGATGCGCGCGGGCCAGCAGGTGCAGTTCCAGCTGCGCGATGGCCAGGCGTCGCGGCAGGAGCTCACCGCCCTGCTGGAGCGACAGCAGCGGCGCCAGCCCGCCCCGCTGGCCGCGCTGCTGTTCGCCTGCCTGGGCCGGGGCAAGGGGCTGTACGGCCACTGCGATGGCGATGTGGGCCTCTGCCGTGCCCAGTTCCCCGACCTGCCGATCGCCGGAGCCTTCTGCAACGGCGAGATCGGCCCGGTGGCGGGCAGCACCCATCTGCACGGCTACACCGCCAGCTGGGCCTTCGTGGTGCCGCGGGCCCCGTCTGGAGAGCCGGCCTGATGGTGCGTCAGCACGTCAATCCGCTCAGCCGCTTCCACCAGCAGCCCCGGGCCCTGCCGTTGCTGGCGGAGCTGTTCGCCGAGCCGGAGCGGCCGCTGCACCTCGACATCGGCGCGGCCCGCGGCCGCTTCCTGCTGGAGCTGGCCCAACTGGAGCCGCAGCGCAACTATCTGGGGGTGGAGATCCGCCGCCCCCTGGTGGAGGCTGCGGAAACAGAGCGGCGCAGCCTCGGGCTCGGCCACCTTCACTACCTGTTCTGCAATGCCAACGTGAGCCTGCAGGACTGGCTGGCGGCGCTGCCCGCAGGACTGCTGGAGCGGGTCTCGATCCAGTTCCCCGACCCCTGGTTCAAGACAAAACACCACAAGCGACGGGTGCTGCAGCCCAGCCTGCTGCTGGCCCTGGCCGCCGCGCTTGTGCCGGGGCGGCAGCTGTTCCTGCAGAGCGACGTGCCGGCGGTGATCGAGCCGATGGCGAATCTGGTCGAAGCCAGCGGCTGCTTCGCCCGCCCGCCTGCCGACGCCCGGCCCTGGCGCCAGGACAACCCCCTGCCCGTGCCGACCGAACGGGAGCGGCTGGTGCTCAGCCAGGGACTGGCGGTGTACCGGGTGCTGTTCGTGCGCAACGAACAACCGCCACCGCAGCTCAAAACACTCGAACAGAGCCTGGTTGCCACCGATAATCCGGCCTGATCAGCCAGGTCATTCGTGGGCGATTCCGCCGGTTCCCCCGCTTCTCCACTGCTGCTGCGCTGGCAGGGGCTGCTCAGCGACTGGTCTGCAGGTCCGCTGGCCTCGCGTCTCGTATCGGTGGCGGGCCTGGTGCTCTGCGCCCTGATGGCCGGGCTGCCGCTCGTGACCCGCAGCGGCCTCTCCCTGTTGATCCTGGCCTGCGCCCTGCTGTGGCTGCTGCTGGCCCTGCGGCGGCCGAGCAACGGCAGCGTGGGGGAGATCAACGGCTGGATCCTGGCCATCCTGGCGGTGGCCCTGCTCGCCACGGGCTTCTCTCCCGTGCCGGCCGCCGCCGCCAAGGGGCTGCTGAAACTGGCCAGCTATCTGGGCGTGTACGCGCTGATGCACGAGCTGCTCAGCCGGGCGCCGCGCTGGTGGGATCGGCTCGTGGCCAGCCTGCTGGCGGGATCACTGCTCACGAGCGTGATCGGCATCCGCCAGCTCTACGGCGACACCAGCGCCCTGGCCCGCTGGTCGGATCCGAACTCGGTGGCCCGGGGCACGGTGCGGATCTACAGCACCCTCGAGAACCCGAACCTGCTGGCGGGCTACCTGCTGCCGGTGCTGCCGCTTGCCCTGGTGGCCCTGCTGCGCTGGCGCCGGCCCGCCGCACGGATCTTCGCGTTGGCCTGCCTGGTGATCGGCAGCATCGCCCTGGTGCTCACCTTCAGCCGGGGGGCCTGGATGGGTCTGGTGGCCGCCGGGGCCGTGATCCTGCTGCTGCTGATGCTGCGGCTCAGCCACCGCTGGCCGCCGCTGTGGCGCCGCCTGGCCCCGTTGCTGGTGCTCGGCGGTGGCGCACTGCTGCTGGTGCTGCTGGTGTGGCTGGTGGAACCGCTGCGGGTGCGGGTGCTCAGCCTGGTCGCCGGCCGGGAGGACAGCTCCAACAACTTCCGGATCAACGTGTGGCTGGCCGTGCTCGACATGATCCAGGCCAGGCCCTGGCTGGGGATCGGGCCAGGCAATGACGCCTTCAACATCATCTACCCGCTGTATCAGCAGCCCAAGTTCAACGCCCTCAGCGCCTACTCGATCCCGCTGGAGCTCACGGTGGAGGCCGGCATTCCCGGGCTGGTGGCGGGGCTGGGGCTGGTGGTGGTGAGCCTGCGCCAGGCCCTGAGGCTGGCGACCGGCGGCGGTGCCTTCGCGGCGGCGGCGATCGGCATCGCTGGGGCGATCACCGCCCTGGCTGTGCAGGGGCTCACCGACACGATCTTCTTCCGGCCGGAGGTGCAGCTGAGCTTCTGGTTCTGCCTGGCCACCCTGGCGGCGGCGCCGGAACCAGACCCAGACCCAGACCGCAGGTGAAAGCCCAGGTGAACGCCCAGGTGATCGCCGGTTTCGATGCCGGCCAGACCCACACCAGCTGCCGGCTGGCTCGCCGCCGGGCCGACGGGGCGCTGATCCGCCTCGCCGAGGGGCGCGGTCCCGGCGTCAGCCACCTGGCCGCCCCGGGGGGAGAGGAGCGGTTCAGCGCCGCCCTGCGCCTCAGCCTGGCCGCGGCAATCGAGCAGGGCGGGCTGCAGGGCACGGCCCCGGCCGCCGCCTGCATCGGTGCCAGCGGCATCGAGGTGGGCTGCAGCGTGCAGGATCGGGGCCACCAGCTGGCCGCCAGCGCCCTGGGCCTGCCTGAGCGCCGGGTGCTGGTGAGTGGCGATGAGCGCACGGCCCTGCGCGGCGCCTTTGGTGATCGCGCCGGCATCCTGGTGATCAGCGGCACCGGCTGCATCGCCGTGGGGCGCAACGCCGAAGGCCGGGAACACCGCTGTGGCGGCTGGGGCTGGCTGCTCGATGGCGGAGGCGCGGCGATGGACATCGGTCGCGATGGCCTGATGCGGAGCGTGCGCATGGCAGACGGGCGGGAGCCGGAAACGGCGCTGCGGGATGTGCTCTGGCGGGAGCTGGCCATCGGCAGCGCCCAGGAGTTGAAGGCACGGGTGGTGCAGGCCGATTTCGGAGCGGCGGGCTTCGCCGCCCTGGCCCCCTGCATCGACCGGCTGGCGGCGGCAGGGGATCCGGTCGCCGCTGCGATCATCGAGACCTCCGCTGCCGCTCTGGTGGAGCTGGTGGGCGGTGTTGCCGGCACGCTGGCACTGCCAGCCCCCGCTGTGGCGGTGGTGGGCGGTGCCATCACCCACCTGCGGGCACTGCATCAGAGCTTTCACCGCGGCCTGGCGACCCGCCTGCCGGATGCGGTGCCCACCGATCCGCTTGGCGACGCCTGTGACGGCGCCCTGCAGATGGCAGAGGCCCTCCTGCAGCAGGGCTGAACGCCGGGCTCAGGCGGCGTTGAGATGCTCCTCAGCGGTGGCGGCGAGCTGACGAGCCCACTGATCGACCAGGGCGGCCTCGGCCGCTTCCACCATCACCCGCAGCAGCGGTTCGGTGCCGCTCGCCCGCACCAGCACCCGGCCCTGTCCCTGCATCTGGGTCTCGGCTTCGGCCACGGCCCGGCGCAGTGGCTCGCACTCCTGCCAGCGCTGACGCCGGTTGCGGTCGAGCACGCGCACGTTCACCAGGGTCTGGGGGTAGGGGCGGAAGCTCTCATCCAGCCAGGCGGCCAGACTGCGCCCATCGGCATGGAGCAGCGTCGCCACCTGCAGCGCGGTGAGCAGCCCATCACCGCTCATGCCATGGCGGGCCGAGAGGATATGGCCAGACTGCTCGCCGCCCAGCCCAGCGCCCAGTTTCTCCATGGCACGGTGCACGTGCTGATCCCCCACGGCCGTGCGTTCCAGCACCCCGCCGCGGGCCTGCCAAGCCCGCTCGAAGCCCAGGTTGGACATCACCGTGGCGACGATGCGCCGCTCCGGCAGGGCGCCTGCCGCCAGCAGGGCCGAGCCCCACAGGTAGAGCACCTGATCGCCATCGACGGTGCGACCGCGCCCGTCGACGGCGAGCATGCGATCGGCGTCGCCATCAAAGGCAAACCCCATCGCCGCCCCCCGCTCGAGCACGGCCCGGCGCAGGGGCTCCAGGTGGGTGCTGCCGCAGTCGACATTGATCTGTCGGCCATCGGGCTCGCCGTGCAACACGGTCACATCAGCGCCGAGGGCCCGGAACACCGCCTCGCCGCAGGCGGTGGCCGAACCGTGGCAGAGGTCGAGCACGATCGGGCAGCCATCCAGACGGCGCCCTTCGACGCTATCGACCAGGCTGTCGCGGTAGGAGGCCAGCAGATCCTGCCGGTTGTCGCTGCTGCCGGCGCCGTGGAACACGGGAGCGGCAGCCTGGCCAGCTAGGCCAGCTTCGATCGCCCGCTGCTGCGCGGCGCTGAGCTTGGCACCGGAGGCGCCGAACACCTTGATGCCGTTGTCACCAGGCGGGTTATGGCTGGCGGACACCATCAGACCACCGGCAGCACCGCAGCGCCGGATCGCGCCCGGCACGGCCGGCGTGGGGCAAATGCCGAGATGCCATACCTCCCGGCCAGCGGCCGTGAGGCCAGCGGTGAGGGCAGCGGCGAGCATCGGTCCGCTGCTGCGGCTGTCCATGCCGATCAGCACCGGGCCTTCGGCGGGCAGCACGGCGCCGCACCAGTAGCCCACCTGCAGAGCCAGGGCCGGGGTCACCTGCGTGCCCACGGCACCGCGGATGCCGTCGGTGCCGAAACCGGCCACCGCCTCGCCCAGGGGGGGGCCCACCGGCAGGCGATCAGCAGCCGGCTGGCGGATCACGGCACCACCAGCCCTGGACGCAGCGTCCTCAGAAAAACCCTGCACAGGGGAACAGTCCGGCCCGGATGACGGCACAGCCATGCACATTCCCTGAACGGCCACAGGATACGTGCACTGCTCAGCGCCAGCGACGGGGGCGCCAGAGCAGCAGCAGCACCTCCGCGAGCGCCCACAACAACAGGGCACCCACCAGCCAGCCGGGCGCCAGGCGGAAGGGCGACAGCGGCCGCAGCAGAAACACCACGGCGGCCAGCACGAGCGCCGCCAGCGCGCGCAGGCGCTGGGCGCTGCCGGGCAGGCGGGAGAGTGCGGGGGGAAGCGATGGCAGCCGCAGCACCGCAGAGCGGATCGGAGAGCCTGTCCAGAATGCCGGTTCAGCCGTTCAATGGCCCTGTGCCCCCCCTCTCCCTGCTGCTGGCCGGCACCTGCCTGGGCAGCTTCGCCGTGCTGCTGGTCGGCCGGTCGCTGCTGCAGCGCCTGCAGCCCCCGCTCACCGCGGCCCAGACACCGCAGCGCCTGCAGCGGACCTGGCAGCTGGACCCCGAGCCGCAACGCCGGCGCGAGGCCGCCCTGCTGCTCGCTGCCAAGGCCAGTCAGAACCAGGCCGATCCAGCCCAGCAGCGCCGCTGGCTGCGCCACCAGGGCTGGGGGAACGATCCCCTGGCGGCCCTGGTGCTCAAGCGCCAGGCGCAGCTCGACACCCAGCTCGGCGAGTCGGCACGCGCCAATCGGCACTGGCGGGAGCTGCTGACGCGCTTTCCAGCCGATCCGGCCAGCGCTGACGCCCTCTACAGCCTCGGCCGGCAGCAGCCGGCACTGCGCCAGCAGCTGCTGCAGCGCTTTCCCGCCCATCCGGCCGCCCTGGCGGCCGCCGTGGAGCAGGGGAACGGCAAGGGCGCGCTGCACCTGAGCCGCTGGGGTGAGCGCTGGCCGGGCGCTGAAGCCGTGATCGCCCGGCGCTGCGAGAAGCCGGCAGCCCTCAGCCCGGCTGAACGGGATCAGCTGGCGGGCGCCCTGGCCCGGCTGGGCCGCCCGCAACCCGCCGAGCGCTGCCTCGCTGGCGCCGCTGGCAGCCCGGAGACGGAGCTGGCCCTGGCACGGGCCCTGCTCAGGGAGCCGGGGCAGAGCGCGGCCGCCGAGGCCCGGCTGCTGAACCTGGCGCGTCGTGAGCCCCAGACGGCCGCCGCGACCGAAGCCGTGCGCCTGCTCAGCGACGGTGAGGGCCCCGCCAGCCTGGCGGCGCTGGGGCAATTGCCGACTGGGCTGCAGGCCAGTGCCCCGGTGCAGGCCCGGCGAGCGCTGGAAGCTGGCAGCCTGCCGCAGATCCAGACCGTGCTGCGCCGCTGGCCGGACGATCCCGCCAGCTGGGAGCTGCAATGGCGCCAGGCCCGCAAGCTGGCCCTAGCGGGCAACTGGGCCGCCAGCCTGCAGCTGCTCGATCAAGACAGCCTGAAGCAGCAGCTTCCGGCTGCCCTGGAGGCACGCCGTCTGTTCTGGGTAGGGCTCGCCCACCAGGAGCTGGGCCGCGTGGATCAGGCCAGCCGCAGCTGGCAGGAGCTGCTGGAGCGATTCCCTGGCGGGTATTACGGCTGGCGCGCTGCAGCCCGGCTCGGGCAGGGCGATCTCAATCTGGCGGCCGAGCCACCCCAGCCCCTGCCGACCGCCGACTGGCACCCCCTGGGCAGCGACGACCCCGCTCTGGAGCGGCTCTGGCGGCTGGGTCAGAGCGACGAGGCCTGGGAACACTGGCGCCTGCGGCAGGGCGGCCGCAGCCCGGCCACGCCGCAGGCGCTGCTGCTGGAGGGTCGGCTGCGCCGGGCCGTGGGGGACGACTGGCTCGGGCTGGGGCAGCTGGAGCAGGCCAGCCTGCGACTGCCCAGCTCAGACTGCCGCCGCGGCGGTGAGCTGGAGCGGGAGCTGCACAGACCCTCCTACCGAACTGAACTGGAGCAGGCCGGCCAGGCTGCCGGAGTGCCGGCGCCCCTGCTGGCCGCCGTGGCCAAGCAGGAATCGCGCTTCAGCGCCAGGGTGCGCTCCGCCGCAGGGGCGGTGGGCCTGCTGCAGCTGATGCCGGCGACGGCAGCCGAGGTGGCCGGCCGGCCATTGGGCGGATCGAGCCTGGAGCAACCTGGCCCCAACGCCGAACTGGGAGCCAGATACCTCAAGGGGCTGCTGGAGCGCTGGCAGGGCAATCCCCTGCTGGCGGTGGCCAGCTACAACGCCGGACCAGGGGCGGTGGAGGGCTGGATCGACCCGCGCCTGCAACGCCAGCCCGAGCTCTGGGTGGAAGCGATTCCCTACCCCGAAACCCGTCTTTACGTGAAGAAGGTGCTCGGCAACCACTGGAGCATGGTGCGGCCGCGCCCACCGGCCTGCCCCACGCCCGGGGCGCTCAGGTGACCAGCCAGCGCCCGAGGGTGGCCCCGCCAACCACCAGGAAGGTGAGGCAGAAGGCCACCACCCAGGGGGGAGGGCCGATTCGGATCCGGGCCAGATCCAGGCGCGCCAGCAGCACGGCGCAGGCCAGGATCAGCACGTTGGAGAGCACGTTCAGGTGCAGCAGGTAGAGCCCGCCCACGGTGACCGCGAGCAGGGTGATCACCAGGCTCATCACCCGGCTGGCGGCCATCAGGTTGGACACCCTCTGCAGCAGCAGATCCGGCATCGTGCAGATCACCACCACCAGCACGGCCTGGAGGCACTCCAGCAGCCAGTCCATGGAGGCGACCGAAGGCGAGCGGCTCCAGTGCATGCCCTCGTAGACCGCGATGCCGAACAGCACCAGCAGCAGCGGCGCCCGCAGCGGCAGCAGGATCAGGCGAAGCAGAGCTTGAAACACCGGATCGGGGTCATGTTGGAGATCCTGGCGCCAAGCATGACCGGTCGCCGCCAGGACAGCCACTGCTCAGGTGGGCTCCAGCACAAGGGCGATGGCACTGAAGGGGCAGCTGGGAATGCACTGCTCACAGACCAGACAGCGCTGTGCATCGAAGTGCAGGTGCCAGGCCGGTGCCTTGCTCTTCAGGGCACCGCTGGGGCAGACGCTGGGGCAGATGCCGCAGTCGACGCATCGATCCCGGTCGACGACGATCTGACCGGGGGCCCGGTTGAGGGCGAGCCCCTGGCTTTCCAGCCAGGACTCGGCGGCATCGAGTTCGTCGATATCGCCCGAGAGTTCCACCACCATCGTGCCGCTCTGATTCGGCGCGATCTGGGCGCGCAGGATCTTGGCGGCGATGTCGAAGTCGACCGCCAGGCGGTAGGTGATCGGCAGATGCACCGCTTCCCGTGGGAAGTGCAGGGTGAGGCGACGCTTCACGGCAGGAGCGGGCGGGGGTGGCGCTGGCGCACTGCCGCCAGCCTGGGCCATGCTGCCCCGATCGCCAACCGAACGACCCATGCACAGCCCCGCACCGGAGGCTGGCCCCGGCCAGCGCGAACGGTTGATCCTGCTGGTCATCGCCATCGCGCTGGCGGCGGCGGTGCTCTGGCTGCGGGGCGGACTGCAACCCCAGGCGCCGCTGGAAGCCCTGGCGCGCCGCTCCCCCGAGCTGTCCGTGGCCCTGGCCAACGGCAAGCCCACCATGGTGGAGTTCTACGCCGACTGGTGTGAAGCCTGCCGCAGCATGGCGCCGGCGATGGACGACGTGGAGAAGCGCAGCCGCGATCAGCTCAACGTGGTGCTGCTGAACGTGGACAACCCCCGCTGGCTGCCGGAGGTCGACCGCTACGCGGTGAACGGCATCCCCCACCTGGAGCTGTTCGACGGCAGCGGCAGCCCAGTGGGTCGGGCGATCGGCGTGCGCAGCCGCGGCGAGCTGGAGAGCCTGGCCCAGGCGCTGATCGACGGCCAGCCCCTGCCCGCCCTCGCCGGGGTCGGCGTCACCAGCAGCCTGGCCGAGGGCCCGGCTGAAGGTTCACCTGAACGTTCAGCCAAGACCGTGTCAGCGGTCCAGGCCGGTCCGCGCAGCCACGGCTGACCCGCCAGCCTCTCTCCCATTCGAACCGCCTGCTTCGCCCGCCATGGATCCCCGTTTCCAGGTCGTCTGCCTGAGCGCCACGCCGAATCCCCAGCAGTGCATCTACGCCGCGATGCACCAGGACTACAGCGAGGGCTTCGTGGCGGCAGGCCGCGCCGACTGGCCGGATGAGCAGCGCGCCGGTGAGATCTGCGTGAAGCGATTGCTGGCCGGCGAGCGCGGTCACTACGGCCCACTGGAGCACGCCCAGATCGTGCTCAACGTGGGCTGGTTTCCCCATTCGGTGATGCAGCAGGCGCGCACCCATCGGGTAGGGGTGAGTTTCGATGTGCAGTCGATGCGTTATACAGGCGAGCGCATCTGCCGCGCCGCCCGAGGTGAACTAGATCTGGAAGAAGTGTTCTACCTGCGGCCCGTGGGCGACTACAGCGACCGCCAGGGCAAGAAGTATCACTACTCGATCGAACAACGGGCGATCGATCTCGATCTCTGCCGCGCCGCCGCCGAGCGCTACCGCGACCTGCTCGCTGCCGGCTATGCCGAGGAGCACGCCCGCGGCATCCTGCCCTTCGACTACCGCCAGCACTTCGTGGTGAGCTTCAGCCTGCGGGCCTTCCTGCACTTCCTCGACCTGCGCGCCAAGCTCGACGCCCAGCAGGAGATCCGCGCCCTCTGCGACCTGATGTGGCCCCACCTGCAGAGCTGGACGCCGCAGTTCGCCGACTGGTACGAGAAGAGCCGGCTGCACAAGGCCCGGCTGGCGCCGTAGCCCGAGCCAGTGCGGGTCGCTTCGAGCCCGGCCACCTGGGCGGAGTGGCTCAGTTCGCCTGCGACCAGGTGGCCAGGTCTGCAGGGGCCGTGCAATCCAGCAGTGCTTCTGCCGATGCCTCCGGTTGCTCCAGCGACAGCACCTGGTTCCGGGCAGTGGTGTCGGGGCTCAGGCCCGGATCCGGGATGGCCCGGCTGCCTGCCGCGTTTGCGACACTGCCCTTGCGCCGCTCCGGCGGCTTAAACCCCGGCCCATGGCTGGAGGGTGGCTTGGAGTAGACGAGTTGCACGAGCTGCGGCCGATCCGCTCCCGCAGACTGACCAGTTCACTTACCAGGGCGATCAGTGGGCCGCGGAGCTGCTTGATCTCTTAGTGCTGAGCGAGGATCAGCGTTCTGACGCTGGCTGGTGATGCCAGCCAATCCGCTTCTGGAATCCCGGCGGGAGGCAAGCTCATCACAGACGGTCTCTACCCGAGACGCAACCGGGAATCAAGCCACCGTTAAAGGTCCAGCAAACACGATGTTCGCTCCGAGCCGTCTCGCCCTCTGAACGGTTACCTTTCGTCTTCGCCAAGGCTGATTTCCAGCAGCGGACAACACAGCCCAACACCACTGATTCCATTAGATTTATTTCAACTCGTCTTTGAGCCGAATGGCTGGCCCATCCCTAGGTACAAACCTGCATGGGCTTGTCGACTGGACGACTGCATTCCCCTTCCTGAACCTGTTTCGCCAGTCCCGGCCCTGGTATACGCAGACAGATGAGGTCTTCGATACCGAACAGGCGGATCTTCTGGATCTGGATGAGCGCGGCTGGGTGCGGGCCTTCACCCAGACAGGCAGCGCGGCACCATTCAGCAGGGTGGCGACAATCCTGCTGACCTCCGATGCTGGGATCGTCAAGCCCGGGACTTACGAGCTGGTGTGGCAGGGCTCAGGCGAGCTCAATCTTGATTTCGTGCCGGAATCTCAGATCATCTCCCGCAAAGCCAACAGGATCGTCTTCAGCCTCACCCAGGGTGCGATACAGATCTCCATCGGCTCAACAGACCCTCTGAACACAGGCGATTATATCCGTGACATCCAGCTCTACAACACAGAGCATCGCGAACTCGTGCAAGCAGGCTTCCAGTTCGCCCCCGACTTCCTGGAGAAGATCTCAGACTTCCGGGTGCTTCGGTTCATGGACTGGATGAACACAAACAACAATCCTCCCGGTAAAGTTACCGGCCTTCGCCCGGAGGGATTCGCACGCGAAACCAATTACGGGAGCGACCTGCGCGGCGCATCGTTGGAAACGATGGTCGCCCTTGCCAATGAGGTGCAGGCCGATCCGTGGTTCACCCTGCCCCATACGGCCAACGATGCCACCATCCGCGCCTTTGCCACCTACGTTCGCGACCATCTCGAGCCCAGCCTCGCAGCGCGGTTTGAACTGTCCAACGAAGTCTGGAACTTCATCTTCCCCCAGTCACAGTTCGCTCTGAAGCAGGGTGCCCTGCTGTTCGGCGACCGAGCGATCGGCAGCCACATGCAGTGGTACGGCATGCGTGCGGCGCAGATGGCAGAGATCGTCGCCGATGTCTTCGGCGCAGCTACCGGCAACCGCGCCCTCAACGTATTCGCTACCCAGGCCTTCAACCTTGGCCTTGAGCAGTATGCCCTGGACTCGCCAGATTTGGTGGCCGGTGGTGGCACCGCTCCCCGCGAGGCCCCCTTCCACATCTATGCCATCGCCCCCTACTTCGGCGGGAGCATCGGCAGCGAAGAAATGGCGCAAGAGGTCAATCGCTGGGCACTCAGGGGGGAGGCGGGGCTTGAGGAGGCCCTCAACTGGTTGCGCAGCAGCGATGCCGAAGATTCACTGGCCCGGGTGGGCGAAGTGATTCGCTACCACGCCGGTGTTGCCAACAGACTCGGCTGGCAGCTGGAGGCCTATGAAGGCGGCCAGCACATCGTAGATCAGAGCATTTTCTTCGGCGGGGGAACTACGCCCGCACGCACTGCGTTCTTCTCCGAGCTCGTGCGCCACCCGGAGTTCTCTGACCTATATGAGACGTACTTCAGTCTCTGGCGTGATGCCGGCGGCGGAATGATGGCCCACTTCTCGGATTTCGGAGCAGACAGCCAGTACGGCAGCTGGGGGATCTGGGAGAGCTCCCACGCACCGGATTCGTCCAGAGCCGCAGCCGTCACCGACTTTCGCGACACTGTGCCGGCCTGGTGGGCCGACCCACGCGAAGCCGCAACCTTCCAGAACGGTCGCCTGGCAGTGGACAGCGCAGGGCAGAACAGGATGGTGGGCACCGCATTCGCTGATCGGTTGTCGGCCCTGGAGGGGGACAACATGGTGAATGGCCGCGCCGGTGATGACTGGCTGGCCGCCCGGGGGGGCAATGACACCCTGAACGGCGGACCCGGCCGCGACCGGCTCGAAGGCGGAGATGGCAACGACACCTACATCGTGGATGACGCCGGCAATCGGGTGGTGGAAGCAGTCAACGCTGGGATCGACACCGTGCACGCGCGCGTGAGCCACACACTGGCTGTCAATGTGGAGCACCTCGTGCTCACCGGCAACCGAGTGATTAACGGTACAGGCAATGGCCATGCCAACACGATCACCGGCAATGCTGCTGCCAATGGCCTCGATGGCGCCGCCGGAGCGGACCGGCTGATTGGTGGTGGAGGCAACGACCGCCTGATCGGTGGCCGGGGCAATGACACCCTCACCGGTGGGCTCGGGGCAGACATCTTCCACTTTGACGCGGTCCTCAGCAGCACTACCAACCGGGACACGCTCACCGACTTCAATGCAGCCCAGGGAGATCGCATCCAGCTGGAAAATGCCGTGTTCACCGCTCTCACGACCCGTGGCCCCCTGGCAGCCACGTTGTTCCGCTCAGGCTCAGGCACCGGCTTCACCACTGCTTCCCAGCGCATCCTTTACAACCCCGCCACCGGCAACCTCAGCTACGACAGCAACGGC
>JBBASO010000024.1:0-30918 GCA_040399265.1 Prochlorococcaceae cyanobacterium
CTGAGCTGGCCGGCCCAGGAATCGAACATCTGCACCACCTGAGCGCCGGAATCGATCTGGTAGCGCAGGTAGGCGGCGATCGATTCGGCGAAGTGATCCAGGAGCCTGTGCAGCAGCTCAGGCTCCTGGAAGGCCATCGCCTTGATCACGGCGTAGTTCTTGGAGCTCTTGCCCTCCACTACATAGGCAGCCAGGGTCCAGGGGGCGCCGACGAAGCCGAGCACGGCGGCCTCGTTGCCCACCGCCTGGCGCAGACGGGTGAGCACCTCACCCACGAAAGGCACGCTTTCAGCCGGTTGCAGCGGCCGCAGGGCCTCCACCTGGGCAAGCGAGCGGATCGGCTCCTGGATCAGCGGGCCCTGGCTCTCGACGATGTCGAAGTCGATCCCCATGCCCGGCAGGGGCGTGAGGATGTCGGAGAACAGAATCACGCCATCGGGTCTGAAGGCGTGGAAGGGCTGCATCGAAATCTCGTATGAGAGATCGGGATTCTCCGAACGTTCCCGGAAGCCGGGATGGCGGTCGCGCAGGTCGCGATACACCTTCATGTAGCGCCCGGCCTGACGCATCATCCACACCGGTGGCCGCTCCACCTGCTCACCTCGGGCGGCGCGCAGCAGCAGGGGGGCAGTTTCGGTCATGGGCGGGCTGGACATGGGCGAGCCGGCAACCTAGCCCAAGGGTCCTTCCCTTCCCCCCGGCTCCCCATGCCCAGCTTGACAAGCCTTGATCAACAGGCCTTTCGCCGCCATGGGCCTCCTCTACACGTCTTCTCTGCCGCCGTCGTCAGTTGCAGAGTCGGTGTCTGTTGAACCGGGGGTGATCTGGCTGCGTTTGGGATCGCGGCGGAACACCAGCAGGCTCAGCGGCGGCAGGCACAGATCCAGGGAATGGTCGTAGCCATGGATCGACCACTGGTCGGTGAACTTGCCGCCGAGGTTGCCCAGATTGCTGCCGCCATAACGTTCGGAATCGGTGTTGAACGCCTCCTCGTAGAAGCCATCAACGGGCACACCGACGCGATAGTGAGAATGGCTTTGGGGGGTGAAGTTGGCCACTACCACCACCCAGCGTCCCGTGGCGCTTTCCCGACGCATGAACGAGATCACCGAATGACGGTTGTCATTGCAGTCGATCCACTGGAAGCCGTACTCGTTGAAATCATCACCCCAGAGCGCCCGCTCAGACTTGTAAAACACGTTGAGGTCGTCGACGAGGCGTTGCAGACCCTGATGGGGGGCGTGTTGCAACAGCTCCCACTCCAGATCGCCCCAGACGTTCCATTCAGCCCGTTGGCCGAACTCCATCCCCATGAAGATGGTCTTCTTGCCAGGATGGGTCCACATGTAGGCCAGCAGAGCCCTCACGTTGGCAAACTTTTGCCAGTCGTCGCCTGGCATCTTGTGGAGCAGGTTGCTCTTGCCGTGCACCACTTCGTCGTGGCTGAGGGCAAGCATGAAGTTTTCGGTGTAGGCGTACCAGATCGAGAACGTGACGTTGTTTTGATGGAACTGGCGGAACCACGGATCTAGCTCGAAGTAATCAAGCATGTCGTGCATCCAGCCCATGTTCCACTTGAGGTTGAACCCCAGTCCACCGATGTTGGTGGGTTGGGTCACCATCGGCCAAGTGGTGGATTCCTCGGCGATCGAAAGGGCTCCAGGGAAGTGCTGGAAGAGCACATGGTTGGCCTGCTGCAGAAAGCGAACCGCCTCGGTGTTCTCACGGCCGCCATGCTCGTTCGGCAGCCATTCGCCATCGGGTCGCAAATAGTCGCGGTAGAGCATCGATGCCACCGCATCGACGCGGATGCCGTCGATGTGGAATTCCTCAAACCAATAGACGAGGTTGGCTACCAGGAAATTGCGCACCTCGTTGCGGCTGTAATTGAAGATCAAGGTGCCCCATTCCTTGTGCTCGCCGATGCGCGGGTCAGCGTGTTCGTAGAGGTGATCACCATCGAAGAACGCCAGGCCGTGGGCATCCTTCGGAAAGTGACCAGGGACCCAGTCGAGGATCACACCGATGCCCTCCGCGTGGCAGCGGTCCACGAAGCCCCGGAACTCATCCGGGGTGCCGTAGCGGCTGGTGGGGGCATACCAGCCCGTGACCTGGTAACCCCAGGAGCCATCGAAGGGATGCTCGGAGATCGGCATCAGCTCGATGTGGGTGAAGCCGCGGGCTTTCACGTAGGGGATCACCCGCTCGGCGAGCTCCGGGTAGGTGAGCAGGCGTGCACCGGGTTTGAGGTCAGCGGCCGGCACCGGCGACCGGGGGGTGCCGTCGGGCTCCAGGTAGGGGGCATCGGCACTGGCGTGCATCCAGCTGCCGAGATGCATCTCGTAAACGGTGATCGGCTGGTCGAGCGGGTTGCAACCGTCGCGCTCAGCCATCCACTGCTGGTCATTCCAGCTGTGGCCACCGCTCAGCGGCTGCACGATCGTGCCATTGGCGGGACGCACCTCGTGCCGGAAGCCGTAGGGATCGGCCTTGGCGTAGCAGTGGCCCTGCTGTGAGCGGATTTCGTATTTGTAGATCTCGCCTGCGCTCAGGCCGGGGATGAACAGTTCCCAGCAGCCGCCATCGCGCCACTGCATCGGGTGGTGTCGGCCATCCCAGCTGTTGAAGCTGCCCAGCACCGCCACGCTGCGGGCATTCGGTGCCCAGAGGCAGAACATCACCCCGGCGATGCCATCAAGCTCGGTGAGGTGAGCCCCCATCCGCCGCCAGATGTGGTGGTGGTTGCCTTCGGCGAACAGCAGCCGATCCAGCTCCCCCATCCATTCGTGGCGGAAGGCCCAGGGATCGTGGGTTTCGTGCGTGATGCCACCGCGCTCCACCTGCAGCCGATAGCCGCTGCCGGGGTCGCTGCTGACCAGGGCCTCATAGACCCACGGGTGGTGCGGCGTCTCCATCGCCAGGCTCTGCCCGGCGTGCAGCAGTTCCACCCGCTCCGCCTCAGGCATCCAGACCCGGATCACCCACTGGCCCGACTCGAGTGGCTGGGGCCCGAGCACGGCGAAGGGATGGTTGTGGCTGCAGTCCGCCAGGCGCTGGGCATCCCCGATCATCCAGTCGATATGGGGGACGGGCATCGGCATACAGCACGGTTGGCGGGAGCTTAAGCGGCTTTCCTGCCTTCCCAAGCCTGGTTGGCTCTCCGGCCCAGGATCAGATCAGCGCACCGGGGCGGGAACGGGCTTCGGCTTGATCGGGTCCTGGGGAAAATCGACGTTGATGATCTCGTTGTTCTGGTTGAGCACCACGAACAGGGAGTCGGTGATGCGGTTGAACTCGGTGTTCACCAGCACCAGCTGGCTGTCGGGGCTCTGCTCTGCTTCAATCACGCGCCGAACCCGGACGAAGTTGCCGGTGTAGCGCTGCAGCTGCTGCCATTTCGCCTGCAGGTTGGCCGGGGTGAGTTCCTCCTGCAGAGGCAGGCTGAGGAAGCTGCGGGCGGTGATGAAGTGACCGCCGCTGAGCGCCCGCACGAAGTCCGCGGCCACCTGGCTGGCCTTGGCGTCGGTGAGATCGAGGTGATAGCCGTCAAGCTCTCCTTTGCTGTTGAGCACCATGAACAGGTCGCGGGTGCCGGCACTGGTGCGCAGGCTCGCCTCCACCGTGGTGGTGCGCAGACCGCCGCGCACGCTCAGCAGCGTCCAGCTGATCAGCTCGGGCTGGGTGCGCATCGATTCGGCCACCATGGCCGGGCTGCTGGTCGCCTTGAGCTGCTCGGAGAACTGGCTGAAGCGCAGGTTGGGATCCCGGCTCTTCACCGCCTCGAGAATCCGGTTGGCGGCCGCCCTGGCCTGCTCCACCGTCAGGCTTGATCCTGGCGGCTGCTGGAGCGGCGCGCCGGCCGGGGCAGCTGGCTGGGCCATCGCGGTTTCAAGTCCGGCCAGCTGGCTCGTACTGCAGACCAGAGCGAAGCCCAGCAAAGCGGCGCGCAACATCAGAAGCCTGTACAAACCTCGGCACAGTTTGCCCCAGATTCGAGAACCGGCCGCTTCAGGGGCAGCAGCTCCAGCTGGGCTCCTTCGAGCTCAAGGCAGAGACTGATCACCCGATGCTCCGCGCCGCTGTCACCCCAGGCGTTTTCGCCTGTGCCGGGATTGACGGCGATCTGCGGCCAGGCCGCACCGGCCAGCGACAGGCGCAACCGCTCTGCTGGCTTCAGGTCGAGCAGCAGCGGCTGCAGCGTCACGGTGCGCCACCGGCTCTCCAGGCAGTGGACACCCCGTTCCCGCTGCACGCCCGTGCACAGCTGCTGCACGCGGCCGTCCGGCCACACGCGCGAGAGGGCGACGCAGAGGTCGAAGCCCGGTTGGTCGGCGCTCACCCGCAGCCGCAGGCGTGGTCGGCATGCCAGGAGCTGGGGCTCGTCCAGCGGAGGGCCGCTGAAGCAGGCCACATCGCGGCGCTGATCAAGGTCCGCACGGTCGCAGCAGCCTGGATCCAGACCGAGATGGCCGCCGCGGCCGGGCACGGGCCGCCAGGGATCGTGCACCAGCCAGGCCTCTCCGCCACCGGCGGGCTTGCTTGCCAGGCTGTCGTCTGGCCCGAGCCACCAGCTGGTCTGGGCCTTGGCACAGTCCTCCAGGGGCAGCCAGCGGCGGTCACGCCCGACCTGCAGCAGCACCGCCTGATCCAGCCCTGCTGCGGCCTGAGCCGACGGCTCGCCTGGGTCGCCCAGATGCCGGCGGAAAAACGCCAGCTGCAGCGCGTCGATGCCCTCCTGCCAGTTCAGATGGCTCCAGTCGCCGATGCGCAGCAGCGGTTCGCCGCCGGCGGCCAGCGCCCGCTGCCAGAGGTCCAGCACCCCTTCGAGGTGCGGGTCGTGCCACCCACCCACCAGCAGCAGGGGGATGCGATCCAGCCCCGCCGCCTGATGCACAAGCCAGCCGCTGTCGTGCTGGGGATCGCTGCGCAGCCACCGCCAGGCCATGCCATCGGCGTCATGGCGCTCCAGCAGAGCCGGGCCTTCTTGCAGGAAGGTGCCGTCGGCCAGGCAGCGCCGGATGGTGGTCCAGCCGCCTAGATCGCGGCGGCGGCGGCAGGCCAGGGCCGCGAGCTGCAGCCCCCAGGCCAGACCGAGGGCCCACCACTGGGCCTCGCCGCTGCAGGCCCAGTGCTCCCGTTCCGCCAGGCCTGTCATCGCCACGGCGGCGCAATCAGGCCAGCCAGCTGCGGCTTCGGCGTCGTTCACCAGGGCGGTCAGGCCCTGGTAGGAGAAGCCGTAGCAACCGACTTTGCCGTTGCAGTCCGGCAGCTGCCGCACCCAGCGCAGGCTGTCCGCCGTATCGGCTGCTTCCTGGCCGAAGCCCCGGAAGGTGCCTGCCGCGTCACCCTGACCGCGCACGTCCTGCACGACCACCAGGAATCCCTTGGCTGCGTACCAGGCGGGATGGGCGTAGGTGGGGGTGGAGGCGATCGCCCGTCCGTAGGGTTGGCGCATCAGCAGTGCCGGCCAGGGTCCGTCCCCCGGGGGGGACCACAGGCGGCTCACCAGCCGCGTGCCGTCCCGGCAGGTCATCCACGCGTCTCGCCATTGAGACGCTGCCACTCAGCGAACGTCCGGACAGTGCAGCCCCACCACATAGGTGGTGAGCACCTCGGCATCCATCGGCGTGAGGTTCTCCTGGGTGGCGATCTGCTGAACGGCCCGCTTGCTTGTGTAGGAGAGACCCTGGCGATTGAGCTCACGCAACTGCTGGCAGAGCTTGCGGGCCCGCGCCGGATCGCGCTTCACCGTTTGCAGCAGGTTGGACTGAGCCCGGGCCGCTGGCGCGAAGCACAGGCC
Organism: Prochlorococcaceae cyanobacterium; assembly: GCA_040399265.1. Taxonomy (GTDB): domain Bacteria; phylum Cyanobacteriota; class Cyanobacteriia; order PCC-6307; family Cyanobiaceae; genus NIES-981. The sequence continues at coordinate 5,801 of JBBASO010000024.1, forward strand.
CGGCAGGGGGCAGCCAGCGAACTGCAGCAGCAGTGTGGCGGTGAGCATGGCCAGACGAGCCATCCCCGGTGGCCTGGCCAGCGTTGGCAGATCAGGGATCACGGCCGATCGGATCAATCTCTCCATTGTCTTGACGGCTGCCGTGCCTCTGGTATGGCCCAGGGGTCAGTTTCCTGCCTGGCGAGCACGATGGATCCAGGTGTTCAGCATCCTGAGGTCGGGAGGGGCGACGGCTGTTCCCGTGAGACGGCGCTGCAGTCGCCCGGTACGCACCCATAGATCTTGAGGATCGGCCGCCGCCAGGCTGCGGCTATCCGGCACACCGGCCTGCAGCAGCAGGGCTGCATGGCCGGGATCCAGACCCAGCTCGCTCACCAGCCGTGCCTGGCCGCGCAGGCGGGTCAAGGTCACTGCGCTGGCGCTGTGGCGGGTCGCCATCCGGGCCAACGCCAGGTCGTCGAGTGCGGCCAGGGCCGACCAGTCGGAGATCCCTTCCCGCTCCAGGGCGCGGCGTTCCCGCTGGGAATGGCCGCTCAGGTCGATCAAGAGCCCGGCTGGATCTCACCGGTGCGCAGGTTCCGGTGCACCTCTGCCAGCACCACCGGTGCACTGCGGCCGGTGCCGGCCGTCTCGACCCGACGCAGCCGCACCCGCACGCTGCCGTCATCGCTTTGGCGGCCGTTGCCGCGGAGGTTGCGGGCCACCTGTTCGATTGATGGGGCCGCGGCGGCGAGGGGCAGGTCGGCTGGGGCCGCGGCAATCACCAGGTCACCGCCGTTGTCGAACACCACGGGCACGCTCAGCGCTCCTTCCACGGTCACCCTGGGGCGGTAACTCACCGCGAAGGCCAGGCAGGAAATCGATAAAAGAGCCGTGAAGCTGGTGACGCCCACCAGCCGGAAGCGGATTCCCCAGCGCAGCAGGAAGCCTGCGCTGGTGAGGAGGGCCAGCACCCCACTGGCGGCACCCAGCCATTCTCCGGCCACCAGCAGGATCGGGTCGGTGCTCATCAGCTCGTTGCGGCTGGACAACGACCTTATATTGCGCCGGTCGCGGCACTGGATCTCCAGGTTTCATGGCGGAGTTGCCAGATTCAGGCCCGCCCCCTTCAGGCTCCCCCGCTTCGGGCCCACCGGAACCAGACGATCCCACTCCGGTCCACTTGCCTGCGCCCTCAGCCACCGATCCTCTGCCAGCGCAGGCACGCCCCAGACTGCGCCCTCTTCCGTTGCTGCTCGCGCTCGGAGCCGGCTCCGTGGCGCTGGTGGGGCTAGGTGTCTCCATGGTGGATCGGCTGGCCGAGGCGCTCTACGACCGTCACCGCCAGCAGCTGGAGCGTCAGCTGGGGGCTGTGCTCGGTCACCAGCTGGTGCTGGGGCCTTACCGCGGCATTGGCTGGTTTGGTCTGCAACTCGGTGAGACCAGGGTTCTGCCCAAGAGCGACGACCCATCCACGATCACGGCCAGCGGTCTGGCTCTGAGCCTTGATCCGCTCAGCAGCCTGCGCCGTCGACTGCCGGTGCTTGATCTCCGCCTCGATGGGCTCGATGTGGACTTGCGCCGCAACCCTGCAGGTGGCTACTGGCGCTTTGGCCCCGCTGTTCCCGGCCAGGCGCCACCGCGGCTGGATCTGCGCCTGCGCCTCGGCCGCCCCGCCCGCCTGCGTGCTCCCGACCTGCGTCTCGATGTGCCTGTTCAGGGCCACGCCGCAGTCAGCCCACACCTTCAGGAGCTCACCGGCGGCTTCAGTTTTGGTTCGCCGACTGCCGGCCCCGCGCCGCTGCAGCTCGTGGGCGGGGGGAACTGGTCTGAGGGGCGCTGGCGGGGCTCCCTGCTCAGTCGCCGGTTCGATCTGGCCCAGCTCACCCGCAGCCTGTCGCTGCCTGGCCAGCTGCGAGGCAGGGCAGATGGGCGTCTGCAGCTGGCCTGGAACCGCAACCGTCCCGAGTGCCAGGGTGACCTGCGGCTGCGCGGCGTGCGCTGGCGGAGCGGCCCCGACCAGCCGGCGTTGGAGCTGGCGGCGCCGCTCCTTCAATGCCGAGCGGCCAGCGTCCGCTTGCCATCCACCCCCTGGCGCTGGGGTGAGCTGGGCGGCCAGGTGGCCCTGCGGGCCGGCTGGGGGGAGCGCCAGCTGGCGGTTGAGGCGATCGAGGTGCGCCGGGGCGGCTCCTGGTTGCGGGGCCGGGGCCGGGTCGGCAGCCGACTGGATCTGATCGGTCGCTGGCGGCTTCAGCCGGGGGACCTCCCCCTGCCGAGCGCCATCCCTGCCGATCTGATCGGTGGGGACGTGGTCGGTGACCTTCAGCTGGCGGGCAGCTGGCGCCAACCGACGCTCACCAGCAGCCTGCTCCAGCGTGCCAATCCCCTGCTTGAGGCGTGGCGGGCCCGAATTGTCTGGCGGAATGATGCGCTGCTGCTCACGGATTTCAGCAGCACCCATCTGCAGGCTCGTGGACGCCTGCCCCTCGCCCTGAGCGGCGGCAGGAGGGTGCGCGTCGGTGATCTTTCGCTCGAGACGCGACTCCACGCCTATCCCCTGCAACGGCTCGGTCCTCTGTTTGGCACCAAGCTCGGCGGCCTGCTGTCCGCCGAGGGCACCGTGCGCGGTCCGCTTGCGGCGCTGACGCCTGCGTTCCGTCTCCAGCTCGACCGCCCCCGGGCCGGTCCCCTGCAGATCCCTGAGCTGTGGCAGGGCAGCTGGCGGGGTGAACCCGCCGGCGGCGGCCGACTGGCGATGCGACCCAGTGGACGGGATGGGTTGCTGCAGGCACGTTTTGATCGGCGCTGGGTGCCGACGGCCATCAGCCTCGATCGCCAGGGCGGGCGCCTTCAGCTGGAAGGCAGCCCGCGGGCCTACCAATGGCAGGCCCGCGATTTTCCTCTGGCCGGTCTGCAGCTGGCGCTCGGCTCGAGGGGACTGTTCCAGTCTCTGCAGGGAACCCTGGCTGGGGCGGGGGTGCTCGAACTGCAGCCACTGGCGTTCCGTGGGCGCGTGGAGCTCGAGCGGGCCGGTGTGCTGGGTGTGACGGCAGGGCTGGTGCGCCTTGAGGGTGCTTACGCTCAGCGCCGCTATCGGGCCCGGGGTGATGTGGCGCTGCTCGATGGCGGCACCCTGGACATCGACTGGAGCGGTCGCTGGCGCGGGGCTTACCAGGCACGCATCCGCGGGGATTCGCTGAGTGACAGCCTGGTGCGGCAGCTCCTGGAGGCCTGGCCCCGCTGGCATGGCCGCCTGGCGGTCACTCCCGGTCGGGCCGCCGATCTGGGTTCACTGCTGATCGACACCCTCGGTGCCAGCATCGATGCCCAGCTCGCCGCCCTCAACCGTGCTCATGCGGCTGTGGCGTTCGGCCGTCAGCAGCAGCGGCTGAATCTCTCCAGCGCCGAGCGGCTCGACCGCCTTGCTGCGCGCTTCAATCTCGTCGCTGACCTCAGCGGCCCCCGCCTGATCGACACCCGCGTCGATCTGAGGATGAGCGGTCATCTCTGGTTGCCGGGTCAGGACCGGGACCAGGCGCTCACCGCCGATCCGCTGCGGCTGTCGCTGCAGGGGCCTGTGCGACTCGGTGACGGTCAGTTGTCGCTCTCCGGGGTTCCCCTGGCCCTGTTGGCCCTGCTCACCCCGGTGCCGGCGGAACTGCGGGGCACGCTGGCGGCTCAGGTGCGCTACCGGCTCGCCACCACACCGGCACTGGCTGTCGAGCTGGCATTGGAGGATGCCGGTCTCGGCGAGACCGCCCTCAGCCTGGAGCGCGGCACCGTCAGTCTCGATAGGGATGCCCTGCAGCTCGATCTCGCCCTTCGGGCTGCGGAGGCCGGAGGGGGGATCGAGCTGGTCGGCCGGGTGCCGCTCGATTCCCGTCAGGACGGTGTGGAATTGCGGCTCAGCAGCCGGGATGACGGACTGCTGTTCCTGAGTCGTCTGGCCGGTCCCGGTGTGCGTTGGAAAGACGGTCGTGCCGACCTGCAGTTGCTGGTGCGCGGCAGCCTGCAGCGCCCGCTGGCCAATGGCTTCCTGCGGGTGCAGAACGGTGAGCTGGACCTCGCCGGCCAGCCGGTGCAGGAGCTGCAGGCCACGGTGCTGTTCGACTTCGAGCAGCTGATCCTGCAGGAGTTCACGGCGCAGGTGGCGCGCAAGGGCAAGCTGAGCGGTGCGGGCAGCCTGGGCCTACTGAGCCCCGAGCTCACCAATGAGGGCAAGCCGGCGCAGCTCCTGTTCCGGGTGCAGGACGTGCCGGTCAGCTTTCCTCGGATCCGGGCGATCAGCAACGGCGAACTGATCGCTGGCGGCAGTCTCGCCGGCCTGCTTGTGAGCGGTGAGCTCGCTCTTGCCAAGGGTTCGATCAACGTGCAACCCGGCCGGCTCGAGGCGGAAAATGGCAGTGGGTCGACTGAGGCCGCCACCACCAAGTCCGCCACCAAGTCCACCACCGAGGCTGCCACCGTGGCGGAGCTGGCGGAGCAGCGCTGGACCTTTCAACAGCCGTTGGTGCTGTTCGGTGCTGAGGTGGAGAGCAGGACCAGCGAGCAGCTGCGGGCTCTGATTCCCAACCTGAGCCGGGTGCGCTTCGAGGATCTGCGCCTGCGGCTCGGGCCTGATCTGGCCGTGGCCGTACCCGGTCTTGCCAATTTCCAGACCGAGGGCAACCTGCGCATCGAGGGTCCCTTCGATCCGTCGATCACCGCCCGCGGCGTGCTGCGTCTGCGCCAAGGCCGACTCGGTCTGTTCACCACCACCTTCACCCTTGATCCCGGCGCGCCGAATGTGGCTGTGTTCACGCCGTCGATGGGGCTGATTCCCTATCTCGACATCACCCTGCGCACCCGTGTCTCCGACAGCCTCAACGTCGGCGGTGTGTACAGCGAGGCCAGCGGCGCCGCCCCCCAGCTGTCCCCCTCGGTGGCCCAGCTCGAAACCCAGGGGGCCTTCAGCTCCCTCAACCAGCTCAATCTGGTGCAGGTGTATCTGAGCGTGAGCGGGCCGGCGGACCGGCTCGCAGACAACATCAGCCTGCGTAGCAGCCCTCCCCTGCCGCAGCAGCGGCTGCTGGCGCTGATTGGCGGAAACTCGCTGGCGGGGGTAGTGGGTTCCGGCGCCGGCGCCGCGCTGGCCACGGTGCTGGGTCAGTCGCTGCTGTCGCCGATCCTCGGCACCCTCGGCGATGCCTTCGGCCAGCGGCTGAGCCTGGCGATCTATCCGGCCTATGTGAACCAGGCGGTCAACCGCTCCTCCGAGCAGCGTTCCGAGCGTGTGCCCCCGCAGCTCGTGGTCGCCACCGAAGTCGGCATCGACCTCACGGACCGGCTCAGTGCTTCAGTGCTGGCAGCGCCCAATGTCGACAACGTGCCCCCCCAGCTCAATCTCACCCTCAAGGCGTCCGAGCTGATCAATCTGCAGGGCTCGGTCGACACCGAAGGGGCCTGGCAGACCCAGCTGCAGGTGTTCTTCCGCTTCTGATGGCCATGCCCGATCCAGGCCTGAGCGAGGCGGCAGCGGCTGACCAGCTGATCGGCGTCGACCTTGGGGGAACGGCGATCAAGCTGGGGCGGTTCGACCGCGCCGGCACCCTGCTGGCGGCGCTGCAGGTGCCCACGCCCCGACCGGCGATGCCCGGGGCGGTTTGCGTTGCCATCGCTGAGGCCGTGGCCGAACTCGACCCCGATCGCCTGGCGGCCCTGGTGGGGATCGGTCACCCGGGACCCAGCGACCGCACGTGCCGCGTCGCCCGCATCGCCATCAATCTGCCCGGCTGGCACGACGTGCCCCTGGCCGACTGGCTGGAGCCGCTGCTGGGGCGGCGCGTGACCTGCGCCAACGATGCCAATTGCGCCCTGATCGGCGAGCGCTGGCATGGGGCGGCCCGGGGGGCAGCGGACGTGGTCCTGCTCACCCTCGGCACCGGCGTCGGTGGTGCCGTACTGCTGAACGGTGAGCTGTTCACGGGCCAGGGTGGGGCGGCGGCTGAACCGGGTTTGATCGGTGTCCAGCCTGATGGTCCGCCCTGCAACAGCGGCAATCGCGGCTCCCTGGAGAGTTACTGCAGCATCGCTGGCCTGGCGAGGCTCAGCCCCCTGGATCCACCGGAGCTGCTCCTACGGGCCGAAGCCGGTGATCGGCAGGCACTGGCGGTGTGGCAGACCTACGGCGAACACCTTGGCATCGGCATCAGCTCCCTGCTCTATCTGTTCACGCCGCAGCTGGTGTTGCTGGGGGGCGGCCTCAGCGCGGCCAGTCATCTGTTCCTGCCGGCGGTCTGGCAGACGGTGTCGGACAGGGTTCTCGCCGTGAGTCGGGAGGGTCTGCGGATTGAGCGCTGTGCGCTCGGCAACGGTGCCGGTCGGCTTGGCGCGGCGCGGCTGGCGCTGGAGCGGCTGGGCTGAGCGTCGTCGGCTTGGGATGATGGCTTCCATGAACAGCCCTCATCACAGCCCTGCCGCCGCCGTTCCATGCCAGGCCAGCCCAGGCGGTGCCGCGGATGCCGGTGTCAGCGCTGCGGATGGTTCTGCTGTGCCGGAGCCAGGCCCGGAGCTGCTGCGCCGCGCCGCTGCGGTGCGCCGCAGCGCCACTGCCCTCGGCCAGTGCTGCGATCAGGAGCGCCAGGCCGCGGTGCTGGCCATGGCCGATGCCCTTGAGGCAGGACGTGCCGAGATCCTGGCGGCGAACCAGGCGGATCTGGCGGCCGCGGCCGTCGCCGGGCTGGCGCCGGCTCTGGTGGCTCGGCTGAAACTCGACGCGGCCAAGCTGGCTGGGGCGATCGAAGGGGTGCGGCAGGTGGCCGCCCTGCCCGATCCGCTCGGCCGCCGCCAGCTGCATACCGAACTCGACCAGGGCCTGGTGCTGGAACGGATCAGCGTGCCTCTGGGGGTGCTCGGCGTGATCTTCGAGGCCCGGCCCGATGCGGTGATGCAGATCGCCTCTCTGGCCATCCGCTCCGGCAATGGCGCCCTGCTCAAAGGCGGGCGCGAAGCCCAGCGCAGCTGTGCGGCCATCCACGCGGCTCTGCGGCAGGGTCTCACCGGCACGGGCGTGGATCCTGCGGTGCTCGAACTGCTCACCAGTCGACAGGAGAGCCTGGCCATGTTGCGGCTGGATGGATTGGTGGACCTGATCATTCCGCGGGGCTCCAACGCCCTGGTGCGTTTCATCCAGGACAACACCCGCATCCCGGTGCTGGGCCACGCCGATGGGATCTGCCATTTGTATGTAGATCGGCAGGTGGATCTGACCCAGGCCCTGCGCATCGCCCTGGATGCCAAGACCCAGTACCCGGCGGCCTGCAACGCGATCGAGACGCTGCTGGTGCACCGCTCGATCGCCCCTGCTTTTCTCGCCCTGGCGGTGCCCGCCTTTGCCGCTGCCGGAGTGGAGCTGCGCGGTGATACGGAGGCCATGGCCCTCGGCGTGGCCGTTGCTGCCAGCGACGATGACTGGCGTGCCGAATATTCGGACCTGATCCTGGCGGTGCGACTGGTGGACGATCTGGAACAGGCGCTGGAGCACATCCGCCTCCATGGGTCACGCCATACCGAGGCGATCTGCACCTCCGACCCCACGGCGGCTGACCGGTTCCTGGCGGCCGTCGACAGTGCCGGCGTGTTCTTGAACTGCTCCACCCGCTTCGCCGACGGCTTCCGCTACGGGTTCGGCGCCGAGGTGGGTATCTCCACCCAGACGCTGCCGCCTCGCGGTCCGGTCGGTCTGGAGGGTCTGGTCACCTATCGCTACCGTCTGCGCGGTGATGGCCATATCGCCGCCGACTACACCAGTGGTGAGCGCCGCTTCAGCCATCGCTCCCTGCCGCTGTGATGGACGTGCCGATCGCTGGAGCGGTGGACGGTCAGGAGGCGGAGGCCATCGTGGTGCGGGGTCTACGTCTCTGGGCTCATGTGGGGGTGCTGCCGTTCGAGCGGGAGCAGGGCCAGTGGTTTGAGCTGGATCTGGTGCTTTCCGCTCCGGTGGCGGCGGCAGGCCGCAGCGATCGGCTCGCCGACACCCTCGACTATTCCCGCCTGATCCAGGTGTTGCAGGCCCAGGCGCGCCAGATCCACTGTCAGACCCTCGAGCACTACGCCGAACGGATTCTCCAGCAGATCGCCAGCGATTTCGGGCCGCTGCCGGTGGTGCTGGAGCTGCGCAAATGGGCCGCTCCAGTGCCCGGGTTCAGCGGTCAGGTGGGTATCAGGCGCTGCGGTCCGCTGCCGCCAGCCTCACCCTGAATCCCTCGCGCCGGTGAAAGTCGGCGTCAGGCAATGGATGGCACAGCGCCCAGTACTCCAGCTCTCGGTCGTTCCGTTCCAGCACTGCTGACAGTCCCAGCTCCAGGGTTTCCGCTGCTGCCAGCTCGGCCGGCAGGCTGAGCCTGGCCTGGAGGCTGGCCTGCTCCGCTTCGACACGCCAATGGATGGGCACCGACTGGCAACAGGTTTCGGGCCGCAGATTGCGCCGGTACCCATCGAGTCTGTAGAGATTCCAGGCACCGCTGGGAGCCAGGTTCAGTTCCCAGTAGCGCTCTTCGCCCGGTACGGCCAGGAAGGCTTCAAAACAGGTGTGTTGCCAGAGATCGTCGCGGCGGCTGGGGAGCTGCAGCGGTGCGGGAACAACGAGGGCCGCTGTGCTGCCAGTGAGGCTGTAGTGCAGGTCAAGAGTCGGTGCATCGACCTCACTCCACCCCACCTCGGCCAGCAGGGAGACGGGCAGCACCGCGGCGGTGCTGGCTTTGGCTGCAACCGCTTCAAAGCGCTGCAGGGGCAGAGATCGCAGCATCAGCGCAACTGATTGACCAGACGGTGCAGATCCTGCTGCTGCGCTTCGATGCTGTCGGTCAGACGGAACTGGACCAGAGCACGGTCCAGGTTGTGGCGGGGGTGCCGGCACTTGAAGTAACGGTTGCCGGCGAGATGGTCGCTGAAGAAGCGCAGGCCGAGCTCGAAGCTGATCAGTCGCACCGCATCCACCACGAGGTCGAGGTCGGCGTCCGTGAGGATCGGCCTGGCCAGCTCCAGATAGCCGGCCAGCATTGGTCGGGCCAACGCCAGATCGAAGTGCACCGCATCCAGTGCTGTGGCGTCCTCGCCGGCGGGATTGCAGCCGGAGCGAAGGCAATCCCCGATGTCGTAATGCAGCAGGCCGGGCTTGACCGTATCGAGGTCCACCAAGGTGACGGCGCGACCGGTGCGTCGATCCAGCAGCACATTGTTCACCTTCGGGTCGCCATGGATCGGCCGCAGGCTCAGCCTGCCGCTGGCCAGGGCTTCCTCCAGCACAGGCGCCAAGGAGCGGCGGGCCTCGATCGCCCCATGACACTGGCGTTCCGCCGCGTCAAACGGGAGCTTCCGGGCCGCCAGCAGCTCGTCGTAGGCGGCCAGGTAGCCCGGAGTGACATGGAATCCCTCCAGGGTGTCGTGCAGCCGATCGCAGGGCAAGTCGTGGATCAAGCGGTGGAAGCCGCCGAGGGCACGACCCACTTCCGCAGCCAGTTCAGGGTTTGAGACGAGCTCGTGGCAGATCGTGTCGGGCACGTAGGTGAGCAGCCGCCAGCATTCACCATTGCGTTCGAGCCAGGGTCGGGCGGCGCTGCCGGCTTCGCTCAGCCGGGTCGGCACCAACCGGGGCAATTCCCAGCGCCTGGGCTGGTCGGGCTGGGGCCAGCCGCGCTGGCCGGTGTGGTTGCACAGCATGGCCAGATTGGCCATCACCAGGTCGGGCCGGCTGAAGATCCCCGTGTTCAGCCGTTGCAGCACGAACTGCTCGTCGCCCTCGCAGCGCAGCAGGTAGGTGTCGTTGACATTGCCGCTGCCCAGCGGCGCCAGCTCGGCCACCGGAGCAGGCAGCTCGAAACAGCTGGCGATCGAGGCCAGGGAGGGGGCCCCACCGTCCAGCAGGGCGAGAGGAGGGCTGACGAGGCCTGGCTGGGGCGCACCGGAACTGAGCATGAGGCCATCTTCAAGGCACTGCAGGTGCCATAGCGTGTTGCGTCGGCCTGTTTCCCGGATGGCTACCACCCCAGAGCCGTTGCTGACGCCACCTGCGGCAGTGCCGCTGGTGCTGGTGCATGGCCTCTGGGACACCCCAAGGATTTTCCGTCCGCTGGAGGAACGGCTCGCGGGTCGGCGCGATCCCCTGCTGATTCCCCATCTGCCCCATGGGCTGGGCAGCCGGCCACTCCTCGATCTGGCTGCCCAGCTGGGAGCGGCGGTCGACCAGCGCTTCGGCACCCGTATGCCGGTCGACCTGCTTGGATTTTCGATGGGTGGTGTGATCGGGCGCTGCTGGATTCAGCTGCTCGGCGGCGGCTTCAGGCTCAGGCGGTTCATCAGTGTCGGCAGCCCCCAGCGCGGCAGCCTGCTGGCCCTGCCCTGGCCACGTCGCTGGGTCGCCAGCATCGCCGATCTGCGACCCGGCAGCCCTGTATTGCGTCGCCTCAATGACGACCTCGCCGGCCTGGCTGACGTCGACTGCTGCAGCTTCTGGTGTTTGCCGGATCAGATGGTGGTGCCCAGCTGGCGGGGTGTGCTGCCCGTGGGGCGATGCGAACGGCTGCCGGTATGGCAACACAGCCACCTGATCAGCAGGCCGGAGGCCTTGGCCCCGATCGTGGCCGAGCTGCTGCGCCCCTGAGCCGGCGTCAGGCCCCCATCAGGCCCGAGTGGCGGATCAGGGCCTCGCTGCTGGGTGGGCGGCCGCGGAAGGCCTCAAAGATCTCCGCCGGTGAGCGGCTGCCGCCCAGGGAGAGCACCGTGTCGCGGAAGCGGCGACCCGTGGCAACTACCTCATCTTCCACATCGAGACCCACCTCCTCGAAGGCGCTGAAGGCGTCGGCGCTGAGTACCTCTGCCCACTTGTAGGAGTAGTAGCCGGCCGAGTACCCACCGGCGAAGATGTGGCTGAAGGCGCAGAGGAAGGCGTCCTCGGGGATCGGCTCCAGCACCGTGGTGGTGCGGGCGATCGCGCGGCGCAACTGATCCGGGCTCTGGCCGCCGTCCGGGCTCCACATGCTGTGCAGGCGCAGGTCGGTGAGGGCGAAATGCACCTGGCGCAGGGTGGCGTTGCCACCCATGAAGGTGCGGGCCGCCAGCAGCTTCTGGTAGTCGGCCTCCGGCAGCGGCTCACCCGTCTGCCAGTGGTGGGCCATGCCCATCAGGGTGGCTCGGTCGTAGCACCAGTTCTCCATGAACTGGCTGGGCAGTTCCACCGCATCCCATTCCACGTTGTTGATGCCCGCCGCCTGGGGGCGCTCCACGGTGGTGAGCATGTGTTGGAGGCCGTGGCCGAACTCGTGGAACAGGGTCTCCACCTCCTCAAAGGTCATCAGGCTGGGGGTGTCTCCCACTGGCGGGCTCTGATTGCAGATCAGGTAGGCCACCGGCAGCACTGATTCGCCGCTTGCGGTGCTCGAGCGGCCCAGGCACTCATCCATCCAGGCGCCGCCGCGCTTGCTGCCCGGCCGGCTGAAGGGATCGAGGTAGAAGCCCGCCAGGGGGTCGCCGCTGCTCCCGTCGAGCACGCGGAAGTAGCGCACATCCTGGTGCCAGGTGGGTGCTTCCCCCGGATCGGTGCTGACAATGCGGATGTCGAACAGGCGCTGGCAGAGGCCGAACAGCCCCTGCAGCACCTGCTCCAGCGCAAACCAGGGCCGCAGCGCCTCGCTGTCGAGCTCGAAGTTCTCCTGGCGCAGCTTCTCGGCCCAATAGGCCACATCCCAGGGCTTGAGATCGGCTGCCTCCGGGGCGCCGTGGCGCCGTGCGATGGCGCGGAGAGCCTCCAGCTCCCGTTCGGCTGCCGGGTAGGCGGCGGCGCGCAGCTCCTCCAGCAGCTGTTCCACCTCGGCCACCGAGCCGGCCATCTTGCTGGCCAGGCTCACCTCGGCCCAGTTGGCGTAGCCAAGCCGCCGCGCCTGCTCGCCTCGCAGGGTGAGGATCCGTTCGATCAGCGGACTGTTGTTCAGCTCGCCGCTGGAGGCGCGGGCCACCTGGGCGCGATACACGGTTTCACGCAGGTCGCGCCGCTGGCTGTATTTGAGGAAGGGGGCCACCCGTGGCATGTCCAGCCCCAGGCGCCAGCCCTGCTCGCCGGCGTCGTTCGCTGCCTGGGCCAGCAGTTCGCGCAGGCTGTTGGGCAGGCCGGCCAGCTCTGCCTCGCTGTTAAGGGTGAGGCTCCAGGCGTTGGTGGCGTCGAGCACGTGGTTACCGAAGTCGCTGGCCAGCCGGGCCAGCTCGGTGGTGGCGGCATTGAAGGCCTCCTGCTCAGGGCCGCTCAGACCCACACCGCGCAGCTCCATGTCGCGGCGCTCGGCCTCGAGGATGCGCACCTGGGTGGCATCGAGTTGCTGGCCCTGCTCCAGCAGCTGGCCCAGGGCCCTGTAGATCAGGGCGCTCTGACCGGCCCGGCTGCCGAAGGCGACCACAGCCCCCTGCTGGCGCTGGTGGGCGTCGCGCAGCTCAGCGCTGTTGCACACGCCGTTGAGGTGGCTCACCACCCCCCAGCTCCAACGCAGCCGCTCACCGAGGTGATGCAGGGGATCCATCACCCCTGCCCAGCCGAGGGGTTCACCGCTTTTGCTTGCCTCCCCCAGCCGCCGCTCCAGCTGCTGCTCCAGCTGGCTGAGCTCTGTGTTGAGCCGCTCCAGCAGATCGGGTATGGCCGAGTTCACCTCCTCGGGCGTGATGGCCTCAAACGGGGGTAGGCCCTCTCCGTACAGCAGGGGAGAGGGGGTGGAGGCGGCCGCCATGACAGGCACTGCAACTGCTGGCCATTTCAGGGCATGGCCAGGCCGCCCTGTGGCTCAGCTGAAAGGGGTAAGCCGACCCGCCGCCACGTTCAAGCCCTGGAGCAGCTGGGTGGAGAGAGCATTGGTGCTGGCCTCGTAGAAATCGATCGCCACCCGCGGCCAGAAGCCGATCACCAGTGTGGGCACCAGCAGGGTGAGGCCAATCACCAGCTCCCGGGGCCGCATGTCGCCAGTGCTGGCCAGCGCTGGAATCCGGGGGCCGAAGAACACTCGCCGGCAGAGGCTGAGCAGATACACCGGCGTGAGCACCAGGCCGATCGCCGCCAGCACCACGGTGATCACCCGGAAGCTGGTGGTGAAGCCGTCGTTGGCGGTGACCCCCAGGAACACGGTGATCTCGCTGACGAAGCCGCTCATCCCAGGCAGGGCAAGTGACGCCAGGCAGCTGGCGAGGAAGAAGGCGAAGGTGATCGGCAGGGCTTTGGCCAGCCCCCCCATGTTCGGGATGGAGAGGGTTTCGGTGCGTTCATAGAACACCCCCGTCACAAAGAACATCGCCGCTGCGATCAGGCCGTGGCTGATCATCTGCAGCATCGCCCCGCTCATGCCCAGGGCATCAATGGCACCAATGCCCAGCAGCACGAAACCCATATGACTCACGGAGCTGCAGGCGATCCTGCGCTTGACGTTGTCCTGGGCGAAGGCGTTGAGGGCTCCGTACACGATGTTCACGATGCCGAGCACGATCAGAGCCGGAGCAAGGGTGAAATGGGCCTCCGGCAGCATCTGCACGTTGAAGCGCATCAGGGCATAACCACCCATCTTCAGCAACACCCCGGCCAGCAGCATTGATACCGGTGCGTTGGCTTCGCCGTGGGCGTCTGGCAGCCAGGTATGCAGCGGGAACATCGGCAGCTTCACGCCGAAGCCCACCAGGAAGCCGAGATAGCAGAGCAGGCCAAAGGTGCCGCCGGGACTGCGGGCTGCGAGCTCGGAGAGGTTGAACGTGAAGGGCCCGTTGAAGGCGAGGGCCAGGCCGCTCAGCAGAATCAGCAGAGAGGCTGTGGCCGTGAAAAGGATGAACTTGGTTGCTGCGTACTGGCGCTGTTTACCGCCCCAGATCGCGATCAGCAGGTACACCGGCACCAGTTCCAGCTCCCAGGCCAGGAAAAACAGCAGGAAATCCTGAGAGAGGAACACCAGACCCTGAGCCGAAGCTTGCACCAGCATCAGGGCGAAATAGAGGCGGCTTTTGCGGCTGATGTTCCAGCTGGCGGCCACCGACAGCAGGGTGACCAGACCCGAGAGCACCACCAGGGGTGCGGAGAGCCCATCAGCTGCCAGGGACCACTCCAGACCGAGCGCCGGCACCCAGCTGAGGCGCTCCACCAACTGCAGTTCACTGCTGCCACCATCAAAGTGCTGGCTGAAGCACACCAGCATCAGCACAAGGTCTGCTAGCAGCACTGCCAGGGCGATGGTGCGGGGTAGGCGTGGATCGCTGCCATCGCCGGGCAGCAGTGGCATCAGCAGGGCGAAGGCTGCCGGCAGCAGCACGATCAGGCTGAGCCAGGGGAATGCTGCAGTCGTCTGGCTTGTTCCTGCCAGCAGCGGCAGTGACGGCGCCTGTACCGCAGAGATGCTGCTGATGGACGCGGCCAGACTGGGCAGGTAAGCGTCCATCAGCATCCGGGCCGGGTGGTGCATGTGTGGATCACCGAGCCAGAGCGCAGTGATTCACTCGGGAGATCAGGTTACCAGTCGAGACTGACCAACTGAGTATATCTACTCAGGGACAAGCAGCTTGAGCTCGGCGTCGAGCGGGTTCAGCCAGGGCTGGCCCAGGTATGCCTGGGCAGGGGCATGAGCTCAGCTCAATGGCTGACGCCGCGCGCGCCTCTGCAGAAGCCAAAGCTTGGAGAGCATAAAAAAAGGAGCGGCGGGAGCCGCTCCAGATCGTTGCCTTGCCGCAGATCGGCAGAGCAGGCTCACCAGAGGCCGCGAATCGGCGCCGGAGCGGGAGCGGGAGCAGGAGCCGGGGCGGGCTCGCGGTACACAGGCGCGGGAGCAGGAGCAGGTGCAGGGGTGATCACCGTTTCTTCCACCACCGCAACCGCGGGGCCGCCGAACCGGTAGCGGGCACCGATCTTGAAGCCCCACTGGTTGAGGGCGTCGTAGCTGGTGCGGCCGACGTTGAAGGATTCAGCACCCTGATACACCGCTTCTGCGTAGATGTCGGTGTTCCAGTTCACGCCATAGGCCACGCCCACCTTGGCCTGCCAGCCGAAGAGGTCGACATTGCCGTTGCCGGTGCGGATGCGGTCCGTCACTTGGCCGTTGACAACGCGCTCAATCGTGTTGTTGCCCCAGTTCTGGTTGATCCAGCCGATGCCGCCACCGATGTAAGGGGTGAAACGGGTGCCGGTGCTGATATCCCAGTAAGCGCTGGCCATGATGCCGTTCTGGTTGCCACCGCTGGTGTTGCGGGATTGCCAGTTACGGCGGAACTTGATGTCATCCACACCGTTGCGGTTGTAGATGTAGGTCAGTTCTGTGCGCAACGGGCCGAAGTCGTAGCCAACGCCGGCATCCAGGGCGAAGCCGCCGGAGGTCTCGAACGTCAGGTTGGGATCAGGGCGGTTAGGGCGACGCACGCGGCCGTCGATGTCTTCCGGCCAGGTGCCGCCGATGCCGAGTGTGCCGTAGAAGCCGGTGCCCTGTTCATAGATGACGGCTTCTTCGACAATCACCGAGCTCTGGGCCACTTGGTTGGCTTGAGCGACCAGATCGGTGCCTGCGGCGGGGACCGCGGCCTCGGCCATGGTCGATTCCACGGCAGGGGTGGTGGAGTCAGCGTTGGCTTCGCCAGCGCGAACCGGGGAGCCGGCGATGATGCTGGTGAGCGCGGTGACACCAGCGGCTGAAAGGAACGCTGCTTTTTGCAAAGCGCGCATAACAAGGGGAGAGCGGAATGCGTCTTAAGCACACACCACAGTGCTGGGTTCTGCTTGATGCGGTGGGCCAGCTTTGTTGCTGTCCTTGCTTTTCTTTGGTGCGGGCTTTTCTTTGTTTCTGCTTCAGATTTCACTCTGAAGCTGCTCCCAGCGACTCCCTTCCTGTTGCACGGTGAGCAGCTCCGCACGCGACTCCACCCCGGCTCGATGCCACGCCAGCACCATTGCTTTCCCGACGCCCTGGGCGAGATCCGGTCGGCAGAGTGCCAGCAGGCTCGGTCCGGCTCCGCTGATCACACAACCCCATGCCCCTGCTTCAATTGCCGCTTCACGCACTTTTGTTCCACCCACAATCAATCCCCAGCGATAGGGCTCATGCAGGCGGTCATGCATGCCGTCGGTGATTAGATCGCCGTTGCCTGTCCGCAGGCCCTGAAGCAGCAGGGTGAGGGCACCGAGGTTCATCACCGCATCGGCCACCGGGATGGACTTCGGCAGGGCTCGCCGTGCCTCACTGGTGGTGAGCCGCAGGGCGGGAATCGCCACGACCGCCATCACCTGCGTCGACCACTCGCAGCGCACCACCCGCCAGCGATGGGATGCCGCCCGGGCGGTCATGCAGAGGCCGCCCACCAAGGAGGGCACCACGTTGTCGGGATGGCCTTCGATATCGATCGCCAGCTCCAGCAATTTCTCCTTGCTCAGCGGCTCACCCACCAGCGCGTTGGCACCGATCAGCCCTGCCACGATCGCGGTGGCGCTGCTGCCCAGGCCGCGGGCCGGTGGCACCGCCAACCGCACCCGGGCCTCAAGGCCCATCGGGGCTTCACCTGCCTCTTTCCACACGCGCTGCGCGGAACGGTAGATCAGGTTGTCCGGGCCACCGCGCAGATGGGCACCTTCGCTGCCTTCAATGATCAGGTCGAAGCGATTGCCGTCGCCTTCGATGCAGCGCATTTCAAAGACGTTGTCCAGCTCCAGCGCCGCACCCAGGCAGTCGAAGCCCGGGCCCATATTCGCCGTTGTTGCCGGAACATGGACCACCACCCCTTGGCCGACCCGTGGGCGCGCCATATCGCTCGTTCTGCTGAAGACAGTGTCTCAGTTCGCAGAACCACTCGCTCGGGTGAGGCTCCAGGTCTGCTCAGCTCAGGAGCATCCGGGCCCGGCAGGCGGCACTGAACTGGCCGATGGCAGGATCGGTGACGGCGGTGATCGGCACGGATTCCAGCACCAGAGCAAGACGGCCCTTGGCCTGGAACGCCTGCACGAATCGACCATCCTGCAACGCCCCGAGCAGTTTGCCGGCGGTTCCACCGGCCAGCCACACCCCGCCTCGGCAGAGACCTGCCAGTGCCAGGTCGCCGGCGACGCCTCCATAAGCCCTCAGCCATAGATCGAGTGCCTTGCCGGCCAGCGGGTCACCTGCCAGTGCTGCGGCAGCGACTGCCGCCGGCAGATCTGCCGCCGCAAGGGTCTGCAGCGGATGGTCACCGTGGGGATGGTGCAGCTGCAGCAGCCAGCGCGCCACCTCTCCCAGACCGGTGCCGCTCACCACCCGTTCGATCGAGAGCCGTTCCAGGTTCTGGTCGCTCAACAGCCACTGGCGCAGCAGCCACTCGTCCTGGCTGCGGGCCGCGAACTCGCCGTGGCCTGCCTCACTGGCGATCGCCTGCATCCCCTTCGCCGTGGGAATGCCAAAAGCCACGCCCAGACCGGTGCCGGCGCCAAGCACCAGCAGCGGGGCGGTGCTGTCACGGTTGCCGGTGCGGATGCTGGCCTGCTGATCGAGCTGGAGGTGCGGCAGTCCGTAGATCAGTACAGAGAAGTCGTTCACCAGCTCCAGCCGCGCGATGCCCGTGGCCGCCGCCAGCTGATTGGCATCGAGGAGCCAGGGCAGGTTGGTGAGACGGGCCTTGCCCTGCTGCACAGGGCCTGCCACAGCCAGGCAGGCGGCCGCCGGCTGGGCAACACCATCTGGCAGTCCTGCACTGGCGGTCTTGAGAAACCGTTTCACCATGGGGGTGAGGTCGTCCCAATCCGCCGAGCTGTAGCGCTCCTGGGCCAGCAGGTTCAACTCCTGGCCTGTGCTCTGGTACAGAGCCAGCAAGGTCTTGGTGCCGCCGATGTCGCCGGCCAACAGGGTCGTCATCGCTGGGGTGGGATGGAGGGATCGATCTGGTCTCAGCGGGACGCTGCGAGGGCCAGACCCGCTGCCCGTGCCGAGTTGGCACGAATCGCAGCCTCCTTCAGGTCCGCCACGGGTAGTGCACCGAGGTCGCCCTCACGGCGGCTGCGGAGGCTGATCGCTGAGGCTGCCGCTTCCTTGGCGCCGATCACCGCCAGCACAGGAATCTTCTTCTGCTCACCGTTGCGGATCAGCTTGCCGAGGCGATCACCCGAGTGGTCGATCGAGGCGCGGATGCCGGCGCTGGTGAGCTGCTCCAGCACCGCCTCGGCATAGGGGCGCACCTCATCGGTGACCGGCAGCAGACGGATCTGTTCGGGCGCCAGCCAGAAGGGGAAATCGCCGGCGTAGTTCTCGGTCATGATCCCGAAAAACCGCTCCAGGGAGCCGAAGATGGCGCGGTGGATCATGATCGGCCGTTGGCGCGATCCATCGGCCGCCACGTACTCCAGCTCAAAGCGCTCGGGCAGGTTGAAGTCGAGCTGGATGGTGGAGCACTGCCACATCCGCCCGATGGCATCCTCGATCTTCAGGTCGATCTTGGGGCCGTAGAAGGCGCCGCCGCCCTCATCGATCTTGTAAGCCCACCCCTTGCGATCGAGGGCTTCAATCAGGCCCTTGGTGGCCAGCTCCCACACCGCGTCCTCGCCGATCGACTTCTCCGGGCGTGTGGAGAGGTTGATCTCGTAGTTGCGGAAGTCAAAGGTGGAGAGGATCTGCTCGGTGAGATCGAGGATGCGCAGGATCTCATCACTGATCTGTTCGGGCAGGCAGAACACGTGGGCATCGTCCTGGGTGAAGCCGCGCACCCGCATCAGGCCATGCATCACGCCGGGGCGCTCGTAGCGATACACCGTGCCCAGCTCGGCCCAGCGGATCGGCAGCTCGCGGTAGCTGCGCAGGCTACTGGCGTAGGTGAGCACGTGGAAGGGGCAGTTCATCGGCTTGAGCTGGTATTGACGCTCATCCACCTGCATCGGGCCGAACATGCTTTCGGCGTAGAAGTCGAGGTGGCCGGATGTTTTCCAGAGGCTGATGTCGGCCACGTGGGGCGTGTAGAGCAGCTCGTAGCCGGCTTTGAAATGCAGATCCCGCCAGAGCTCTTCGATCAGCAGGCGCATGCGGGCGCCGCGGGGATGCCAGAACACAAGGCCGGCACCGGCCTCATCTTCAATGGAGAACAGATCCAGATCGGTGCCGAGGCGGCGGTGATCACGGCGCAGGGCTTCCTCTTTGCGGCGCTGGTATTCGGCCAGCTGCTCAGGCGTTTCCCAGGCCGTGCCGTAGATGCGCTGCAGCTGGGCGTTGTGTTCATCGCCGCGCCAGTAGGCGCCGGCCACGCTCTCCAGCTCGAAGGCCCTGGCGTTGAGTTCGCCGGTGTTGGCCACGTGGGGCCCGGCGCAGAGGTCCCACCACTCTTCCCCCAGGGTGTAGAGCGTGATCGGCTCTTTGATGCCGGCCAGAATCTCCAGCTTGTAGGGCTCGTTCTGCTCCCGAATCCGGCGTTCGGCCTCGGTTCGGCTCACCTCCAGGCGCTCCAGCGGCAGCTTTTTGTTGATGATCCGGATCATCTCCTTTTTGATGGCCTTGAGGTCGGCCTCGGTGAAGGGATCGGGATTGTCGAAGTCGTAATAGAAACCGCTCTCGGTCCAGGGACCGATGGTCACTTGGGCCTTGGGAAACAGCTTCTGCACCGCCATGGCCATCACATGGCTCATCGAGTGGCGGATGCGGAGAAGCTGCTCGCTCTCGCTGGTTTTCGGCAGGGGCATCGGCGCTGTTTCGCCCGGCTCGGTGGTGATCACGTGCTCACCCGCAGCGGCCTGATCGAAGCTGGTGGCGGCAGCGGGCACGGAGAGAGAACAGAGGCGCAGACCGATCCTACGCAGCCGTTTCTAGGCTGCTGAGATGACATCATCCTCGCCACTGCCGGAGTCCGGAGCTGAGCTGCTCGAGCACCTGCTTGGGTCTCTGCTGGCTGACTTTCGGTTCTGGTTTGAACGGGGTGAGCTGCTGTTGGACCTCTGCCCCGACCAGGTGATGGCGGCCGATGATCGCCTGGGCCTGCGGAAGCGGCTGCGCCAGGCGACCTTGGAGCTGGCCGCCGCCGCCAGCCTGCGGCGGGCTGCGCCGGTGCCCATGGCAGTGGGCCTCGACGCCATGGCCCCCTGGCACCAGCTGGTGGTGGAGGTATGGGCACTGGCCCGTGAGCTGCGGCACCAGCAGGTCCCCTTGCCGCAGCTCTCCTGGCCTGACCCGCCCCAGTTCACCGGCTGAGTGCGGATGGGGCCGGTGTCAGCTCTGGCGCTGGTGGCGTGCGAGGGCATTCCGAAAGAACGCCGTCAGTTCGTCGTGGCGCTTCACCGGCTGGCCGTAGTAACTGAACCCGGCCTTGGTTGGTAGTGACGCCCATTCCGGTGCCAGCTTCGCGAGGACGCTCGGTGTGAGGCCGGTTCGGTCGAACAGATCGAGGGCGCCACGGCGACGCACCAGATGAAGGGCTGCCTGGTCCTGGTTCGGGGCGGTGAAGCTGGTGAGCCCGAGCTGGCTGGCCACAGCGTTCCAGGTGCCAGGTAGGAACTGATAAGCGCCGGCTGCGGCACTGGAGTAACGCCGCCTCACGGTGATCTGTGGATGCTGATCCAGCCGTTCCACCAGAGTGCCGCCATAGATCATGCGATACCCCTCGTCGGCGCCACCGGTCCAGGTGCCTTCCGCGTAGCGAATCGTGTCGAGCAAGGCCCGCCGCTCGGGTGTGAGGGCATAGGGCACACCGGCGGCTGGCTGGGCCGGACGAACCAGCACCGCTGCCGCCGCTTGGGGCAGTTCAGGGCGCGCCGTGAAGGCGGGCGCAGCCATCGGCAGCAGCGAGGCCAGGCCAACAGACCAGACGGAGAGGGAGTAAAGGCGAGTCAGAAGCGATCGGAGTCGTTGGCACCGACCTTGAGGGTTGCCTCACTGTCCCTGCCACCCCCCCAGCACGGACCTGGACAGATCCCAGCTTGTGTGCATTTGCAGATGCAACAGAGTGAGACCAAGCCAGGACAGTCGCGCGTGGGACTTCATGGGTTGATGTACTCATCGCAAATGATCAGCTCCACTGATCGATCCCGAAGGAAAGGTTAAGTGGGTCGTTGGGTCGCTTTTCGGTGAATTCCGGTGAATCAGTGGCCGACAGGCAGGAATCCGAGCGCCTTGCGCACTCGCTCCAGGGTGATCTGAGCCACGGCGTCGGCCTGTTGGCGCCCCTGCTCCAGCACCTCCGCCAGCGCACCTGGGTCCTGACGCCACTGCTGATAGCGCTCCTGCACGGGCCTGAGCGCCTCGCAGGTCGCATCTGCGAGCAGCGGCTTGAACTGACCCCAGCCCATGCCGGCGCACTCATGGGCAGCAGTTCCACGGTCTTTGCCACTGAGCAGCGCGTAGAGCCCGAGCAGGTTGTCGGCCTCCGGGCGCTCGGGGTTGCCGAACTCCAGCCCGATCGCCGGGTCGGTCTTGGCCCGTTTGATCTTGCGGGTGATCAGCTCGGGCGGATCCAGCAGCGTGATGCGTGACCCTTCGTTCGGGTCGCTCTTGCTCATCTTGCTGCGGCCGTCCGTGAGGCTCATCACCCGGGCCCCTTCCTTGAGGATCAGGGGTGCAGGTACCTTCAGGATCGTTTCTGGCTCGCCATCGGCTCCCCTGGGAGCGAAGCGAGCGTTGATCCGCTGCTGGGCAATGTCGCGGGCCAGTTCAAGGTGCTGCTTCTGGTCTTCCCCAACGGGCACCAGATCAGCGTCATAAAGAAGGATGTCGGCCGCCATCAGCACGGGATAGTCGAGCAGCCCGACCGACACCTGGTCGCCCTGCCTGAGCGCCTTTTCCTTGAACTGGATCATCCGCTCCAGCCAGTTGAGCGGCGTGACGCAGTTGAGCAGCCAGGCCAGCTCGCTGTGGGCCGGCACCTGGCTCTGCACGAACACCGTCGAACGTTCGGGATCGATGCCGCAGGCCAGATAGAGCGCAGCGGTGGTGAGGGTGTCCTCCGCCAGCCGAGAGCTGTCGTGGGGCACGGTGATCGCATGCAGATCCACCACGCAGAAATAGGTGTCGTGGCTGGTCTGCAGGTCCACCCAGTTGCGGATTGCTCCGAGCCAGTTCCCCAGATGCAGGGCGCCGGTGGGTTGGACGCCGGAGAGGACCCGGGGCCTGCTCATCGGGCTCAGGCCTCCTCCACCGGGGCTGACTCAGCACCCATGCCGGCCTCGTCAGCCGGGCTGGCTTGATCGTGTGGGCTCTCCTCTGCCGTTGGGCTGGCCTGCGTGGACGCATCAACGGGCTCGTCGCTCTGCGGCGCAGCGAGATCAGACTCCGTGTGATCAGCGACTGGGACAGTCGCTTCCTGTTCAACGACCGGTGCAGGCCGGGAGGGCCTGGCAAACGGATCGACCCGAGCCTTCCGCTCCGGCCGTGGTCCCCGCTCCCGGTCCTCACCGCGGGGAGGACGGCTGTCCGGCTGGGAGCGTTGCTGGGCGATCAGATCCTGAAGCTTGCCCTCGTCCAGCATCTGACCGAGCGCCCGCACCGAAAAACCCAGCACCGCAACGGTTGAGCGCAGTCTGAATGCCTCTTGTAGGGCCTGCGCGGCACGCATCTCGTTGTCGCTCAGGCGGATGCGGAATCCACCCGGTTCCCGGCTGCCACCGGGACGCCCCCCCTGTTGGGGCGTTCTGCTCGTCTCGTCAGTCATGACGGCAACCTTGGGGTCAGGCGCAAGTGTGCCGCATCGACTGGCGGGATCCCTGTAGCCAGAGCACCTGGTGGGGGTCGCGGCTGCCCGGTCGAGCCAGCACCAGCAGCGGCAGTTGACGTTCCTGACCAGGAAACTGGCTGCGGTAGTGGCTGAGCAGAGCGAGATAACGGTTCAGCGTCCATTGATGGGGATGCTCCTCCAGCTGGCGCCAGTGGTGGCGGAGGGCCTGCTGCCAGGCCTCATTGCCGAAGTCCCGCCGACAGAGCAACTCCGCCTGCCAGCTGCCCAGGCCAGAGCGCGTCAGGTCGCGATAGCACGTCAGCTCGGGGGCTTCTGCGCTGGCGTCGGGAGGCAGCTCGTACGCCAGGTTCTGAACCGGCACCGCCCACAGCCGCAGCCAGCAGCGATCCAGCAGTGCCACCGGCAGGGATCCTGTCCAGTTGGTTGCCTGCGCCAGTTCGCTCTGCCAGTCGGCGATGCGGGCGCGTTGATCGCGGCTCAGTCCGCTCAGCATGTCTGGTCCGAACACTCCCATCCCGGCTGCTTCATCCGTGGAATCGCTCCGGCATGGGCTCGACTGAGGCTCAAGTTGCTGGCCCCAGCCCAGGTGGGCTTCGCTCTCCGGGCCTTGTTCAGGCCGATCGATGCTCGAATCCCCGTTGGGAGGGCAGGCCATCGAAACCGGATCGGCGTCAGACCATCCAGGTTATTGGCATCGTCCTGCTGGCCGACCCGTTGATCCCTGAGCTAGAGAGACGTTGCTTGCCGGCCATGTGTTGACATCCACGCTGCCCTCCGGTCGTTCCGGTGCCGCTCCCACGATTCATTCCGGTGAGCAGCCCGCAAGGGCGCGCACCGCTCTCGGCCTGGCCGCCCCGGTGCTGCAGCGCTGGTGGCCGGCTGCCGCCGCCGTGGTCGGCGGCAGCGTGGCGATCGACACGGTCGGGCAGCTGCTCCATCTGCCCCTGATGGCTGCCGGGGCTGGCGCTGCTGGTCTGCTGCTGGTCTGGAGCTGGCGTCGCGCTCCGGTGGCCTCCCACACCAGCCGATCCACGGATGTGGCTGGCTGGCTGCTGCGTCTCGAACGTCTGCTGAATCAGTTCGATCTCCTGGAAGCGGATCTGCCACGGGACAGCGCCGCTCAGTCGGTCGCGGTGGCCAGGCACGGCCGTCTGGAGCAGCTGCGGGCGCAGTCGTTGGCTGAAGGTCTGCAGCTGGCGATGGTCGGATCCGTGCCCGTCGAAGCACCCTGGCGTCAAGCCGTCGCTTCCACTCTGCAGGGAACCGCTGCACTCACCCTGCACTGGTCAAGGCCCCTGCCCTCGGCCACCGGCTGCTGGCACTGGCCGGAGCCCTTCGCCAGCAGCGATCTCCTCGTTTACTGCCTCAGGCCCCCCCTGCTTGCATCGGATCTGCGCTGGCTTCAGGCGCTCCCCGCCGGCCAACCCCTCTGGATCCTGCTGCTGCTCCCCGCTGGGGGGGAGGCCCAGGCGGCAGAGCGGGAGCTGCGCAACCAGATCCCAGCCGAGCTGCCGCTGCAGCTGCTGTGTCTGCACGATGGTGATTCAGTGGAAGGCGTATTGCAGCCTCTGGCTGCCCAGCTCGCTCAAGACGGCAGCCGCTTGCGCCGTCAGTGCCGCGAGCGCTGTCTTGAGGCCCAGCATCGCTGCTGGCAGGCCGACCTGGAGACCCTGCGCCGGTCGCGCCTCCGCGTGCTGCAGCAGCGCACCCAGTGGATCGTGGCGGCTGCCGTGGTGGCGGCGCCGCTGCCAAGCCTCGATCTGCTGGTGCTGGCGGTGGCCAACGGTCTGATGGTCAAGGAGATGGCCCGCCTGTGGGACTGCCCCTGGTCGGCGGAGCAGCTCCGGGCCACGGCTCTGGAGCTGGCCCGCGCCTCCCTCCTCCTGGGGCTGGTGGAGTGGACCGGTCAGGCCCTTGCCACCGTGGTGAAGTGGCACGGTGCCACCTGGCTGCTTGGCAGCACCGTGCAGGCGCTCAGCGCCGCCTACCTCACCCGGGTGGTCAGTCATGCCATGGCCGACACCCTGGCCCGCTCCGTCGGCGTGACCGAGCCCGACCTGGAGCGGATCCGCCGTGAGGCACCGCTGCTGGTGGCCCGGGCTGCCGAACAGGAACGACTGGACTGGCAGGGGTTCGTGCAGCAGGGGCGTCGCTGGCTGGTCGAACAGGCGGCGGGGGGAGCAATGGCGTCGCCTGCAGTCGCATCCCGCGCCGCTGCTGAGGTGTCTGCTCCAGCCTGAGGGTTGCAACGCTTCAGCATTCACATTCCTTGATCAGTGTCGTGTCGAGAGGTAAAGCTCCCGCACGTTTGATTGCAGCTGCAACCCATACCGCAGCGGATCCGTATTGTTTTGTTCATCTTCCCTGTGATCGATCCGATCGCCCCCCCCCTGATCTGCGTCTCTGATCTATCCCCCTGATCTGCGCCCCTGATCCAGTCAGCCAGGCCGGGCCTAAGACGTCGTCTGAAGCTTCTGGTCTTGAGGACATGGTCT
>JBBASO010000025.1:0-20206 GCA_040399265.1 Prochlorococcaceae cyanobacterium
GGCCGCAGCAGGCAGGGCCGGCGCTGCAGTGGGGGTGGGCTCGGCAGCAGGCAGGGCCGGCGCCGCCGGGGGGCGCTCACCGCCGCCGCCAATCCACCTGTCGATCTCTGCCTGCGCTGTCGCCTCTGCCTCGATCTCGGATGTGCGCAGCGCAATCGCGCCCGTGTCCGGGTCGGTCACTGTGACCCCGGCCTGTTCCAGCTGTGCGCGGGCGTCCGTGATCTCGGCCACCTTGCGGTTGCTGGCGGTCCACCGCTTGCTGTTGCGCAGCGTGCTGATGATGCCCGGGCTGCGCGTCACCCCGGCCGCCACCTCGCCCACGCCGCTGATGGCCACGCCGGGCAGGGCGTTGGGGATAAGGCTCTTGATGGCCGAGTCGATCCAGTCGTCCTCGCCCACGTCCACCGATAGGGGCAGCTTCTTCCCGAACGCCTCGCCCAGGTTGGCCACGTTGCCGCCGCGGTTGTCGTCGGCAAAGCTGGCCAGCAGTTCGCCAGCAGCCCAGCGCGTGCCGCCTGTGATCACTGCGCCCGTGGCGCCAACGCCAATGGCGGGGATGGCTTTTGCTGCTACTGCAGTGGCCGCGACGGAGGTGCCGACGCTCCGGGCGGTGGCATCAAGGCCCCGCTCAAACTCGTTCTGCTGGCCGGGCGGGGTGGCGCCCAGCGCTCGGTAGCCAACCTGGCTCACTCTCTCGACGAAGTTGCCGGCCCTGCTGCTTTCTGGGTTGGCCGGCTTGCCGCGGAGCTTCTGGCCGGCGGCGATTACCAGCTTGCTGGCGTTTTCTGCGACGCCAACCGTAAGCGCTGCCTCAAGGTTCCTGCCTGTCTGCCCAAGCAGTCGAAGCCCGCGGAACGGGGCGACTGGGCCTGCCCCAAGAACCGCCCCGACCACGCCCCTTACGGCATCTTGCGCCACGGATTGCCTGCCGCGGCGGTTGGTCTGGTTGATCTGCTTGCCGAAATACTTGAGCTCGTTCTTGATCGCCCCGAGCGGGTTGCTGAACGGTGAGCGGTTGAGTTTGCCGGTGCTCTGCAGCCGCTGGTAGCTGGCGGGGGACTGCCACCGCCAATCGGGGCCGGCCCACACGACCCGCCGGCCGCCCAGGACAGAACGCGAACCGAGCGGGCGGTTCTGGTCGGTGTACTTGGGTGCCTGCTGCGGCTTGTCGGGGACAACAGGCTGGCCGGAGCCGGTGTACTTGATGGGCATGGGTTACCTCCCGAAGATTTCCCGACGGGCTTGGATCAGCATTTGCCGCACCCGGGCGGCCGAGATGCCAGCCCTGTTGCCTGCGCTGTCGCCGTCGTAGACGCCGCGGCCATTGGGGGCCTGCAGCGCCGCCCATTCCCTGGCGACTTCCCAGTGGGCAGCGTTCAGGTCGTCGCTGCGGCCGGTCAGGTAGGCAGCCAGCGCCGGCCGTTTCGAGCCAGTCAGCAGCGCCATCGCCATCTTGTCCTGATTGGCGGGCGAGAAGGGGGCGTCAGGCGACAGGCCGGCTTCGCGGCGGGCCCGGGTCAGAACCTTGGGAGTGAACTGATAGGCGCCGACGGCAAACACCTGCCCGCTGTTCTGCATCGCCTCAAGCGACCCGATCGAGCGGTTGGTGATGGTGCCGATGCTCTTGCCGGTGTTGTTCACCGTGCCGAAGTTCACCGAGTTCCAGCCGCCTTCACCGCTGCGGATCAGGGCCAGCAGGCCTGAGGCCTTGCCGCCCCCACCACTTCGGATCGCCACCTGCTGCTCGCCTCCGCTTCGGCCGGCCATCCCCACCGCTGACGGCAGCGGTCGTTGCTGAGCTGCCACTGCAGGCCGGGTGCCCAGCAGCATGTCCATCAGCCAGCCGCCAGCGGCTGCAACTGGGCTGGGGGTGGGGTTGCCGCGCCGTGCCGCCGTGTTCTGCGCGTTGCGGGCTGCACCCTGGGCCTGGCGCCCGTCGCGCATTAGCCGCTGGCGTTCCTGCGGCGTGATTTCCATTTGGTAGTAGTCGAGGTGGCGATTGATCAGCTGGCCCGGGGTGGTGCCGGCTTCACGGGCAAAGCGCTGAAGCGCGGCGCTGGGCTGCTGGCCATCCAGGATTCGGTTGCCCTCGTTCGCCACTGACTGGGCATCGAGCACCGGCTGGTTGCGCCAGCTCTGCAGCAGCGCCCGCCGGCTGGGGATGTTGTCGAGCTGTGCGCTGGGGTAGACCTTGCCGGTGAATGGCTTGGTGCCAGGTGGCGGGCCGCTGCTCTGCTGCCCTGCTGCAGCGGGCTGGGGCGGGGCCCCCTGTGCGCCGGGGACGCCGCCGACACCGGGGAACAGGTACTGCCGGGCCGATGGCGTGCTCTTGCCGTATTCCTCCACTGCCCGGCTGGCTACCTGGGTGACCTCGGCCGGAGTGAGCGGGCGGCCCAGCTTGCCCTGCTCCTCCGCAATCCGGTTGTTGACGTGGGACTGGAAGGCGCTGAACTGCCGCCGTGCCGACTCGGCCACGTTGGCATCGGTCCAGCCGGCCATCACGCTCTCGACGCTCACCCCCCGCAGTGCGGCCTCGGTGACCGAGTTGGGGTAGGCGGTTTTGAGGTTGGCCTTAATCGCCCGGTCGATCACCGCATTGGCCTGGGGCGCGGTGGGTGATGCCTTCTGCTCGTTGTTGCGCCGGCGGGTGGCGGCGTACTGGCGGCGCAACTCGTCCTTTTTGTCGTCTGGGGCGGCGGCCAGGGCCTGCTCAAACTCGGCATCAGCCTGGTTGGGATCCCAGGCGGTGCCATAGCGGCCGTCCATGTCCAGCAGCAGCTGCTCCACTCCTTCAGTGGTGCGGCCCAGGTTGCGCACAGCGTCGATCGTGCTGCTGCTTTTCTGCTCTAGCTCCAGCTTCTCAAAGTTGCCCAGCCCCTTGTACTTGTCGTTGGCGCGCAGCTTTTCGATTTCCTCCAGCCGCTTGGGGCCATCCGGCATGTTGTAGGTGAGCTGGGCCAGGTCGTCTTGGTAGCTCTTGCTGAGCTCCTCCCGGTCTCGTTGCTCGCGTTTGTACTTGAACTCTCCGTACTTGATCTCGGAGTCCAGCATCACCTCAGGGAACATGTTTCCCACCAGCTGACCTGGCTGGCCGTCGGGTCCGGGTGGCCCCACCCGGGCAAAGGCCATGGCTCGCTTGAGCTCGCTTAGGCCAAAAGCGTCGGCCTGCGCAAGCACCATGGCCACGGTTTCCTCGACCATTTCCGTGGTCTGGCCTGGCAGCCCCGCTTCGTCTTTGATACGGGACAGCACCAGCTGAAAGCGGCTTTTCAGCGCCTGCTCCCATTCTTCGCCGCCATCCTCTTTGCGGACGATTCGCTGGCGACCGTCGGGGTCGAACACCTCGATCTGCTCTTGACTGACCGCTACCTGATAAATCCCCAGGATCTCGGCGGTCGCTGTGCGCGGGATGGTGCTGGTGAGGTAGTTCTTGCGGTCCTGCCACTGGACTTCGGTGATGCGATCCCATGCCTGGTTGACCTCAGGCGCCACAAACTGCATGAAGCCCGGGG
The DNA here is from genome assembly GCA_040399265.1 of Prochlorococcaceae cyanobacterium. GTDB lineage: Bacteria > Cyanobacteriota > Cyanobacteriia > PCC-6307 > Cyanobiaceae > NIES-981. Next base: position 3,513 of record JBBASO010000025.1, read on the forward strand.
AGCTCTGATCCACCCCGTACTTCTGTGCCACCCGGGTCACCTCGGCCGCCTTGAACCGCCCCAGCTCTGCTGCGCCCTCAGTCGTGCCCGGGTTGATCAGCACCAGATCGGGGTTGGCCCGGTAGGCGTTGAGCAGGGAGGTGCGCATTTCGGCCCCGGCCAGCCGCGCCAATGTCCGCTGCCGGCCCACCTGCCGGTAAGGGTTGACTGCATCCATCGCCAGCGCAGCGATCGGGTCGGCCTGCGCCAGCTTGCGGTTCTCGGCTGCGTACTCAGCCCCCGACTGGGCCTGCTGTTCCTCCAGTAGCGCCTTGGCCCGCAGCGCTTCGTTCACGCCTTTTTGCACCTCGGCCTGGGCATACATCTGCAGGCCGCCGCTCATCAGCTGCGTCAGCTGCTGGTTGAACGGTGCCAGCGCCTGCGCCACCTGGGCATAGCTGTTGATGCCGGCGACATCGCCGCCACCGCGCTGGCCGATGACTTCGATCTGAGCAACGCGGGGGATTTCGATGGGCCCAGCCGGCGCCGCCACATTTCGCCGGGCAGGCTGAATGAAGGTGCTCAACGGCTGGGCCTGTGGCCTGATCTGGTTCTGGGGAAGTGCCATCAGTCGCCACCTGCCGCGATGTTGCTCAGGGTTCCATAGGTGCTAAGGCCGGTCTGCACGCCGCCCATCAGCCCCGACGCCATGCTCAGCGCGGTGGCGCCAGCAGATGGCGGCGCACCGGTGAACTGCGGCGGCGGTGGTGACAGCAGCGTTGGCAGCGGCTGGAACGGCCGCATCGGCTCCAGATACGGCTGCTGCTCATAGAACTGCTGGCTGTTGTACTGGCTCAGGTACTGCGTCACCTGCGCGGTCTGGCTGCGGTTGTACTGGCGGTTGCGCAGCCCTTCGTTGATCTGCTGAATGGCCTCGTAGTCCCCTTGCTGCCTGGCGTAGTCGTTGATCAGCCTGTCGATACTGGCGCCTTCCTGCCCGCTGGCGGCCACAGCTGCCCGCGCCTTGAGTGCTGCCACCTGATACTGCTGGTAAGCCACCGCATCGGCCATCGAGGCCTCGGTGAGCTGCTGGCTCAACGCCTGCGACTGCAGCGCAAAATCTGCGCCCGCCGCTGCCCTGGTTTGGCCCACCACCTCGGCCTGGGCAATCGCCTTGCTCAGCTCGAAGTTGCGCAGGCTGTTGATGTAGGACAGCTGCTGGTTGTACGCCAGCGTGGACTGCCAATACTGCTGCTGCTGATTGGCGTCGGTGATTCGCTTGGTGAAGCCGGCCTGCCACTGGGCAAAAGCGGTGTTGGCGTCCTGCTGCGCACGCTGGTTCAGGTAGTCCTGCTGCGCAGCCGCGCCTTCGTAGGCCCCGCGCAGCATCCCCAGGCCGGCGTTCATGCCGCCGAGGATCAAGGAGCCGACAAGTGGCGCAACCATCAAGACCTCCGCTCGAAGTAGCAGAACAGCTGGGCGCAGGGCCCTCGCGGTTCTGGCTGGTCAATCGCAAACCCAAGGCTGCGCAGCCAGCGAAGGGTGGCGACGTTGCTGGCCAGCGCCCAGTTCCACAGCGGGCCGGCGCCATCGACGATCAGCCCATCGACCCATTGCTTTGCACCCTTGACGAACTGGCGCCGATGGGCGCGGGTGGCCAGCAAGCCATCAGTGGCCAGCAGCCAAATCTGCCCCCCAGAGCCGATCCCGCACAGTCCCACTGGTGTTCCGTCGTCACCTTCTATGCAACGACAGTCTGGGCTGTTTTTCCAGCTTGAAAAGACAGCTTCTGCCGGTTGGTGTCCATGGCTGCAGAACACCTCAAGGGCATCCTGCCTGCGGAGGTTGGCCGCAACATGCTTCACGCGCCATTCCTCTGGGGCGGCCCACCTCATCGCATGGCCCTCGCCTTGCTGTGAGTCATCGCCACCCATTCGCAGCTTGCGAACTGGCACGGCAGCGCCGTGTCGTTGCGCAGCTCGACAATGCAGGTTTCGCCTTTGGACTGAATCGGGATGGTGAACACCCCGTCGAGGTAGCGGGCTGGGTCTGCCTCGTCGGCGGCTTCTAGCGTGCCGACAACGCTGTTTCGCACCCCCTGGATAGTGCTCGAAAAGCGATAGACGGCAGGATCGCGGCGCTCCGCCTTGACCCAAGCCTCGAAAAAGCCGCTCCCGTGGTAGCGGATCTTGGCGTGCCGCACCTGCGTCCGCTCGACGTTGCCTGGCACCCTGCCGCCGCCAGCGTCTCGATACAACTTGAACCGGGTGAAGCGGTAGAGGAACTCAAAGGCCTCGCCGAAGTAGACCGCCTTGTCGCGCCAGTTGCCCTGGGCCTTGATCAGCCGGTTTTCGGTGGCTTCGCCCAGGAGCACCCCGCCGTTCTGACCTTCCTCAAAACCTGACCATGCCTGCACCCGGGCAGCGATTTGGTATGGCAGCTGCCAAGTTGTAGTTTTTTCGATCGGATCATAAACGCCATTCTCAACACGAACACCCAAGGGGGTGGCCGACGTGGTGCTTACCATCCGATCCAGCAAAAGAGGCGATCGGCCGCTGACTTGCTGCGCCTTGTCTGTAACCGCAATCTTCTCCAGCCAGACTCCATCGTCGTATTGAGCCAAGATGTAAAGGGTTTCCTGCACGCAAACAATCTGCAGGATCCGCTGGGTGCCGCTCATCCTCCAGTAACTCCAGCTAGATTGCTCACGCTGCGACCCGTCACCCGAGTTGCGGTAGAAATACTTGAAAACATAGATTCGATCTCGGTAGCCGCCCTTGGCTGAGATTGCAAACCATGCGTAGCCGGTATCATTAGCCGCCAGCTTTGTGATCTCGCTTGGAATAAAGCTGCTGACGTAAGCCGTGAGATCAGACGAATCTGCCACCAGCGCGGTGCCGGCGCCACGGATGGAGAACTCACGGAACTGCGCCCATTCGCCGCTTGCCTGGCAGAACACAATCGCGCCAGCAACCGGGATCGGCCTCACATCAGGGTCGATCTCGTACTGCGTGAGCACCGTGATCTGAGCCGTGGCGGGTGTCAATGCTGCAGCTGCAGCATTAAATCTGAACTGGATTTGGTCAGCGAAGATGATCAGCTCATCCTGGTATGGGATGGCGTGACGGAGAAGCGCTACCCGGGGGTTCGTTGCCGTCAAGTCGATTGGATCTGTGTCCAGAACAGCCGTTGCAGTCTCTGGAAAGAACTCAAAAAAGTCTTTGGTCCTGCTAAGGATTATGTTTTCATCGGCAAGAAACCCCAGGCGATTCTTGAAAACAAAAACATCCTGAATGGGATGGCCAATGAAGCTGGGATCAGGCGCCGAATCCAGGTTGCCAGCAGTCCGCTGACCCCATGTGGGGATCGTGATGCCAGATGTCACCGTCCCGTTGGCAGGGCCAAACCAGAAGCTGCCGCCAGGCCGCCTCACCAGCACATGCGGCATGGTTGCTGGGCTGATCTTGTAGGCAAGCCCTGGCGCCACGGTTTCTTCCCACGCCCCCTCGCCGAAGCCTTGCGCTCCCTCGCGGGGGACAAAGCGGACGTGGTAGCCATCAAAGCGATTGCCAGGATCGCCGATCACCTCCACCTGATAGCCATTGGGCGCCAGCGTCGGCAGATCCGTGAACGCCTGCACAGAGTTGGTGATTGCCGTGATGTCAGCGTTCGCCTGCGCGTCTGTCGCCTCCACCGTGATCGGGTTGGCGCTGCGAATCCAGAGGACAGACCCTCGCCGGCTGATCGTGACGTTGTTGACTCCAAGCAGCGCGGTGCGCAACTGCGTCGCAATCTCCGCTGCAGAGATCCGGTTCTCGGTAATTGTCTGGCCGTTCACCACCACCGGCTGAATGGCTGTTTGCACCGTCGCCAAGGTGCCGTTCAAGTTGACCTCATAGGTCTGGCCATAGTTGGCGGCCTTGACCCATACCAGGCACTCATGCGGGAACGGCCTTGGGTTGGCCGGCGCCACATCTGACGCCATTGCCGGCGTTGTCCTGGTGTTGCTGATGAATGTGTAGTCGGCGATGGTGGCGGCACGGATGTCGCTCCTGGCTTTCTCTGCGCTTGCCAGGTAGCTGTAGCCAAATGGGGCCTCGACATTCCGTTCGCCGCCGGTCAGCAGGTTGTAGACCTTGATGCTGCTTCGGCTGATGATCACCAGATACTGCTCGCTGGGATCACGCTGGATCTGGTGCAGCGCCACGTCGCCCAGCGTGTCATTGCTGACCCTGGCAACCACTTCGCTGCCTTGCCGTTTGCGCAGGCCTTGCGACAGCGATGACATCCCATTGATCTGCACCTCGCCCTGGGTTGGATCGCGCTGGCCATCCGGCTGTTGGCTAACCCCCTGGATCAGGTTGGGGATCATGTAGCTGATCAAGCTCACAGGAACACGCCCCCCAGCAGCCGATCGGTCAGGCCTTCAGTCGGCTGGAAGGTGGGGAACCGCCGGCGGCCGGTGATCATGTTCGGCGCCTCCTGGATGTTCTCCACCCGGAGCAGCTCGATCAGCGCCTGCTGCTCATCCAGCTGGGTGTACTGCACCCCAGTGACATCTCCGATGGTGCGTGCGCTGAACACCCGGGCAGCGCGGATCAGGCTCCAGCGGTTAAACGCTTCTGGGCACTCATCCCATGGCAGCAGCCAAACCACGTCAGCCTTGAGCTGCGTCACCTGCAGCTGATAGCTGCGTGTTTCCTTGTCGTACACCCGCAACCCGCGGAGCTGGTAGCGGTGCTCAAACTCATAGGGGTCCGGCTGCCAGCTGACGACGTTGGGCGGCAACACGATCTCTCCGCTGGCACTGCGCGTGAAGGGGTAGGCCCTTTCGCTGTTCCAGCTCCACCCCCTGGTCTGGCCTTCTTTGTGGACCTCAAGGATGGTGGCCTCAGCCGTGCGCGCCTCAAGAACTTGCTGGTTTTCAAGCGTGGACACCGGCTGCTCGCCAATGTTCATCAGCACCACGTTGACCGCTTCGAGCAGCGTGGTGCGGCCAGGTGTGGCGCGCTGGTTCTCGACCCCCATCTGCTCTGCGGTGGTGCAGCCTTCATGCTACCGGCTCCAACAAAAGGGCCCCACCGCAAAAGCGATGGGGCCCCGTCCTCCAAAGTCCCTCCAGATCCAGGCTACGGCACTTCGACGACTGCCGCACATTCAGCTCGGAGGATGCCCATGCCGATTGCCATGCGAGCCACGAACAACTGGCTCTGGTAGACGACGTTGTAATCGCCACCAGGAGCAGTCATCTGCAGCTGCGGACGGCGCAGCGTGAGCACGCCGATCGCATCCTTGTGGAAGATCAGCGCCCGGCACTTCGACAGGTTCTGCTGGTAGGCAGCATTGCGGTCGAAAGTGGTGTTGGTGTAGGACGCCTGCGTGACGTGGTTAGACCACATCACCGGGAGTCCCTTAACCCGGCCAATAGTGCCGCCGCCAAAGGTGCCGTTGGCAGCGCCCTGGTTGAAGTCGGCATTGATGACCTTGGAGCCTTCGTTCAGGAAGTCGTACTCGTCCGGGGGGACGACGACAACCAGATCGTCGGTGGGCACATCCTTCTTCTGCATGGCCACTTTGATGTCGCCGATAACAGAAGCGAGCTCATCACCTTTGGCCTGCTTGGAAGCAGCGGCATAGCCGGCGCTGAGGGTCCGGGCGGTGCCGGTGCGGCCGGCGTTGCTGGCCTTGTTCAGCGGCTCGGTGCTGCGCTTGGCCGCGGCATAGAGCACTCGGGCAATCCGGGCATCCTTTTCGCGGGCCAGGGCTTCACCCAGCTGGTGCATCATGTCCTGCCGGTACTGCACGTCCTCCATGAGGTCGTCCAGGTCGTACACCGTGTCAGGCGCAATCAACAGGCCATCCAGGTTGATCACCTCCTCGTTGCGATCCGAGGGGGCGTTCGAGGGGTTGGGGTTGTTGGCGTCCGTGGCGACGTTGGTGATCGGCGTGCCGGGGGTGTGATACCCAGCAATCCGGCGACCCGTCACCTTGAACCGGGCAGATTGGCCGCCCCGAATGGAGCGCTCCTTCACCCGGCCGGTGAAAACAGTCTTGCGATCGAAGGCCGTAAGCACCTCCGACATACCCAGTTTCAGGAACAGGGCGTAGTTGTCTGCGGCGTTGCCTTTGATTTGGCCAAGCCGCGATGGCGTGATAAGCGTCACTGCAGGGTTTGCGGTGAGCCTCTGCTATCCCCAGGCTTTTGCGATCAGGGTGTCGCCCTCGGGCGGCCTGTGCTCTGCATGAGTGCAGGTGAACTCATACACCCTTACTACAGGAAGATCGGGGATCGCGCAAACTTGGCGTCGATGTAGCGGCGGTATTTCTCGTCCACCAGGTAGCGCTGCTTGCCGCCCTTGGTGAGCGCCGCTTTGGCCTCCAGCGCTTCCTCCTCGGTCTCGAACACATCCAGCGCCGGGGTGGCATTGCCGCCGCTGGCGAGCACCAGTGCGGGCTCCTTGTCAGCGCTGGTCGCCTTGTTCTGCAGCCACCGCACCGCGATCTCCGCGGCGGCCCGGCTGCCGGTGTTCACCGCATCGTTGTAGCTGGCCAGTTCGGCCTCGCTTAAGTTGGTGGCAGCCCACTGGCTGAGCTTGGCGAACTGCTGATCGCCGCCGACCAGGGAGCGGACGGCCGCGGCATCTTCCTCGCTCAGGCCTGGGGCGGTGGTGTCGGCCGCGGCGGCAGGGCGGAAGGCAGCCTCGTAGCGCTCAATCAGCTGCGCGGGGATCCCCAGGGCGCCGGCCAGCTTGTCGCGCATGGCGCTGGTGTCCTCGCCTTTTTGCACTGCGGCATCCCACAGGCCCAGGTCGATGCCCTCCTTCTCGGCCGCGGCCACCACGGTCTCCCCGTAATGGCCCACGGCATCCTCGCGGGACAAAGGCGCCACCGGCTCGGGTTCGGCCGCGGCTTCAGGCTCAGCAGCGCGCTGGCCCAGCTTCTGCTGCAGCGCCAGGTAGGCCTTCTCCAGTTCCTCGGGGCTCTTGAACTTCCCGGCCAGGGGCCTGGCCTCGCCGGCCGGCTCGTCGCCCTCGGCCTCCACCTCGTCGCCTTCGACGGTGAGCGTGGCGAAGTCAGGCTGGGCGGCGGGTGCCGGCGGCTGAATGGCGCCACTGGCCAGCGCTGCATCCTCCTCGGCGATCTCCTGCAGGAACCCGGCCAGTGCGTCCTTGTCGTAGCCGGGGCCGGCCAGCGCCATCTGCTCGGGCGTGATGTCCATGGTGGGGGTGGTGGTCATTCAGGTTGTGGTTGCTGGATCTCTTGAACGGTCTGGGCGGCGTTGGCCAGCTTCTGCGGGTCAGCCATCGCCGACTGCATCACGGCCGCCTGCTGCTGGGCCTGCATCGCGGCCTGCTGCTCCTGCTCGATCTGCTGCTGGCTCTTGATCAGGCCCACCGTGTCGATACCCATTGCGGCAGCGAGGCGGCTGATCAGCTCCGACGGGATCAGGTATTGCAGCGTGCCCTCGGGGGTAATGGTCTGCTGCAGGATCTGCATGAAGCGGGCATGGCGTTCGAGGTCGTTGCCCCGGCCCACAGCCGCCAGGCCCACGCTCACCACCGGCTTGATGGTGTCGTCGGGCAGCTTGGGCAGCCCGCCGGACTGGGTGAGCAGGTACAGCCGCCGGGCGATGTAGGGGTACTGAAACTCAGTCGTGAGCACGCTGTAGATCCCGCCCAGGCTGTTCTCGATCTGCTGCGCCTGGATCCGCACCTCCTCGGCCGTGGTGCGCTCCGAGTCGCGGGCTTCGTTGAGCATGAAGCTCACGGCCAGCCGGGCCTCCACCCGCTGCAGTCGCTGTTCGGCCACCGCCAGATCGCTGCCCTTCCCCACCTGTACGGCGGTGATGTCCTCCGGGTTGCCGGTGAGGCAGGCACCGTTGGCAGCCTCGTTGAACTGCTTGGCGGTGACGGCCGCGCCCGGCTTGGCCAGGAACTTGCACATCGCGCTGACCAGCGCGCCTTCGGTTAGCGCCCGGGTGAGAGCGTTGGCAGTCTGCAGGTCAGCCATGGTGGCCGCCTCGACATAGCCCGGGCCGTAGTCCTCCGAATCGATGGCAAACATGCGCAGCGGGATCCAGGGGCTGTGCTCCCGGTTGCAGCTGCCCTCGCTGCCCTCGATGCGGCGGCCCTTGAGCTCCTGATACCAGCTGCAGCGGTTCTTGTTCCAGGTGATGTGGATGTAGACCTTGACCAGCCGTTCGTCGGGCAGGGTCTCGGTGCCGCCGCCGGGGCGCTCCTCGGTGAGTGGATCCATCGGCTCCACCTGATCGAGGATCTTGCGTGCCGCCTCGGGCAGTTCGTCGGCGGGGATCCGCTCGCACACCACCGCCTCCAGCGGCCGGCCCACGGGGTCGCGGCGCAGCACATAGCGGTAGAGGTTGAACACCTTGGCGCCCTCCTTGGGCAGCCAGATCAGGCAGTTGCCGGCGATGATCAGGTGCAGCAGCGCCTGGTGCAGGGCGGTGCGGTCGTTGCTGGCTTCGATGCTGCGCAGCACCGCCCGCTCCATCATCCCCAGGGTCTTGTCCACCTGGGTCTTGAGTTCAGCGATCCGCTCCGGGCTGGCGCCTTGCGCCACCAGCTGGGCCTGCTGTGCAGCAAAGGCCATGTCGTCGTGGACGAACCGGAAGAACGTCTCGGTGGGCGGCAGCAGGGCCAGCAGCAGCCGGCTGGCAATGTTGTGAACGCCCCGCTGGCCGATGCCATCCCACGGGTGGTCAATCTTCTGCAGCGCCTGGGCCTCGGGTTCGCCATCGAACGGCATCACCCAGGGCAGAGTGAGAGCTGACGCTTCCCGGCCACGGTCGATCCAGTGGTTGCGGGCGGGCTCCAGCTTTTTGTAGCGGTTCTCTGCTGTCATCGGCCGATGTTCAGGCCGGTGTTGGTGCTGTTGCGCTGGCCAACGGTGAGGCTGGCGGTTGCGCGTGGCAGGGTTGCAGTCGATTGCGATTTCGTCACCTGCGGGCTGGCCGGCGCCTGCTGAGTTGTTTGGACCGCATAGGTCTGGTTGGCGGTTGTGGCCATCGCCTGCATGGCCTGCTGCTGCTCAGCCAGCTGCGCGGCGGCTTCGGCAGCCGCAGCGTTTGCCGCATCAATCTGAGCCTGCAAAGCAGTCTGCATTTCTTGCTGCTGCAGCATCGAGTCCTTGCGGAACTGGCGCATGTCGCGCCGGTCCTGCCTGATCTCTTTTCTGCTCGGACCTTGGTAGACGACCTCTGGCGGCTTGGGTTGCGGGGCAGAGCACATGGTCAGTAGCTGGCGATGTTGAGTCCGGCGCCACCGCCGGGTTTCGATGAGCGCTGCTTGCGGTCAATCCGCAGACTGCGTTTGCCTTCTGGCGGCGCCATGCCTTGCCGGCTGTCGCCAATCACTGGGGCCTTGGCCGCTGGCTCGGGGGGCGGCGTGCCAATCAAGGCAGCCATCCGCGCTGCATCTGCAGCGGTGTTGCTTGCCCGCTGCTGCTGCACGGCCAAGAGTTCGGCCATGACGGACTGCTGGCCTGTGACAGCCTGGTTGAGCTGCTGCTGCTGAAGCATCAGTTGGCCTTCCTGCTGCTGGCGCATGGCAGCGATCTGCCGATCAGCCATGCGGTCATAGGCCGTCATGTCAGGCATGACGATGGTTGACCGAGGCATCGAGCCGCCGCCGCACATCAGCCCAGCCCCCCTTGCTGTTCGGCGTGCCAGCGCTTGATGCAGTCCACCACTGTCTGCTCGCCGATCCAATGATCAATCTCCCGATGAGACATCGAGCGATCGGGCTTTTGGCCGAAGGTGGCCTCCAGCCGCTTGATCAGTTCATCGCTGACGATGGGGAACACTGCATCCATGCAGACATCACAAGGCTACCGGGGGGTTCCATAGCCGGACAGTCTGGTTTTCGTGGTCGTATTCACCAGCACGAAGGATGCGCGCACAGCGCGCCTGCGTGATGGCGTAGTGCTCGCCAAAGCCTTTTTTCTCGAAGGCCTGGAGCACGGCCTGCCACATCTGCAGCTCACCGCTGCAGCCGGCCAGCGCCTTCTGTGCCGTCACCGGGCCATAGCCAGGGCAGCCGGGGTAGTTGTCGCTGGCATCGCCGGTGAGGGTCTGGGAGTAGAACGCCAGGTCGGCATCGAGCAGGCCCACCTCCTGCAGCTCACCGTTGCGCAGGTGCAGGCCAGGCAGGGTGAGCATGTCCTTGTCGATCGAGCAGATCACGTCGCCTTCCTCGTAGAGCACACCGAGCACGTCGTCGCCCTCGATGTCGGGCAGCTCAGCGGTCTGCCACCCCCGGGCCGGGCCGGCCTTGGCCACCCACTCCACCAGCTGCCGGTAGCCGGCGGGTTTGCGGTACTTCTTGCGGTTGGCCTTGTACTGGGGCCACACGCCATAGCGAAAGCTGGTGCGGCTGCCGAACACCAGCACGGGCTGATGATCGGGGAGGGTGTCGCGGATCTCGCCGATGGCGTCTTGGAACAGGGCCTGTGCATCGCCGTGGCGGCAGGCGTAGGTCCAGTCATCGGGCGCCCATTCCGTCTCCACCTCGCAGGCGGCAGCGGCGCGAAACAAGTAGACCTCCGCGTCAATCAGGGCCTTCATTCGATGATCTCCGCAGTGCAGTTAGGCCAGCGGTTCTGGCAGTAGAAGATGGCCTTGCCCCTGTTGGGCGCCAGCAACGTGATTTTCATTTTTGGCTTATCGGGAATCGTCACCCGAACTCGGTAGAGCCGAACGTGCTCAGTGGGTTTCGGCCTGCTCTTGCCGGGGCCAAGTATTGGCAGCGGGGCCTCGTAGTCGAGCCAGCTCATTCTTCCTCCATGCCGAGGATTTCTTCAATGGCACGCAGATAGCCGTCCCACCACATCCGGGCCGCTTCAGCCTCGTTCTGAAAAGCAGTTCGCAGTCGGTCTTGAGCCATCAGCTTCAAGCGAACGATTGCTGATCGTTCAACGTCGAGGGTTTTTGCAGTGGAAGTGTTGGGCATGGTTCAATGTTGCGAGGGTCGTGGATGTTTGTTGTTTGCTGGCCTGAGCTACGCATGAGCACAGCCATCAGGCTGCGTCTGCGGACGGTCACCACCTGGGCCTTGCGCCAGCCGCCCTGGTAGCGGACCCGGACGGGCTGGCCGGGTTCGTAGTCAGCGGTCCAGGTCATCGGAACCAGTCCCGCCGCCCAGCGCCCTGGTCGTATCGGCTCAGGTCGCGGAAGCCCTTGTCGAAGAACTCCGGGTGCTCGGTGAGAAAGCCCGGGGTGGGCAGCACCGGCTCCCCGGGTTTGCTGGTCTTGTTGAACTGCGCGATCGACCAGAGGCCACCCAGCAGGCCCTGTTCGAGGATCTTCTGCAGCGACTGCGGACTGATCAGGTGCATGGCGCCTCCTGCTGCTGTTCCTTGAGCTGCCCCAGATAGCCCTGCCACTGTTCGTCGGTCAGGCCCTGGGCCTCGGCAGCAGTGGGCAGCAGTGGGGGCTGGCCGCCGCCCACCACCTGGTAGGCAGCCGGGTTCTGGATGTCGGGCGGCGGCAGCATCGAGCGCGGTTCGGTCGGCAGCAGCGCCAGCTGGGCCGGCTTGAACTGCACGAAGCCCGGCAGCCCCTCGGCTGGGCCCCAGCTGCGGTTGGCCAGCCCCGCCTCCCGCCGGTACAGCGGGGCCATCAGCTCCCGCCAGGTGGGGTAGCGGGTGAAGCCAGCGGGCAGCGCCTGCACCCACTGCTCTGCGGCCCACATCAGCTGCGGGTCGTTGACCTCGGGAAACTCGGAGGTGAAGCTGTGGAACTTGAGCTTGCAGACATGGACGCTCCAGCGGTCGGCCTCCTTGAGTCGGAGGTGGCCCGCAACCATTTCGGCCACGGCCAGGAAGGTCTCGCGGGTCACCATGACGCCAGCGCCTCCCGCATCGCAGGGTCGGTGGGTGTCGGGCGGGTGCCGGCGGCAGCGGCCAGGTCGGAGCGGTCGAGAAACTCAGGCTTGAGCGCCTGCCAGCCGTGCTCCACCCCGGCCATGGCCAGCTGCAGCTGCAGCTCCCTGGGCAGGCGCGAAACACGGTTAACGCTGCTCAGCCAGGCGGCCTCGGTCCAGGTGGCCTTGGCCTTGTGCTTGCTCCAGCGGGACTCGTTCCACCACTGCACCAGCAGCGGCTGCGCTTCCAAGCAGACCTGGCCCAGCAGGTCGCCGCCCAACTTGGCCTGAAACCGGGCGGCCTTGGCCACCTTCACCTTGGGAAGCGCCACCGGCGGGGCGGGCACCACCTCCAGCGCAGGCGGCTGAGCCACTTCCACATAGCCGCTGGACCGGCCGGCGTAGAGCGCCACCCGTTCGAGAGTGCGGAACTGCTCGCCGCAGCCCTGGCAGATCCTGATGCGCAGGTCGGCCTCGGGCCGGGCCCGGGTTTCGATCACCCGGCTCTTGTCGTGGCCGCAATGGGGGCATTTCACTGGCCTGCCTCTTTGGGCGCCCATTCACCGCACCAGCAGTCAGGGAAGACTGCTGGCCAGCAACCCCAGGTAGTCGGGTCGCTTTCGTTTTGCCGCAGCGGCAACACTTGCGGTGCATTGCGAGCGCAGCGGACCGCTTCGTCCCATGTGCGGTTTGGCAGTTCAACCATGTAGCGACAGTTGCCGCAGCCCTGTTCAGTTATGGGCGGGTAGCCGTGATTGCTCATCCCAGATCACCTTGAGAAGGATTGATTGCTTGGTCTTGGGGGATTGCTCCCACTCGGCAACGATTCGCTTGAGCACCGTCACCCGGTCATCGACCCAGAGGATCCCCTTGCCGGCATCCATCACGGCGCCGGCCAGGTTGTCCAGATCGCTGGTGCCTGGCCCGCGGAACGTGAACTGAACACACAGCAGCTGCCCTTTCTGCAGCGGCGGGATCGTCCACCACTCGCCGAGAATTGCCCGGCACTGCTTCATCCAGCTGGCGTACTTGGTGTCGGTGTAGGCATGGCCGCTAAATCGCGGCCTGGCCTTGGGCTGGAGCGGCAACGGCAGCTCGAAGTCGGCAGTGCGCACCGTCATCAGAAGGGGACTTCCTCCAGTTCGTCGTCGGCATTGCGCCGGTAAGCACGGGTCAGGCCGTCGTCCACGGTCTCTTGCTGGAGCTCCGCAGCACGGCGCTGGATCCGCTGGCTCGGGCTCAGCGATTCGTCATCGCTGCTGCCGGTGAACGCATTGGCCGGGGTGTCCACCACATAGCCGTTCTCCTCGCCGAAGGCGTCGGCCGGGTTGCGCTGCTCGTAGGCCACCAGGTCGAGCACCTGCACCGCTTCCAGGCTCAGGCTCACGCCCTTCTTGCCGAACTTGTCCTCCCACCCCCAGCAGGAGTAGGCCACCTTCACCTTGCTGCCGTTGCCGATCAGCGTGTCGCTCGGCCATGGGTTCTTGCGGCTGTCGTAGACGGCCGGCGGCTGCAGCGGGTTGCCCTTCTTGGTGCGCTCGTTCTTGCGGAACCTGAAGCACAGCAGCCCGGTGTTGTTGCCGTCCTTGTCGGTCTGCTCCTTGAACGGCCAGGCGTTCTTGCTGGGCTTGGCGCCCTCCCCGTGGATCCGGGTGAACTCGCCCTCGATCGTCTGCATCAAGGCCAGGGTGGCCTTGTCGTTCTGATCGCCAGCCCACTCGATCGACCAGCTGGCCGGCTTGTCCTCGTCGAAACGGTCGGGCTCGGCCTCGAACACTTTCGCCCAGAAGGCATCGCCCACCGGGGTCACCAGAGTCTCTCGCGCCATGTTGTGCTGCATCCATGCAGAGTTGCAGCAGCACTCTGCCTACTAGGTGCAGCACCGTCAAGCACCTAGGAGAACAGGTAAGGGTTCTGGCCGATCCGCCCCTCATCCAGGGTGCCCACAATCGGCGGCCTTGGGATCCTTAAACCCACTGCTGCGCCTTTGATCTCGGCTGTGATCTCAGCCAGCCAGTCGGGCCGGTACAGCTCGGAGATCCGGTAGCCGAGCGTCGTGCTTAGCCACTCCGCATCGCAGGGCGCAACGGCAAAACAGTCATGGTTCGGCAGCACCGTGACGCCTTGCGCTGCACCCTCGTTGACCATTGCCCACACCAGCGCCGCATCAAAGCTGTGGATCAGGTTTGCCGTGATCCCCCTGGTGGTCTCCCGGCCGCTGAGCTCACCCGGCACGGGGTCATCGAGCACGGTCTGCCACCGCCGGCTGCCATGCAGCAGCGTCCGCACCTTGCTGGTGCCGCTCAGCTCCTTGCCCAGCTGGATGGGCAGCCCCATCGGTGATGTCCACCGCAGCGGGGCGTTCACCTTCATGCACTGGCGGCAGGCGTCCTTCAGCCACTTCTGCAGGGCCACCGCCCCACCCAGCCGGGCGCCCACGGCCAACCCGAACTTCCGCGCCAGGTAGCGGCAGGGGAACAGCCGCAGCTCCTCTAGCTTGTCCAGCCCCACCATTCCCTCGGCCTCGTCCAGCTGGGCCACCAGCTGCTCGGTCAGCCCCAGCAGCTGGGCGCCATAGACGGTGGACATCACGGGCAACTTGGCCATCGCCCGGCTGATGCCACGCTCCAGCCACTCGCGGGCCAGGCGCTGCTCCCGGTAGCTGCCGGCCTCCAGGTCGCTGCGCAGGAGCAGCGTCACCTCGGCTGCCACCTCCTCGTAGAGATCGTGGCGGGTGGTGCCGATCAGGTTGCACGCCCGGGCGATGGCCTGGTCGCGCACCAGGGCGGCCATGATCCCCGGCCCGCTGGTGGTCTGGTCCAGTCGCACCAGCTGCCGGATGGGCTGGGACGGATCCTCCAGCCATAGCTGCATGGCCCGGCAACACTGCAGGAACTGCCAGGGCTCCTTGGCATCGCGCCACAGGTGGGCCCGCTCTACCGGATCCTCGGCCGCGGCCAGCATCCGCTCCAGTTGATCCCGCCCCCACTGCAGCCGGTCCACCCAGCTGCCCTTCACCCCCCAGTGGATCGCGGCTGCCTTGAAGATCCAGTCGGCGGCGCGGTCATCACAGGGCCGGGCATTGGCCGCCAGCACCTGGGCCTTCTCCCAGTCCGGCCCCTGGTGGGTGGTGGCCCGGTTGGCGGTGTAGACCCTGCCCCGCATGTCCATGCAGTAGCTGAACCAGATCGGCTGGCCGGCCAGCTGCTCGGCCTGGCGGATTGATGTCTCGATGCTGTTGCGGATGCGGGCGTTGATCCTGCGGTCGTTGTGGCAGGCATCGAGCTCCCGGTGGCGCTGGGCCATCGCCTCACGCCCCACCAGTTCGTGGGGCATGGGCGGCAGCTCCGGCGGCCGGCTGCTCACCGGGAACAGGCCCCGGATCGAGGCATCCCAGGCGATGCGCTGATGCTCCACCACCCACGGGTCGATCTCCAGCTGCTGCGCTTGCAGGGTGTTCACCACCCGCAGGGCAGGGGCCAGCGCCTCGGTGGTGAGGTAGTCGAGGGGGTGGCCCTGGCGTGAGCGCACCAGCCGCTGAGTGTTGCCCATGTGGCCGCCGCCGGTCATCCCCGCCCATGGCCTGGGCTGGGTGAGCATCGGCAGCTTGCGGGCCGGCCTGGGCCGCGGCGGATTGGCGGCAATGATCTCGGCCACCGCTGCAGCGGGCGCCAGCTGCAGACCGCGGCAGCTCACCGACTTGAAGGTGCGCAGCAGCTGGGTCTCGGTGATGATCAGCTCCAGCAGGAAAGCGCCCACCTGGAAGCGCTCCTCGCGGGTCCAGGGGGCGGCCGTGATCCCCAGCGCCTTGAGGTTCTTGGTTGATGCCAGCTGCTTGCCGTGCCGGCGGCGGCCGATGCGCAGCAGGTCCTGGCCCCTGTCCTCAACCGGCAGCGTTCTGATCTCGGTCTCGATCGCCTTGCCGATGGCGTTGGCCATCGAGCGATGCGACCCGGGCCGGCTGATCCGGTCCAGCACCACGGTGAGGGCCACGGCAGCGATCGAGCGGGGCCCCTTCTCGCCCATGTGGAACAGCAGCCACATGCCGGCGTGATACGGGCCGGCCACCACTTGGCGGGTGATGGCCAGGCCGATGGTGTGCTCCAGCGCCAGGGCCACACGCTCGCCGTGGGCGCGGAGCAGGACGCTGCCGTACTCGGTGACGCTTTCGCGCTCCTGCTGCCGGAGCCGGGCCCGGTCGATCGCGGCGCGGTTGGCAGCGGCCTCCTCGGCCCGCCGTTCAAGGTGCCGTTGATGGTCCTCGGGGGCGGTGGATGAACTGCCGGATGCAGACAAGGTGCGGCATCGGTAGCGGGATGCACTTATTACACCCCACCCCCGCAGAGTTGATCAGTGGGCCCCGGACTGCAGTTTCGGCGGGACATCTGCAGGGATGCAGAACTTGAAAACGGTTTATGAGTCCGCTGCTTTCACCAGATAGCTAGACCCCCGGGCAATCGTGGCCTGGGTTTTGAGGTTTTGAGGTGGATGCGGAGGATGCCGATTTCGGCACCGATCCGCACCTATTTCCGCAGCCACTCTACGGCTGGTGGATACATCCGATTGAGTTCAGGCCTCCAGCGCTGCCACGCAGCTGGCCAGGGCCTCGGTGTGCAGGTGCAGGTAGCGCTGCACGCTCTGCAGCGAGGTCCACCCGCCGAAGGTCATCAGCTGATGCAGCGGGATCCCACGGCTGGCCAGCTTGCTGGCGCAGGTGTGGCGGGTGCAGTGGATGGTCAGCGCCTCGTCGTTGATGCCCAGCTGCTCCTTGGCCTTGCTGAACAGCCAGCGGAACTCGCTGTAGCGGTAGGGCCAGACCCGATGGCCCGGGACGGC
>JBBASO010000025.1:20306-24875 GCA_040399265.1 Prochlorococcaceae cyanobacterium
ACAGCCAGCGGAACTCGCTGTAGCGGTAGGGCCAGACCCGATGGCCCGGGACGGCGGGAAGATGGGGCAGCAGGGCATCGAGGGCCCGGCGAGTGAGCGGGATGCTGCGGGCGCGGTTGGCCTTGGTCTCCCAGAAGGTGACGCGGGCCCGCTCGATGTCCACGTCCTGTCGCTTCAGCTTTTCGATCTCGCCCCAGCGGGCGCAGCTCTCCAGCAGGAACACGAACAGATCGGCCGCGGCGGGCTGGCCCATGGCCCGGAACGCATCGCAGAAGGCGGTGATCTCCTGCTCGGTGAAGGTGCGGTCCTTGGTGTTGCGGTTGGTCAGCTGCCGGGGCATGGCCGGGATGGCCGCCAGGTGGCCGTGCAGCACGGCGTCGGAAAACATGGCCCGCAGGCATGAGGTCTTGGCGTTGACGGTGCCGGGGCGGTTGCCGCGCTGCAGCAGCAGCTGGCGCCACTCGTTCACCATCGGGGCGGTGATGCTGCCCAGCTGAGTGAGCGGGCCGAAGTGATCCACGGCGGCCTGGGAATAGATCGAGGCGGTGCGCTCGAAGGCCTTGCCGGCCCAGCGGATGCGCAGGGAAAGGTCGCGGGCGTCCTTGATGGTGATGCCGTCTGGCTCGCCGGCCTGGCGGGCCAGGAGCAGCTCCAGCATCTGGCGCTTGGCTTCGATGGCCTCGGCTTTGGTCTTGCGCTTGGCGGTGCGGCGGGTGCCGCCCACGGTGACATCGGCGATCCAGCCATCGGCTGTCCGCCGGACTGATCCGGCCATGGTGGTTCTCGGTGGTGGTGGTGGTGGTGTTCAGATGCGCTGCAGTTGCTGCAGCAGGGTGCGGCCCTTGCTGGAGAGCCGAACCAGGAAGCGGCGGCCCTCGTCCGGGTCCCGATCCACGGTGAGCAGCCGGTAGCCGCGGTCGCCGTGGCGGTTGCGATCGGACAGGGCCGAGACGCTGCGTGAGACGCTGGAGTTGGTGAGGTTCAAGGCCTCTTCCAGGTGCTCGAAGGTGCAGGGCTCGGCCGCTGCGACCTCTAGGAACAGTCGCGCCTGGTGAAGCGGGAACCTAGTAGGGTCCTGCGCTGCAAATACAGACAGGGCCTGGGAAAGCGCAGCCAAATCCATGGGCCTATGTGGCAACGATTCCTAGGAGTATGGCGATAATGCAGAGCAAACCGGGACCGGCCGCCGTGCTCCTCGATCCATAGGTTCAGCTCCCGCCAGCCGGTGTTACACGGCAGGGCAATCGAAGCAATCAGGGCTATCCGCATAGGGTCGATGATGCAAACGTACTAGCTATCAAATCACGGCCGTTGCTCGTTAGAGCCAGTCGAAACCCTGATTTATGGGGGTGTTTGGTCCGCTCGATCAGCCTGAGGTTGCTGCGTCGGGCCTTGATCCCGGTGGTGCCACGGCCGCAGAGGGTGAGCACCAGCCGCTCGGCCTGGCTGATGCTCATTCCCATCTGCCGGTGTAGTTCGGGCGCGCTGTCTGCACCGGATGCAATGCGCAACAGCGCCTCAACCGCAGCAGCGCTCAGGTACGGCTGGGCCGCCCGGATCCCGCGGATCATGGCGGCCACATCTGCAGGGGTGGCGCTCACAGCTTCGGCCTCCTGATGATCAGCCACACGCAGCCGATGGCCAGCGCCACCAGCCAGAGGAACTGGAACAGCGGCCAGAGGGTCAGCACCAGGGCAATCAGGGCGGGCACCCCCAGCGGGCGCAGGAAGCGGGCCAGGCGTCTCATCGGATCGCCTCCACCTTGTGCAGGGTGTTGGTGGCGATCTGTAGTTGGTCCTCGGTGTCGGCCCAGCTGTCATCCCCGGGCGGCAGGGCCTGGACCTGGGCGGCCAGCAGTTCGGCGAGCAGTTGCACCCTGGGGCGCAGCAGCTGGGCAAGAAGGGCGGCCTCGATCGGTGTGATGCTCATGCGATTGCCTCCAGAACGCGGGCGGGTTTGGTGGTGGTGCGCTTGCGGGTTCGCGCT
Organism: Prochlorococcaceae cyanobacterium; assembly: GCA_040399265.1. GTDB lineage: Bacteria > Cyanobacteriota > Cyanobacteriia > PCC-6307 > Cyanobiaceae > NIES-981. The sequence continues at coordinate 22,293 of JBBASO010000025.1, forward strand.
GATTTCTTGGGCGTGTGCGCCGTCTCGGGTGCTGGTGCTGGTGTTGGTGTTGGTGCTGGTGCTGGTGTGATGGTCACGGCGGGCCGGGCCGGCCGCCAGCCCGCCAGCAGCAGGGCCAAGGCCAGCCCATGGGCCAGCAGGGTGCGCAGGGCCAGTGCCACAGCCCAGCAGCCCAGCAGGGCCAGCTCCGCGGTCGTTGGTGTGCTGTTCATGGATCAGGCCTCTTGCTGAAGCTGTACGTACAGGCGCTCAGCGTCGTCGCGCACCATCAGCAGATCAGGCAGTGCACGGCTGCGGTCGAAATCGAGGCTCAGGCACTGGGCTTCATACGACCAGCCGGCAGCGTCGAGTTGGCCAATCACTCGTTGGATGGTGCAGGTGGCGGAGAGGGTTAGGTCTTGCGGTGTCACGGTGTTCCTCGGTGGTGGTGGTGTGCTGGTGTGAGACCAGCAGGGAGCGGACGGATCCGCTCCGGGCTGGTGTCGGGTGATCAGGCCTCCTCGGCTGGTGCCTCGGGTGCGATCAGATCGGCCGCCTTCTTGGCTGCCCCCAGGGCCTTGAGCAGGGCCCGCGGGTCCTCCTTCAGCACCTGAATCCAGCTGTTCAGATAGCCGGCGTGGTGCTGCAGTTCAGAGCCGATCTGCAGCCGGCGGCAGAGGATGGCGCTGCCCATCTCGGCGACAAGCTCCTCTCGGGCGTAGCTCGGGCTGCCGAACTGGCCGGACAGGTTGCGGGCAAGCCGGCTTTTGTGGCCGGTGCTGTGGATCGCTTCATGGGCCCACACCGCGGCGAAGTTCTCGCGGGTGTCAAAGGCTCGCGCCTCTGGCAGGGAAATCAGATCCAGCGCCGGGCTGTAGCAGGCGAGAGCGCCGCCGGTCTGGGCCTTGACCTCCCAGGCGGTCAGCACGTCTTCGGCATGGGCCAGCCGTTCCGGCTCGGGCCGGCTTTTGATGCTGCCTGTCGCCTCGTCGATGCGGCGGGCCAGGGTTCGGCTGGCGTCCTCGTCAACGCCCACCAGGTCGGCGGCATTGAACACGGGCACCAGTTTGAAGACGGTGAAGTTTTGAGCCTTGCTGCTGATTTCTCCGGGCTGGGCGTTGTCGTCCTCGATGGTGACGGGCCGCGGCTGGGCGATGCGGGCGGCCTTGCTGCCCTTGGCCGGGTGCCAGCCGTTGGCCTTGGCCTGGCCCGCTCCCATCCACAACGGCAGGTTGTTACCACGGCTGAGGTTGCCTACCTCCAACAGCAGGGGATTGCCCCCGCTGTACTGGTGGCCGGTAAGCAGGTTTCGGTGGGCGCAATCACCCACCCATGGGCGCTGCCACGGGTTGACGCCCTGTTCCATGAGGGCGATCAGATCGGCAGCCAGTTTCTCCTCAGGGGTGGGCCCGTCGTAGGTCTTGCGCTTGCGCGCTGCGGTCTTGGTCATTGGTGGCGGTGGTGGTGGTGGTGGTGGTGTGCTGGTGAGACCAGCAGGGAGCCGGTGAGGGCTCCGGGCTGGTGTCAGATGTCGAGCAGGGGCGACCCAGATACCGGCTGCCCGTCGGCGATGCGGCGGGCCAGGTTGCTTAGGTCGGTGATCGTCCCCAGCGAAAACGGCATCCCAATTAGCGGGTCTGCCTGCAGAAGCACCATTGCCGCGTCATACAAAGCGGCGCGGGCTTCATCGGTCGAGCGGTAGTGGAAGGCCATCGGTGGTGGTGGTGGTGTGGTTGTTGAACAGCGGGCCCAGGGCGCCGCCGTCGAGGGCCAGCCAGCCTTGAACAGGGCCGGCCAGCTGGAGCTCAGTCGGGCTGTAGTCGCGGGGCTTGGCCCCCTCGATCGAGAGGGCCTCTTGCCGGTAGCGGTGCTTCATCGGGTGCGCTCCCTGCCGAAGCGGACCGGGACGCGGACGGCTTCATGGGCCCACGTCTCACAGCTGTATCGGTACTCATTGCCGCCGGGGCTGAATCGCTGCACCCATTGGACAAGCGCGACGTTTGCCCGGCTGTCACGGTCGCGGATGATCAGCGCCGCTCGGGTAGCGTCGTCCGTCCGGTCCATCTGAGCCAACCAGCGGCAGGCGGCCATGGCGGCCGCGTGCTCGTCGATGGCGGTGGCAATCATCGCGGCCGGACTGGGCAGTTCGTCCTGATAGCTGCGGCGCTGAACCGCGGCGCCTTGGTAGTTGGTCAAGAACAGACCGAAGCGGCCCAGGGCGGCCGGGTCGGTGGTGGTGGTGGTGTTCATGGGTCGGTGGTGGTGGTGGTGGTGTGCTGGTGAGACCAGCAGGGAACCGCTGCAGCGGCTCCGGGCTGGTGTCGGGTGTTCAGGCCTCGACCGCTTGCATTGCGCGCCTGATGGCCTGCCATGCGTTGCCTTTGATCCGTTCGGCCTCGTTCTGGGCGGCGGCAATCAGCGCCGCGGCCTCTTTGCGGCCTTGCTCGCGGTGGATGGCGGCATCGTTCCGGGCGGCCTCTCGAATCTCAAAGGCCTCGCGCATAGCCTCGCCCCGGGCCATGGCGGCTTGGTTGTGCATGTTCAGAGCTGAGTCCGGCAGATAGTCGGACTGCAGGCAATCGCGCAGATACGGCAGGGCATCGC
>JBBASO010000025.1:24975-30915 GCA_040399265.1 Prochlorococcaceae cyanobacterium
GAGTCCGGCAGATAGTCGGACTGCAGGCAATCGCGCAGATACGGCAGGGCATCGCGCAACCAGGGGCCGAGGTAGGTCTCAGGGCCCAGAGCCTGCGCCAGCTCGGCCACCCGGGCCAGTTCGTCGAGTTTGGTCATCGGTCGTTGGTGGTGGTGGTGGTGTGCTGCTGAGGGCAGCAGGGAACCGCCGTAGCGGCTCCGGGCTGTCATCGGTGCGTGCTCTGCACGGCTGCAGAAGGCGGCAGGGATGGCACCGGCGGCATCAGGGCCGCGGCGGCCATCGCGACCGCGCAGAGCGCCACCCAGGGCAGGCTCAGCCGGTATCGGCACCTAAACGCCTGCCGGGCGCCAGTGGTGCGGCGTTGCGGACGTCGCGGCGCCTTGCGCCGCTTCGGACGCTGCAGCGGGTCACCCGCAGCCAGGCCGGCCGCGGGCGTGTGTGTGGGTTGCATCGGTTGTCGAGGTTCGGTGGTGGTGGCCTGCATTGCTGCAGACCTTCAGAGTATGAAGGCAGACCGCATAGGTGCGGAGTAGTTGTAGGTCTGCAATCGTGTACCTGTAACAATACTTAACATTCCACCGGCAGGGCAGGCAGGCAGGCTCACCCGCTCACCCGGCAGGCAGGCAGGGCAGACAGGCAGGCAGGCCCACCCGCTCGCCTCAACGGATCCCCTATCCGCTGAAGCCCCAGGCACCGCAGGCAATCAGGCGAGGGTGGGTGCTTGCCGGCCGGCACCGGCGCCAGCAGGCAGGCCCAGGCCTGCACCGGCTGGCCCATGGCCGCCGCAGGCCCCCCGGCAGGGGGGAACCGGCTGCGCCTCGCGCAGGGGACACCACCACATCACGCGACCCAAAAAGGGACAGCAGCGAACTGGCCTGGTTAGCAGCGAGGGGCGAGGGTGGTGGTGAGAGTTCTGCGTGGTTGGAGCTGATGGGCCCTGTGTGCCAACCCGGCGGAAGCTGGGCGGCGTGGTGTGTGGTGTGGCGGGGCTGGTGGGTGTGGAGCCCGGCTGTAGGCGGGTTGGGGCTGTTGTGGCTGTGGGTGGGTCGGTTTGTTGTCCCTACTGGTTTTTTCTTCCTCCAGTAGAGAGATCAGAGAGCGATTTCAGATCGCCTGCCAGGGAAAGGGTTTAAGGTGGCGCAAGAACAGACCAGTCTGTATTCTCGCAAGGCAAAACCCTCTCCACCACTCAACGGCCATTGAGCGGTGGGTGTTACTAGGTCCGTTTGGCACCTAGTAAGTGGGCCGCCTGCGCCAGCACACGAACGCAAGCCCATGAAGCCTAGACAAGACGGAGAGGAGGGATTCCTGATGCTGAACATCGAGGAGACCCAGGAGCTGCTCAGCGCTGTTGCAGAGCGCCGGCTGCAGTTACGGGACCTGGCGGTGCTGATGGCGGTGCTGGGCCATGTGAACTGGCGCAGTGGCCGAGCGAACGTCTCGGTGAGGTCTTTGGCAAAGCTGATCAACGTGGCCGAATCGAACTGCTCAAGCTCGATCAAGCGGTTGCGGGCTGAGGCGCTGATTGCCAGAGGTGTTGACCGGCAAAGCAACCATTCCTTTTTCATGCTCAACCCCCGCTTGAGCTGGGTGGGGTCCACGCAACGCCGCGGCCACCTCTACAAGCAATGGGACGAGCTGACGAAGATCCCCAAGCTGGATGAGTTGGATGAGGCTGGGTAATGTGTGACTGCTCTCCACCGCTGCAGCGATGTCTGCCAACCAGTCGGCCAACGTCTACCTGGACAGCGCGGTGCGGTCTGCGATGAGGGAAAACAGCGGCTCGGCAGTGCCGCTGTGGCGCATCTGGCGGCGGATCGTTGAGCTCGGTGCCGCGGCCCCAGCGTTCATCGCCCCGCAGGTGACGGCGGTGCAAGCGCGGGTGACGTCCCTGACTGCGCTCACCAAGGCTGCCCTGGCGGCGCTGCTGCTGGCGGACTGGCTTGAGACGGTGGACCCGGACAACTTCACCAAGAACGAGCTGATCCAGAAGGTGCTGGCCTACGAGGGCACCTGGGTAGAAGTGGGCTACACCGCCAGTTGAGCTACCTTGTGATGACCTGCTGGGGTGGTTCCCGGGGTTCCACTGAATCAAGAGCAGCAGCGAAAGCTCTGGTTCTACTGGTTCGGTGGTGGTGTGAGGGCCCTTCTGCTTCGGCAGGGGGGCTCTCTGCATGAGCGTCTACCCCATCCCGCCCGAACTGGGCATCGGCCGGTTCGCGTACTTCTTCTGCTACATCCTCCGCGAGCTGGGGCTGGCCGAGGAGCCGACCAAGCAGCAGCTGCGGATCTGCGAATGGGACGAGGTGGGCCCTGACCGCACTGTGACGGTGGGGTTTCGCGGGATTGCCAAGAGCACGATCAGCGGCGCCAGGGCGCTGCACCGGCTGCGGATTGACCCGGAGGGGGAGAAGATCCTGATTCCGGGTGCGACGGAAACCAAGGCGGAGGAGATCACCACCTTCATGCAGCGGTGCATCAGGGAGATCGATCTGCTGCAGTGCTTGGCGCCAAGTGACAACCAGCGGCAGTCCGTGCTGGCGTTTGATGTGGGCCCCGCAATCATCGGCGGTGACGGCGCGCCATCGGTGCGGGCGTGCGGGATCCTCAGCCCTTCGTTGACCGGCAAGCGGGCCACGATGATCATTCCAGATGACATCGAGACGCTCACCAACTCGATCACACCGCTCAAACAGGAGCGGCTGTGGCAGGCCACCACGGAGTTCGAGTCGATCTTGCTGCCGGATGCAGGGCAGCCGCTGCCACGGCAGATCAGCTTCCGCGGCACGCCGCACCTCGAAACCTCGATGTACTGGCGCCTGGTGCGCGAGCGGGGGTACAAGATGCGGATGTGGCCAGCCCGCTACCCCAAGCCGGACGAGCTGGAGGTGTACGACGGCTGCCTCGACCCGCTGATGGTGGAGGAGGTGACCACCCATCCGCAGCTGGTGGGTGAGCCGACGGACCCCGAACGGTTCGATGACACGGAGCTGATCAAGCGGGAGACGGGCAGCACCAAGGCCAGCTGGCAGCTGCAGTACATGCTCAACTGCCGGCTGAGCACCCTCGACAAGTTCCCTATCCGCCTGGGCGATCTGATCGTGATGGCGCTGGACGGGAAGGCGCTGCCAGAGGTGGTGAGCTGGGCGTCTGGGTCGGAGCAGCGGATCAACGAGCTCCCCTGCGTGGGCCTGGGTGCTGACCGCTACTACCACCGGCCGATGACCGTTCAGGGGTGGCTGGCGAAGGCAGAGAAGTGGCGCAGCGTGCTGGCGATCGACCCATCTGGCCGCGGCAGCGACGAGCTGGCCTGGGCGGTGGTGGCAGAGCTGAACGGCAACCTGTTCCTGCTCGAATCCGGCGGCACCACCCGGGGGTATGAGGACGATGTGCTGGTGATGCTGGCGAAGATCGCCAAGCGGTGGGAGGTGAACGCTGTGATCCCTGAGCCCAACTTCGGCGATGGGATGTTCAGCAAGATCCTGCAGCCGGTAATGCAGCGCATCTACCCCTGCTCGATCGAGGAGGCGCCCAGATCGGCTGCACAGAAGGAGCGGCGGATCATCGACGTGCTGGCGCCACTGGTGCAGCAGCACCGGCTGGTGGTGAACAGCGAGCTGATCCGCAAGGACTGGGAGGGCGCAGAGCGGGATGTGGACACGGGCCACCCTCGGTCACTGATGTACCAGCTGAGCCGGATCACGACCGACCGGGGGAGCCTGCTGTACTACGACCGGATCGACGCCCTGGCGATCGCTGCAGCCCACTTCGTGGAGGCCGCGGCCCAGGACCAGGAGCGGGCGGCCCTGAGGCGCCAGGAGGAGCTTGTGGAGGCCTCCCTGGCGGCGTGGTTCGACGAGACGGGGGCGCATGTGGATGCGCTGGCGCTGGGGATCATCCCCAAGGGCAGCGGTGCCGTGGGTGGTGTCAGGCGCTAGCCGGCGGGCGGATCGGCACCACCTTGGCCTTTTCTTCCAGCGTGCCGAAGCTGTGCAGCTTGGTGGCCATCCGCTGCATGGCTGCCGCGGCCGTGCCTTCGATGGGCGCTGCTGTGATGTTGTTCTGCTTCATCAGCTGCGCAAACAGCCGTAGGTCACCGTCGTCTGCGGTGCCCTCCTCGATCTTTTCGACCAGGCCTTCAACCACGGCTTTGTGTCCGCGGTCATACAGCTCTCGCAAGTCTGGCTGAGTCACGGTTGCATGGATGCAGAGGTCTGCTTCTCCATGTTGACAGTCAAGGACGTGTTTTTCACGGATGACCGCTGGCTGGATTTCTGGGAGCACTGGAAGGGTCTGCCGCATCAGCGCGATGCGGTGGTCATGCTTGGCCAGCAGATCCGCGCAGCAGACCGTGGGCTGTTGGTTGAAACAGCTGAATGGGTGCAGACCTACCAAGCCAGGCACAACACCTGGGATGGTATTCGTGATTTGGCATTGGAAGCTGGCGCGAAATACCCAGATTTGGCGGCAGCGCAATGGGCGCTGGAGAGCAGCTGGGGAAAGGCGTTGAACGGGCGCAATAACCCGTTCGGGATCAAGGGCGAGGGAACAATCAGGACCACCAAGGAGGTGATCAACGGAAAGGAAGTGCATGTAGAGGCTGAGTTCAAGGATTTCCCGTCGCTCACGGCAGCGGTCAATCACTTGATCAGTCGGTGGTATCAAGACTTTGTTGCTCCAAGCGGAACTCGGTATCGAGGCGTCAACCGCGCCAAGGGTCGCGGCGAAGCTGCGCGATTGCTGTTCAAGGAGGGGTACGCCACTGACCCGACTTACGCCGACAAGTTGATTCGGCTGATGGATGAGCACGCCCCGGCTGCAAAGCCGCCGGCTACAGCAGACGGCCTCGATCCGCGAGGAAGCGAAGAAGCTGGGATGGCTGGCCCCGCGATCAAGGCACAGGTGAAGCCTGGCGATAGCTACCTGTTGGTGAACGATCGAGACCAAGACATGGAGGCATACGACCACACTGGCAAGTTCTTGTGGCGAATCCCTTGCTTGGCAAGAGGCCAGGGGCCTGATAACGAGTGGCGCCGAAAGAACTGCGACACCCCGCCTGGGCTTTACAAGATCGGCCAGATTTACCGGGACTACGAGAGCAATCCGCGACCGGCAGTGTCAGACACAGCAATGAGCTACGGCTGGTACAGCTTCGACATGGAGGAGCTGGAGGGGCAGGAGAGCCGCAACGGCCGCTCAGGGATCATGCTTCACGGTGGTGGGTCTGCCTGCGGCTGGCCTGGCGCCTGGGCGCCAATGCAGCCTCTACACACGACACTGGGATGCCTGCGGATTCATAACATCCACCTCAAGGATCGAGTGTTGCCCCTGGTCATGCAAGGGACCGTCTACATCGGTGTTTTTCAGGAGCGGTGATAACGAGTGCGCTGCCGCATGTCATCAGCTGCCCAATAGATTATTGGTCGCGGTCGCCAAGGAAGCGGCCTCGGCTGTCGCGTTGTCGCGGCCGGTTTGATTTGGATGGGTTGTCGCGGCGCTGGATTTCGTACGGGAACAGCTCTTGCGCCATGTGCAGGAGCAGTTGCAGGACGGAGTTGTCTTTCAGTCTGCTCATGCCGATCAGCTCACTGGCGGCGAACAGGCCAAACCCAATGAGCGCTTCATGCTCGATGGTCATGGGTTGTCCTCAAGGCGGCGGATGCGGTTTTCGTGATCCTCAAGCCACTTGTGTAGAGCTTGGAGGGTGTGAGTGATTTTGCCCTCGAAGCGACCGGTGACAAAAGCGATGCGCCAAACACCGGCCACGCCTGCGCCACCAAGGCCGATGAGGGTCAAGGTTTCTGCGATGCCCACGGATGAATGGTCTGCACAGGCGCAGACTAGCTAAGCCAGCTCGGCGGTCAAACCTGCTGCCGACACAGCAGCTCAGTGTCGCTGTGTGGTGGCTGGGGGCTGCGGCCCCCTTCACCATCAGGGGAT
>JBBASO010000026.1:0-2602 GCA_040399265.1 Prochlorococcaceae cyanobacterium
GCCCTGCTGTTCGCCTACTTCCTGATCCAGGTGGGCGGCTCGCTGATCGCCGACCTGCCCCTGCTCTCCCGGCGGCCGCCCCAGGAGCGCTTCCTCGATGCGGCGCGGGTGGGCCAGCTGGAGCAGCAGCTGCAGCCCCTGCAGCAGCGCCGCGACCAGCTGCAGGGCGAGCTCAGCCAGCTCACGGAGCGCCAGCGCCTGGCCGCCGAGGCCACCACCCGCGAGCAGACCAGCTTTGAGAACTGGCGCTCGGCCCGCTCGGCCACCGAACTCTCCGACCAGAACCCGGAGGTGATCGCCCGGGCCCGCCAGCTGGATGCGCTGCTGCGCCAGCAGCAGCAGCTCAGTGCCCAGAGCAGCCAGCTGCAGGGCCAGTTGCAACGCGCCCAGGCCGATCTGGCCGCGCCCCAGCAGCAGCTGGAGCAGCTGCGCCGCCAGGCCCGCCAGCGGGCGGAGCTGCTGGCCTTCGCAATCCGGCTGCTTTTTGTGGGGCCGCTGCTGCTGCTGGCCCTCTGGCAGTTCCGCCGCTACCGGGGCAGTGATCAGTGGCCGTTCGTGTGGGGCTTCCTGTTGTTCGGCCTGTTCGCCTTCTTCGTGGAGCTGGTGCCCTACCTGCCCAGCTTCGGTGCCTACATCCGCTACGGCGTGGGCGCCCTGCTCACCCTGGTGGTGGGCCGCTCGTTGATCGGCTGGCTGAATTCCTACCTGCTGCGCAAGCAGCGGGAGCAGGCGGCGCCCCAGGAGCAGCGGCGAAGCCAGATCCGCTATGAGAAATCGCTCCAGGCGCTGGGGCGCAACCAGTGCCCCAGCTGCGAACGCAACCTGCCGCGCCAGGAGGGCGCCTTGCCCAACTACTGCATGCACTGCGGCCTGCAGCTGCAGCGCCAGTGCGGCGGCTGCGGCAGCCAGCACCTGGCCTGCTTCCCCTATTGCCCGAGCTGCGGGGTGGCGGCTGAGGCTGGAGGGGCTGTGGAAGCGGCTCACCCAGTGGCGGTGCCATCGCCGTGATCCAGCAGCCGGCCAACCCCACCCTGGCGCAGCTTGAGCAGGAGGCCCGCCAACGGGGGCTGCTGCTGCGCCTGCAGGTGAGCCGGCCGGCAGGGCTGGCCTGGGGGCTGAGGGTGGGGGTGGCCAGGCACCTCGATGGCGCCGATTCCGCCTCGCCGCTGCAGCTGCTGGGCGAGCTCAAGGGCTGGGCCCTGCCCACCGCCGTTGGCCTGCGGCTCGACACGATGCGGGTGCAGGGGGAGCACACGGCCGCAGTGGGCCCGCTGATCTGGGCGGCCACCTTCGCCTGGGCCCTGGAGGCCACCCCTTGCAGCCAGGCCACCCTGCTGGCGATCCGCGACCAGGAGCGTCAGCACCGGCGGCTGGTGCGCTATTTCCGTCAGCTGGGCTTCTGGCCGCTGCGGGAGCTGGGCGCCGGCTTGGCCGACCTGGCCCCCCGCCTGCTCTGGGGCGGCGCCGGGCTGCTGATGCGTGGCGACTGCACCGCGGGCCTGGCCCGCAGCGCCCGGCGGCTGGCTGTGGACCGCCGGTGCGGCTTTGACTGAACTTCAGTCAGACCCGAGCGCTGCACCCAGGCAGGCGTCGGTCGGGAGGCGCGGGAGCGGATTGGTGTGGCTGATCGCGCCGAAGCCAATGGCTTGGAACTCCTGCCCCTCTCCCCCTCGGCTGCGCTGGCTGCAGCACTGCTCGACTGGGTCCACAGGGCCCCAGTCGAGCGGATCCTCGCGGAGGTGGCCGGTCAGGATGATCTGTTCTTCATCTCGGTGGAGGCCGCCTTCGCTTTCCTTGGTGTCGCGAGACGCTGGGGCTGAGCTGCCCCCGCCCATCCGAAGCTGGAGTTCCAAGCTGTGGGGAATTGCTTCGAGCTGCATGACCGCTGATCTGCGCCGTCGCGGCCAGCCGCTGCCGATGCCCACCGACTTCGATGATTTCAGTGAGGTGGCCCACCAGGAGGCCCTGGCCCATGCCCGCCGGTTGCGGCAGGCGATGGAGCGCCGCGGTTTTGGAGCCTTCGCCACCGAGTGGTGGCATTTCGACGCGCACGACTGGCAGGCCCTGCCAGTCGTGCGCTGAGTCCATGGGTTTCGATCCCCGCACGCGCGGCCGGCAGCCCTCACGGGACGTGGTGACGAGCAATGTGCAGGCCCTGCTGGCCGAGAACGACACCCTGCGGCGCCAGGTGCGCTCCCTGCAGCTGCAGTTGGAGCGCCTGCAGCTCGGTACCACCGGCGCCACCACCGGCGCGGGACCGCTGATCAGCCCTGCCGAGGTGGAGCGCTGGGGAAAGGCCATGGCCCGACACCCCCGCTGGCGGAGCCTGCGCCTCGGTCCACCCGGCGGGCTGCGTGGCGTGGTGGAGTCGCAGCGGCGCCGCTGGTGGGATCCCCGGCTCGAGCTCGAGCAGGAACTGGACCGCCGCTCCCCCGGGCTGGGCAGCGCCCTGGCGGCGGCCCTGCGGGGCCCCCACAGCCGCGGCCGCTGGGCGGTGCGGGCCGCGTTTGCTCTTTACGGTCAGCGAGCTCCCGAATGGCTCAGCGAGGAGCCGCTGCGCGTCGTTGAGGAACTGCTGCGCCAGCAGCAGAGCCAGCAGCAG
>JBBASO010000026.1:2702-30798 GCA_040399265.1 Prochlorococcaceae cyanobacterium
GGAGCCGCTGCGCGTCGTTGAGGAACTGCTGCGCCAGCAGCAGAGCCAGCAGCAGAGCCAGCAGCAGCGGCGAGGTGGCACCCGCACAGCCAATCACAGCGCAAACCAGGGCGGTGCCAGCGATCCCCGGCGGCAGGCCGCTCTGCGGCTGCTGGGGCTGCAGGGCGATGTCATCAGCGTCGAGGCGATCAAGCAGGCCTATCGCCGCCTGGCCAAGACCCACCATCCCGATCTCGGCGGCGACGCTGCCGCGTTCCAGGCGCTGAAAGCCGCCTACCGCCTGCTGCTCGATCTGCACTGATCAGAAGCGCAGCTGCAGCTGCACGCCGGTCGCCAGGATCGGCGCGAGCCGATTGCTGCCCCCCGGGTTGAAGACCCACTGCAGCACCGGCTGCAGGCTGAACCGCTCGTCAAGGTGCCAGCTGTAGTTCAGTTCCAGCACCGCTTCCTGACGCAGCCCGCCGAGGCCGGGGCTGCGGAAGCGGCTGCGCCCGTAGCCGATCGCCAGCAGATCCCGCGGCCGGCCGGGTAGGGGCCCCTGGCTGAGCCAGCCGCCGCTCACGAACAGGGGCACCGGGTTGGCGGAGCTGCGCTGGCCGGCATTGAGCCCCAGCCAGAGGCGGTTGTCGAGGCCGAGCGGCAGCGGCGCCGCCAGGGTGAGTGTGCTGGTGAACGCTCCCGTGCTCCGGGATCGCTCCAGGTCCTGCACCAGCAGCCCGCCCAGCTGTAGCAGCGGTGGCGGCAGCAGCCGGGGCACCGGTCCGCCGGGGAGCAACAACGGCTCCGTGCTCTGCCGTTGACCGGGCAGACCCGTGTGACTCCACTGCAGCAGATGGGCGGCGCCGCGCAGAACCGGTGCATCCGTCTGAACGCCGAACAGCCCCGCCAGGTCGTCCTGCGGACCCAGCCAGAAGGCCCCCACCTGCCAGCGCCCCCATCGGCCGGCGCGGTCGGGAGTCCAGGTCAGCCGCACGCCGGGAGCGACGTAGGGATTGACCGGCAGGCCGGTGACATCAAGGTTGAGGGTGTTGTTGAGGGCCGAGTGCACGTAGGCGTTCAGCACCGGCGCCTCCACGAAATCGGGATTGAGCGCGAACACCCCGGCCTTGAAGCCGATGGCGCCGGCACCGCTCTGCCGCTCCAGGCTCGCTTCCGTGAGCCACAGCCCAGACGGGTAGGCCACCGACTGCAGCGGGAAGGCGGCGCCGATCCGCTCGTTCAAATCGTCGGCACCACTGAACAGGCTGAGCTGGAGCCTGGTGCGCCAATGGTCCTGCTCCCGCCAGTTTTCCGGCAGGCGATGCAGGCCGCTGCCGGCGGTGACGGTGAGGTTGAGCTGCTGCATCCAGGTGCCGCTGTGGCTGCGGCCCCCGGCAGGGTTGGCCAGCGGCTGGGCATCCAGGCCGAGCTTGAGCTCCACTGCATCGGCGAACGCCGCTGGCATCGCCAGGGCGATCAGGCTGATCAACCAGCCCCGGGCAGCCATCCAGCCGCGGAACGCCATCCCGCATCGGCCGATGCTGCGTTGATGAACGCCCTGAGCGCCATCACCAAGCGGTGGGTGTGGATGGTTGGTCAGCGGCCCCGCGCGTCTGGATCGATCCGGCGGTCTCATGGTTGCGCCGGTTCAGAGCGCCGAACAGTCCGATCGATCACCTTGATCCCTCGAAGTGGGCCGGGTCTGCCGCTGCCTGAGAGAATCCCGCCAGCAATCCGATCGGCATGACGGCGGCGGTGACGACGGCCCCCTTTGATTTCGCCGCCTACCTGGAGGCGTCGCGCTTGCGCGTGGAGGCGGCCCTGGATGGTTCCCTCGGGCCGGAGCGGCCTGAAGCTCTGCGCGAGGCGATGCGCTACTCGCTGCTGGCGGGCGGCAAGCGGCTGCGGCCGATCCTCTGCCTGGCGGCCTGTGAGCTGGCCGGCGGAGAGGCCTCTCTGGCGATGCCCACGGCGGTGGCGCTGGAGATGATCCACACCATGTCGCTGATTCACGACGACCTGCCCGCCATGGACAACGACGATCTGCGTCGCGGCCGGGCCACCAACCACAAGGTCTATGGCGAAGCCAACGCCATCCTGGCGGGCGACGCCCTGCTGACCCGCGCCTTCGAGATGGTGGCGCTGCGCAGTGAGGGTGTACCGGCGGAGCGGCTGCTGGCGGTGGTGGGCGAGCTGAGCCTGGCCTCCGGTGCCCCCGGCCTGGTGGGCGGACAGGTGGTGGACCTGGAGTGCGAGGGCAAGCAGGTGGATCTCGACACGCTCGAGTACATCCACCTGCACAAGACCGGCGCCCTGCTTCGGGCCTGCGTGCTCAGCGGCGCCCTGATCGCCGGTGCCCCCGAGGCCCTGCTGGAGGCCCTGCGCGTCTATGCCCGCGGCATCGGCCTGGCCTTTCAGATCATCGATGACATTCTCGATGTGACAGCCAGCAGTGAGGTGCTGGGCAAGACCGCCGGCAAGGACCTCACCGCCGACAAGACCACTTATCCCAAGCTGCTGGGCCTGGCGGAGTCGCGTCAGCGAGCTGACACCCTGGTGGCCGAGGCGAAGGCCGCCCTGGCCCCCTGGGCCGAGGGCGAAACGGCTGCCGCCTTGGCGGCACCTCTGCTGGCTCTGGCCGATTACATCACCAGTCGCGACCGATGAATCCCTCCATCTCAGCCGACTCCGGCCATCCCCTGGCCATGCTGCTCGACCTGCTCGCCAATGGTCCGCTCTGGTGGGGGTTGGCGGCCTGTGGCGCGGCCCAGCTCTCCAAGCTGCTGATTGAACTGGCGGTGCATCGCCGCTGGAATCCGCGGGTGCTGGTGGAGACCGGCGGCATGCCCTCCAGCCATTCCGCTTTGCTCACCGGCTCCAGCGCCTGCCTGGGTTGGCAGATCGGCTTCCAGGACCCCCTGTTCGCCCTCGCCGCCGTGGTCTGTTTCGTGGTGCTCTACGACGCTTCCGGGGTGCGGCGGGCCGCGGGGCTCACAGCCGAGCGGGTGAACGCTCTGCCTGCCGGGCTCTGGCCGGCCACTGTGGTCGAACCCCGCCCCTTGAAGGAGAACCTGGGCCACACGCGCCTCGAGGTGCTGGTGGGGGCGCTCCTGGGGCCGGCTGTTGCGCTGCCTGGATTGGTGCTGGTGGGTTCGCCGCTGCTGCTGGCCCAGCATCTCGGCCTGCCGCTGCCGGCCGTTCTGCTCCTGCCGCCGGCCTGAGCCAGGCCGGGACGTGCAGCTCACCGCCGATCAGGAGACCGCCGTCGCCGCTTTCTCCACCTGGCTGGCGGCGGCGCCGGCCGGGCAGCCGTTCGTTCTCAGCGGCTATGCCGGTACCGGCAAGACATTTCTGAGCATGCGGCTGCTGGCCCTGGCCGAAGCCGCCGGCCTCTGCTGGACCGTGTGCGCCCCGACCCACAAGGCGGTGGGCGTGCTGCGCAGCCAGCTGGCCCTGGTCGGTCTGTCGCCCACCTGGTTTCCGGCCACTATTCACCGCTTGCTGCGGCTGCAGCTGAAGCGTCAGGGAGATCTGGAGCGCTGCGAGGAGACGGCCCAGACGGCGGGCGCGCTGGAGCACCTCGGCCTGGTGCTGATCGACGAGGCCTCGATGGTCGATTCCCAGCTGCTGGAGATCAGCCTGCGCTGCGCCCATCCCTTCAGCACCCGGCTGGTGTTCGTGGGCGACCCGGCCCAGCTGCCGCCGGTGGGGGAGTCAGCCAGTCCGGTGTTCGCCCTGCAGCGGGCGGCCGCGGCGGAGCTGCGCGAGGTGGTGCGTCACCAGGGGCCGGTGCTGCGGCTGGCCCAGGGCATCCGGGAGCAGCGGCTGCCTTGCCGGCCGCCGCCACCTCTGCCGCCGCAGCGGCAGACCGCCGGGATGGTGGCGTCGCTGACGCGCCAGCAGTGGCTGGAACAGGCGCAGGAGGCGTTGCGTCGCAGCGCTGCCGCAGACAACCCCGATCTGGCGCGCATCCTCTGCTACACGAACCGCCGGTTGGAGCAGCTGGTGCCGATTGCCCGTCGGGCCCTACACGGCAGCATGGCCGATCAGCTGCCGGTGCTCCCCGGCGAGGTGCTGATCACCCGCGCGGCGGTGATGGCGCCGGCCTGCCGGGAGGGGGAGGAGGCGGCGGAGGAACCGGACATGCTGCTGGCCTCGAACCGGGAGCTGGTGGTGCGTGATGTGGAGCCGGAGCGCTGCGACCTGGCGGAGTTCGGGGTGGCCGATGCCGCCTGCATCGACACCCTCTGCGCCACGGTGGAGGCGCAGGAGTCGCCGTTGCGGCTGCGGCTGCTGCCGCCGTTGGGCAGTGCCGGCCGTGAGACGCTGGAGGGTGTGCTGGGGAGGCTGCGCCAGGAGGCGCGCACCGCGGCGCAGCGCGATGGCAAGGGGGCGGCGCGGGGGTTGTGGCGGCGTTTCTTCCTGGTGCGGGATGCCTTCGCGTCCCTGGGGCCGGCGGCCGTGCTTACGGTGCACCGCAGCCAGGGCAGCAGCTTCGGGGAGGTGTTCGTCGCCGATGATGTGTTCTGGCCCCAGGATCTGCTGCTGCGCCGCCAGTTGGTGTATGTGGCGGTGAGCCGGGCCCGCCAGGCGGTGACGCTGCTGGCCACTGCTGATGCAGCGGCGGCTGCGGGGGGCGATGGTCGCGAGCGGGAGCGCTGGCTCAGCTGGCTGGCAGGGCCCTGACACCGGCCGGTTCCACCTGGGCCAGCACCTGGCGGTACAGCTCCAGCGGCGAGAGCGTCGGCATCAGATCCCCTCTGCTGTCGAGTTGATCGAGGCGGGGATAGCGGCCGATGAAGGGATGGGGGGGCTGGTCGCCGGCGATCAGCGCGATCGAGGCGCTGCCGTGGTCGGTGCCGCGCGACCCGTTTTCCTGCAGGCGCCGGCCGAATTCGCTCACCGCCAGCACGGTCACCCTGGGGCGGCGGGGCAGCTGCTGCAGGCCGGCATCGAGGCCGGCCAGGGCTTCGGCCAGGTCGGTGAGCACCCGCGAATGACGGGCAGGCTGGTTGGCATGGGTGTCGTAGCCCGCCTGGGCGAGCTGCAGCACCGGCGGACAGCCCTCACTGCCGATCAGGCGCAGAGCAAGTCCCACTTGCTGGCCCAGGCTGCCGCGCGGCAGCGACACCCCGGCGGGCGGAGGTGCGAGCTGCCGCCGCAGCCGCTCCAGTTCCCGGTTGCCGGCCAGCTCCAGCTCCAGCAGGCGGCGCAGCACCGGGCTGTCGCCGGCGGCAGCCGGATCGAGCAGGGGTGCAACGCCCTGCTGCAGCCCTCCCGGCGCCAGCTGCAGGGCCAGCGCTTCGCCCCCTTCCATCGCAGCGCAGCCTGAAGGGCCCAGGGCCACCAGAGGCCCCCCGCCGGGGTGATGGGCGTAGGCACGGGCCAGCCAGCCCGGGCCCGTGCCGGCGGGGTTGGCGGCAGACCACTGATCCGACGCCTTGAAGTGGCTGCGATTGGGCTGGGGCCAGCCCACCCCGAGGGCAAAGGCCAGGCGTCGCTTTGTCCAGAGGGGCAGCAGCGGCGCCAGGGCGGGATGGAGCGCCAGCCCGTCGTTGAGAGGTAGGGCGTCAGCCAGAGCCAGGGAGGGGCGGGCCTGGCGGTAGAGGGGGTCGCGATGTGGCGCCAGGGTGTTGAGACCGTCGTTGCCGCCGCGCAGCTCCATCAGCACCAGCACATGGCGGCTGGCCGAGGCGGTGCTGCCCCGCGACTGTCCGGAGAGGAGCGCTGGCGACACAGCGCCGGCGGCGGCGAGCAGGTTGAGCAGGGAACGGCGCTTCATCGGGGATCAGGCGAGCTGCCAGACGGGGTCTGCGAACAGGCGGGCCAGCGTTTCGCGGCTGCTGGCTGTAGGCAGGGCCAGGGTGAGCGGTGGCCGGGTGGTGAGGGTGGCTGGCAGGGTGGCAGGCGCAGCCCGGCTGTCCCACACTTCCTCATCGGCGAGCAGCTGCTGCAGGGTCTGGCGGCGTGCCTGAAGCCAGCGCAGCTGCAGCCATTGTTCGTTTACCGGCCAGCCCTTCACCGAGGGAGGTTCAAACGGGGCCTGACCCATCGCCCGCAGCCCGCGCAGGCTGATGGCCAGTGCTTCTGGATGACGGCTGCCGAGCACCCGCAGGCTGCGGCTGATCAGCTCGAGCGGGTCGGTCAGCCGCTGCCCGCTGCGGCGACTGGCGGCGGCCTCAGGGGTGCTGGCGAGCGCCTCCATCAGCCAGGGAAGCGAGAGCTGGCGCCGTCGCCAGCCGTCGGCGATCGCCTCCACACGGGTCGGTGGCGGTGTGGTGCCGATCGTCTGCCGCCAGAGGCGAGCCGTGATGTGGCGGGCTGTGGCGGGCTGTTCCGCCAGCCACACCGCCAGCGATGCTCCATCAAAGGCGGCGGTGCGGCCGAGGATCGTCTTGCTGCCTGCGTCATGGCGCCGCGGCTCCAGTACCAGCCGTCGCTCCTGATCCAGGCGGTACCCAGTCAGGGCCCGTGCCGCCTCCCGCACATCCGCCTCGCTGTAGTTCCCTTCGCCAAGGGAGAACAGCTCCAGCAGCTCCCGCGCCAGGTTTTCGTTCGGCTTGCGCCGCTGGTTGCTCGGGCCATTGAGCGACAGCTGCAGCGCCGGGTCGCGCACCATCGCGCTGAGCAGTTGGGTGAAGCTGCCGCTGAGATGGCGCTGGATCGTCGCCGTCTGGCGTTCGAGCAGCTCGGCATCGACAACCTGGCGCCAGTGCACGGGGAACACCCCACACCAGAGCTGCACCTGCCAGGCCACGGCAGCGGGGGTGGTGGCGCTGCCCCAGGTGAGCGTGGTCAGCCAGGCGATCTGCAGCTGTTCGGCGCCACGCCGCTTGCAGGGTCCCCGCTGACCGGGGGGAAGCAGGCTGCAGGCTTCCGGTGCGCCGGTCGAGCTGGACGGTCCCGAGCTGGACGGTGGCGAGCTGGAAGGAGTGGGGCTGGAAGGCACGAGGCTGGAGGGCATGGGGTCCTGATCGCTCGCTCAGGTCTGGGTTGCCGGGGATCGGCCGTGCACTTTCTCATCGATCAGGCTGCTGCCGCTGCTAAGGCTGATGGCGCGTTTGATCGCGGCGCGCCGGTCGTTGAGCTGATAGATCCGCCGCGCCATGGTCACGAACGGAGCGCCGAACACACCGCGGCGTTCGCAGACGCGCACGTCGTCTTCCAGCTCCCAGAGTTCGCCGTTCACCGCCACCAGCTCCTGCTGCAGCTGCGCGGGCACCTGCGGGCGCAGCGGTTCGAACACAGCGCTCAACAGATCTCGCTCCCGCACCACATGCTCCAGCCCTTCTCCCTGGAGGTGGGCGCACTTCAGCTCCAGGATCGAGAGGCGGTCGACCAGTTCTCCCACCGAGACCTGAATCAGGGGCACGACAGGCGAGCAAAGGGCAGAAAACCAGGCTAAGTCCAGCTCGCCTGGGCTTTGTACCTGTTGGGCTGATCGCATCGCCGCTCCTAAAGTCCACACCGGTTCTGTCCACTGAATTCGTGAGCTGTGATTCGTGAGCAGTGATTCGTGAGCAGTGATCCCAGAGACGTGATTCGTGAGCAGTGATCTCGAGCCCGCCGCCTCGGCGGTGGCAGTCGGCCGAGTCGCCCCCTGGCGGCGCCAGCTGGCGGTGGCGGCCGAAGGGGTGGCCAGCGGCACCCCCTACATGGTGGGCACCAAGCTGCTGCAGGGCTGGCTCACCGCCAGCCAGGTGCCCCTTGGACTGATCGGTCTGCTGGGCCTGGCAGAACTGCCTTACACCCTGAAACTGTTCTGGGCGCCGGCCCTGGATCGCTGGCCGATCCCCTGGCCGGATCGGCGCCGGGGCTGGCTGGTGCTGCTGCAGATCCTGCTGGTGCTGGCGATCGCCGCCATGGCTCTGCTGCGGCCCGATGCAGCCAGCCCCGCCAGCCTCACCGCCATCGGCCTGATGGCCCTGCTGCTGGCGCTGCTGAGCGCCACGCAGGACATCGCCATTGACGCCTACCGCACCGACTTGCTGCCTGAGCAGGAACGGGGCGCCGGTGCCGCCGCCGCCAACCTCGGCTATCGCGGCGCGATGCTCACGATCGGTGCCGGTGGTTTCATCCTTGCCGGCAGCCGCGGCTGGCCGGCAGCGTTCCTGGGCGCGGCGCTGCTGATGCTGCTGGTGCTGCCGCTCACGCTCACGGCTCCGGCTCTGCCGCCCCTGCGCCATCCGGTCACCAGCCTGCGGCAGGCGGTGCTCGGCCCGGCCCGGGAGTTCCTGCACCGCACCGGCGGCGGCCGTGCCCTGCTGGTGCTGCTGCTGATCCTGCTCTACCGCTGGCCCGATGGCCTGCTCAACCTGATGGCGGTGCCCTTTCTGATCCAACAGGGCTTCAGGCCGGAAGTGGTGGGCTCGGTGCTGGCGGGGTGGGGCATCGCCGCCACGATCGTGGGCACGGTGCTGGGCGGGCTGCTGTTCGGCCGGCTGGGGATGAATCGCTCCCTCTGGCTGTTCGCTCTGGTGGGGGCCGCCGGCAACCTCTCCTACTGGGCCCTGGCCCGCTTCGGCGGTGGGCTCAGCGGTCTGATCGCGGCGGTGGGTCTGGAGAACATCGGCGGCGGCATGGTGGGAGCAGCCTTCGTGGCGCTGCTGATGAGCCTCTGCAATCCGCGCTACTCCGCCACCCAGTACGCCCTGCTCTCCGGGGTGTACGCCTTGAGCCGCTCGCTGCTGGCCGCCCCAGCCGGTCTCATAGCCGAACGGGTGGGCTGGAGCGGCTTTTTTCTGTTCAGCGTGGCCGCAGCCCTGCCAGCCTTCCTGCTGATGGTGCGGCTCACCCCCTGGAACGGCCAGGGGGTGCGGGGCGCCTTCAATCCGGCCCGCGACAGCTGATGGCCGGAGCGGCCGACGCGGCAACCTCACCCTCGGCGGGTGATGATGGGGCGCCGACGCGGATCCGCCTTCTAGCCGTGCAATTCTTCCGCTCAACCATTTTGCCGGCCGCGATCGTGCTGCTCTTCGCGCTGGCCCTGGTGGCGGTGAGTGCCCGGATCTGGCTACCCGGTGACATGCTCGCCCCCGCTCCTCTGGGTTGATCCTCGGCCGTGATCGATCCCCCGTCTTCCGGGCCACCCACGGGGCCCTTCAGCGAAAGCCCGCAGGAGCTCTACCTCGATCCGGAGGTGCTTGCCCAGGAGCTGGCTGAGGAGTTGCTCGGGGATCCGCTCGATGAACTCGACCAGGTTGACCCTGCCCCAGCCGCCATCGCCGCCGAGTGCGACCACGGTCTGGCGCTGCTGCGCCAGGGCACTCACGAGGCCCGGATGCAGGGGCTGCGCATCTTCTGTGAGCACCGCGATCCGCGGGCATTGGACCTGTTGCTGCCCCTGCTGGGGGCCTGTTGTCCGATCCTGCGGATGAGCGCCGTTTATGCCCTTGGCCGAAATCCCAGCCCCCTGGCGGTTCAGCCCCTGCTCAGCCTGCTGGCTGGCGACGACAATGGGTATGTGCGCAAGGCGGTGGCCTGGAGCCTGGGCAACTATCCCGATGCACCGGTGCTGAACCCCCTGATCCGCACCCTTCAGGTCGATATCGCTGCGGTGCGCCTCTGGGCTGCCAGCTCCCTGGCGGATGCGGGAGGCACCGGTCCCGCCAAGGCGGATCCCGCCGCTGCCCAGCTGCTGCTCAGCCTGCGCATCGACAGCGAGCCAGCGGTGCGCAGCAACAGTGCCTGGGGGCTGGGGCGTCTCTATCCCGACCTGGTGGAGCCCAGGCAACGGGATGTGGTGGAGGCGCTCGTGCAGACGATGCTTCACGACGGTGAATCGGGGGTCCGCGACGAGGCCCGTCTGGCCTTGGAGCAGCTGGAGCAGCCCGAGGTGCTGGAGCGCCTCCAGACTCTGGTGGACGAAGGCCTGTTGATCTGAGCCTCGCCCAGCCGCGCTGCAACGCGGCTAGCATCCGCTAATCCCATGCGCACCCAGGGATGGCACAGCAAACCATCCGCTTCCGCATCCGGCCTGATGGCCGGGTCGAGGAACTGGTCGAAGGGGTTCAGGGATCGGCCTGCGAGCAGCTCACCGAGGGGATCGAAACCCGCCTGGGCTGTGTGCAGCAGCGCCGACCCACCGCCGAGGCGTTCCAGCAGCCCGTCCTGCAGACCGGCAGCGAGCTCCAGTCGGCCGTCCGGACCACCCTGCCCGCCTGAAATCCACCACCTCCGCCGTCAGACCGTCATGTCCCACTTCAGCACCGTGAAGACCGAGCTGCGCGACCGCGCCGCCCTGCTCACCGCCCTCGCTGATCTGGGCCATGAGCCCCGCGAGGGTGAGCTGAGCGTGCGGGGCTACCGCGGCCAGCATGAGATCGCTGAGCTCGCCATTGCCCAGGCCAACGGCGCCGACATCGGCTTCCGGCTGAATGAGAACACGGGGTGCTACGAACTGGTGACCGACCTGGAGCTCTGGCAGCAGCCCGCGCCGGTGGAGCGCTTCCTGGCCCGCCTCAGCCAGCGTTATGCCTTGCACAGCGTGCTGGCCGCCTCTGCCGCTGAGGGTTTTGCGGTGGCCTCCCAGACCGAGACCCAGGACGGCACGATCGAGCTGGTGGTGACCCGCTGGGCCTGAGGTGGAGCACAGCGCTGTGGTGAATCCGGCTCTGGCCTTCAGCACATCCGCCGAACAGACCGGCAGTCCGATCGGACTGGCGCCTGTGCTCGCTGGCGCCCTGCGGCAGAAGGCCGTGTGGGTTGATGAGGCCGTGTGCATCGGCTGCCGTTACTGCGCCCACGTGGCCACCAACACCTTCGTGGTGGAACAGGAGTGGGGGCGTTCCCGGGCGATCCGTCAGGACGGCGACAGCACCGAGCGGATTCAGGAGGCGATCGACACCTGCCCGGTCGATTGCATCCACTGGGTGGAGTACGGGCAGCTGCCTGAGCTGGCGGCTCAGCTGGCAGGGCAGGACATTCACCCCCTGGGGTTGCCCAGTCCGGCACGGCTGAAGCGAACGCTGCCCCGGCCCCAGACCGGCTGATGGCGATACCCACCCGCCGGTTCGGGCGCACCGGGCTGGCGATGCCCTTGCTGTCTCTGGGCGGCATGCGCTTTCAGCAGAGCTGGAGCGATCTGCCCGCCGATCAGATCGAAGCCGACAGCCAGCGCAACCTGCAGGAGCTCCTGGAGCGGGCTGTCGCCGCCGGGCTGCATCACATCGAGACCGCGCGCCATTACGGCAGCAGTGAACGTCAGCTCGGCTGGCTGCTGGCTGCGGTGCCCGACCCCCAGCGGATTCTGCAGACCAAAGTGCCCCCCCAGACCGATGCTGCCGCCTTCGAGGCCGAACTGGCCACCAGCTTCGAGCGGCTGGGGGTGGAGCGGATCGATCTGCTCGCCATTCATGGCCTCAACCGCAGCGAGCACCTGGAGCAGACCCTGCGCCCCGGCGGTTGCCTGGCGGTGGCGCGCCGCTGGCAGCGCCAGGGTCGTATCGGCGCGGTGGGCTTCTCCACCCACGCGCCGCTGCCCCTGATTCTGGAGACGATCGCCACCGATGCTTTCGATTATCTAAATCTGCATTGGTATTACATTCAGCAGCAGAACCAGGAGGCTCTGGCCCTCGCCGCCGCCCACGATATGGGGGTGTTCGTGATAAGCCCCACCGATAAAGGTGGTCACCTGCATACGCCTTCAGCGCGCCTGCTGGAGCTGTGTGATCCACTCCATCCGATCGTGTTCAACGATCTGTTCTGTCTGCATGCCCGCCTCGCCGGTGGCGAGCCGGCGGTGCACACCCTCAGCGTCGGCGCGGCCCGGCCCGCCGACCTCGCGCGCCATCTTGAGGCCGTGGCGCTGCTCGATCAGGCACCGAGGCTGCTGCCGCCGATCCTGGAGCGGCTGGAGCAGGCCTGCCGTGAGGCTCTCGGCGACGACTGGCTGGCCAGTTGGGAGCAGGGGCTGCCCGCCTGGCCGGACACGCCCGGGCAGATCAATCTGCCGGTGCTGCTCTGGCTGCACAATCTGCTGCAGGCCTGGGATCTGGAGAGCTTCGCCCGGTCCCGCTACGGGCTGCTGGGCAACGGCGGCCACTGGTTTCCTGGTGCCAATGCCGATCGCTTCGACGGCGAGGTGAGCGAGGTGGAGCTGCGTGCTGTGCTGGCCGCCAGCCCCTGGGCTGAGCGCATTCCGCCGATCCTGCGCGAGCTGCGCCAGCGGCTGGGCGGTGCCGCTGTCAGCAGGCTGATGGCGGAGTAGGCCCCCCTGGCGCCGAGGCGCCCCCCAGCGGTTGCTTGGCAGGCAGGCCCACGGCCCGCGGGTACTGCCGCGGGCAGGGCCCGTCGGGCGCCAGTACGAGGGCGTGCCGCACCCCCCGACCGGCCGGCAGATCGAGGCGCCGGCAGCTCTCCAGCCGGGCCTGCAGCGGCAGGAGCGCCCGCTCCAGGGCCTGCTGGTCGTCGCTGGTCCACTGGCCGCGATACAGCAGGGCCCGGCCCCCGGGGGCCAGCAGGGGCACCAGGTATTCGGCCACCACCGGGGCGGCGGCCACGGCCCGGGCCAGCGCCCAGTCGAAGCGGCCGCGGCAGTCGCGGTTCTGGCCGCTTCGCTCGATCCGCTCGCAGCGCAGGCTGAGCCGGTTTGTCAGGCCCAGGGTCGCCGCCATGGCCTGTACCGCTTCCACTTTGCGTCCCACTGAATCCACCAGGGTGAGCGAGGCTTCGGGCAGGGCGATGGCGGCCGCCAGGCCGGGAAAACCGCCGCCGGTGCCGACGTCGATCAGGCGCAGCCGGGCGTGGGCCTGCTCGCCCTGCAGCAGTGGCAGCAGCGGCCAGAGGCTGTCGAACACCTGGGCGATCCAGTAGTCATCACCCTCCACCAGCCGGGTGAGGTTGAGGCGGCTGTTCCACTGGCGCAGTTGCTGCTGCAGCATCACCAGCTGCTGCAGCTGGCCGGGGTCGGGCTGCCAGCCCAGCTGCTGCCAGAGGGCCTGGGGTGCTTCGCTGCTGGGGGTTGACACCATCCGGCGGGCTGATCGGTCATCTTTCCTAGGATCCGGTGTGGAAAGCCCCGGCTCCTCAGCGTTGGCCAGCCCCAGCCACCCCTCCAGCCACGATCCTGGCCGCGCTTCCAGCCGCTCCCCCGGCGACGCCAGCGCTGGTTCCGCCCCGGGAGCGGCCGCGGCCACCGACCATTACACGCGGCTCGGCCTGCAGCCCTCCGCCTCTCCCGAGGAGCTGCGTCAGGCCTTCCGCCGTCTCAGCAAGTGCTTCCATCCCGACACCACCCGCCTGCCGGCGGACGAAGCAGAGCAGGCCTTCCAGCAGCTGCGCCAGGCCTATGCGGTGCTGATCGATCCGCAGAGCCGCCGCCGCTACGACGGGGAACGGCGGCTGGCGGCCCTTGCCGCCGCGGCCCGTGCGCTGCCCGATCCCGTCGTCTTTCCGGCACCGCTGACCGCTTCGCCGGGGGCTGATGCGGTGCGGCGCGCCCTCTCCGGCGGCGAGTGGCTGGCACTGCTGTTGCTGGCGCTTGCGCTGGTGTTCAGCCTGGTGATCGGTGTGGGAGTGGCACTGGCGCGGGGTGCCGAGCTCAGCACCTGGCCCAGCTGGTGGCCCGCGGGCTGAGAAGCTGCCAACAGAAGCGGAATGGCATGGGCGAGCTTCCCGATCTCCAGACTCCCCTCTACAACCACCCTCTGCCGGCACTGGAGGCCTGGCTGCGCCAACTCGGCGCCCAGCAGCGCCGCGACAATGCCTGCATCTGGGACCTTCATCGCCCGGAGTGGAGCGCCCGGATCGAGCTGGAGGTGGAGGAACTCACGGTGCATTGGCATGCCGGCGGCCAGACCTCGGAGCGCCATTTCCCCTACGGCTTGTCGCGGGCTGATGCGGAGGCGGCGATCCTGGCCGGCCCATGAGCTCAATTTGCTGGTCTTGGTTCACTGAGCCCGGTCTGCCAAGCGCGCTTGCCAGGCCTGGTGGGCAGAACCGAACGCGGTTGGCAGGATTGGGAGCAGCATGAACAACTCCGGCAACGATCGTTCCCCCTGGTGGTGGCGAGAGGCAACGTCGCCAGGCTGTCGGGCCGCTGTCCGCTCAACGTCCGTCAGCACAGCTGACGGCGCCGCGGGCCGCAGGGGTGGCCAGCGGGCCGCAGGTCACCCAGCGCACCAGGCGCAGCTCCACATCGGTGAACAGCACCAGGATGCCGCTGCAGAGCAGCAACACGGCCGTGCTGATCAGCGCATCACGCCGGTTCATGACGGCCCGGATCACAGGGTGGCATCGACTCTAGGCAGGGCAGCAGAGATGGTCGGCGCTTCAGGGGCTGCCCGCTGCCGGCCAGTGCCGATCCATGCCCTGCCGCTGCCACTGCTCCGCCAGGGCGGCGGCAGCAAGCGGCTGCAGGGGCGGCAGCTCGGCCAGCACCGGCACCGTTCCCAGAGCGGCCAGGGTGCGGGGGTTGTCGGCGTGGGGCGGACCGTTGAGCACCAGCCCCAGCACGGGGATGGCACGGTGTCGGAGGGCCTCCAGCGTCAGCAGGGTGTGGTTGAGCGTGCCGAGCCCACTGCGGGCCACCAGCACCACCGGCAGCTGCCAACGCTGCAGCTGCTGGATCTGCAGCCAGTCGCGGCGGAGGGGCACCAGCACCCCGCCAGCGGTCTCGACCACCAGGGGACCATCCCCCGGCGGCAGGTGCAGGCGCTCGGGCTCGATCGTCAGCCCGTCCCGCTCGGCGGCCCAGTGGGGCGAGAGAGGCTCGCTCAGCCGGTAGACCTCCGGCAGCAGCCGCTCTGCCGGCAGCTTCAGCAGGCTGGCCACCGTGCTGCGGTCGCCGCCATCGGCCAGGCCACTCTGCACCGGTTTCCAGTAGCGGGCTGTCAGTCCCTGCACCAGCCAGGCGCTCACCACGGTCTTGCCCACGTCGGTGTCGGTGCCGCACACCACCAGCCTTCGGGGCATCAGCACCGCTGACCCACCAACACCAGCAGCTCCCATGTGATCCGTTCTCCCGCTGGCCAATGCTGCAGCAGCCGGCGCAGTTGCGGCGTGCCCAGGGGCGGCAGGGGTGAGGGGCTCGCCCCGAGGCTGCGCAGGCTGCGCAGGAAGTGACGGCCATCGCCAGCGCGGCGGCTGAAGCGCAGCCGCTCCAGTCGCATCGGCTGGAGCTCCTGGTGGGCCACGCTCTCCAGGCTGGCCGCCTCAGGCAGCGGCAGGGCCGTGCAGGCCACCGCGGCGCGCGCCGCCGCCAGCTGCCATTCGGGAAAACAGCCGGCCGTTGGAACCGCCAGGGCCAGCCAGCCGCCGGGGGCCAGGCTGCGGCACCAGCGGCGCAGTTGCAGAGGGGGATCCGCCAGCCATTGGAGGGCGAAGCTCGAGCAGAGCAGGCTGGCGTTGCCCAGCTCTGCGGGCAGGCCCCGTTCCAGATCCCAGACGCGCTGGCCGCCTGTTGCGGCAAGGGGGTTGCGGGCCAGCAGCTCCGGGCAGAGATCGAGTTGCAGCAGGTCGGCGCCGGCCCGCTGGGCCTGCAGGGCCTGGCCGAGCAGGCCTGTACCCGCCCCCAGATCGGCGCGGGCGCCCTGCGGCAGCGGCAGGGGCGCCAGGTGATGGGCCAGCCGCCAGGCCACAGCGCGCTGCAGGCTGGCCTGTTCCCCGTAGAACGGCGCCCGGCGCCCGAAACTGGAGCGCACCCGCGCGCTGAACAGGGTGGCGGGCTGGTCGGTCAGAGGCTGGCGATCCATGTCATCACGTCCTGCACCACCGGTGTATCGAGCAGGCAGTGGCCGGCATCGGGATAGGTGAGCACGGTGGCGTCGGGGCGCTCCAGCCGCAGCAGCTGGCGTGCCTGGGGAGCCACGATCCGGTCGTCGCCGGCCTCCACGATCAGGCAGGGAATCGCCGATGGCAGGGCGGCGGGCAGGCTACGGCTGGCAGCCAGCACCTCCAGATCCGCCAGCAGCAGGCGGCGCCCCGCTGGGCTGAGGGGGCTGTCGATGAGCGTGCCGTGGAGCCGGCTGAGGGGCTGGGGGGCGGCCGCCTCCGCCAGAAAGCGGCTCAGCATCGCTTCGGCATCGCCGCCGGCCAGGGCGGCCGTCATGCCAGCCAGGGCTTCCTCCAGCCGCCGGCCGTCGCGGCCTGGTGGGATGAAGCGACCGAAACTGGCCAGCAGCACAATGGCTTCGGCTTCGGCCAGCACGGCCGCCGGCAGCAGATGGGGGCCGAGCGAATGGGCCACGACCACCCGACGGCGGCCAGCCGGATCCCAGCCGGCATCCCGGGCCGGCAGCGTGCTGTAGCCGCGGTCGGGGCCGTGCCACGACCAGCCACACGCCGCGGCCGCGGTCGCGAAGGGCTCCCAGCCGCGGCTGTCGCCGGCCCAGCCGTGCATGGCGAGGATCGAGACGGTCACGGGTGGAGGTGCGTCACGGGCGGAGGTGGCGGGCCGAGGGCGTGCAGCAGCCGCGCCAGGCTGCCCACTGGCAGATCCTGACGCAGCACCAGGCGCAGCCGGGCCGTGCCCGCAGGCACCGTGGGTGGACGGATCGCCACCACCAGCAGCCCCGCCCGCGCCAGCCGCTCCTGCAACGCCAGCGCCAGGCCGTCGTCCCCGACCAGCAGGGGCAGGATCGGCCCGTTGCCCGGGGGGCGGGGCCAGCCGGCTGCCGCCAGGCCCTCGCGCCAGCGTGCCGCCCGCCGCAGCAGGGCGGGGCCGGCCGGATCGCCCGCCGCTTCCCGCTCCCGCAGCAGCGCCAGGGCTGCCAGGGCGGCGGCCGCCAGGGGGGGCGCTAGCGCGGTGGTGTACCGGAAGGCGCCGCTGCTCTGTAGCAGCCACTCCATCACCAGGTGATCGCCCGCCAGAAAGGCCCCGCCGCTGCCGAAGGCCTTGCCGAAGGTGCCGCTCAGCAGGGCGATGCCCTGGAGGCCATGGCCCACCCCGCGTCCGCCCGGGCCAAGCACCCCGAGCGCATGGGCTTCGTCGAGCAGCACCGGCGCGTCATGCCGCTCGCCGAGGGCCACCAGGGCAGCCGCATCCACGCTGGTGCCCTGCATCGAGAACAGGCTTTCGCTCAGCACCAGCACAGGCCGCTGGGGCTCTTGCCGGCGGACCTTCAGCAGCAGCTCCTCCAGATGGGCGAGGTCGTTGTGGCGGAAGCGCAGCAGGCGGGCGCCGCTGCAGCGCACGCCGCTGAGCAGCGACTGGTGGATCAGCCGGTCGGCCAGCACCAGTGTGTGGCGGTCGGCGAGGGCCTGCACGGCGGCGAGATTGGCCTGGAAGCCGCTCGGGAACAGCAGCACCCGCTCCCGCCCCAGCCAGGTCGCCAGGTTTTCTTCCAGGGCGGCATGCACGGGGCGGCTGCCGCTCACCAGGCGGGAGGCGCCGGCGCCCACGCCCTCGCTGGCGGCGCTGGAGCGGGCCGCAGCCACCACGGCAGAGTGGCGGCTCAGACCCAGATAGTCGTTGCTGGCCAGATCGAGCAGGGGTGCGCCGCCGTCGTGCAGCAGGGCGGCACCGCCGGTGGCGGGCTGAAGCGGTCGCAGCCGGCGTCGCCGGTCGGCGGGGATGGCGGCCAGGGCCTCGGCCATCTGGTGGCGCCAGAGCGGCCGCTGGTGGGGTGGGAGAGGTGCGTCGCCGGCCATGTCGGAAGGAGGTTAGGCGCCACAGGCCAGGGCCTTGAGCTGCTGCCGATTGTGTTGGACATGGCCTGCTGGCCGGTCGCCACCCGATGGTGCACCGGGATCCCTTCGATCGGCTGCTGCCCGCCCAGGCGGAGCTGGTCAATCTCACCCTGGTGAGGGTGGACCCGGCGCTTCAATCCTTTCCTTGCCCTGTGTTTTGGTGACCCGACTGGCCTGGGTCAACTGCGGCTGAACGCCGTCGATCGACATCGGCGTGGGCACCACCGCCGCGCTGGTGATCGCCCTATTCGCCCTCGCGGCCATAACCGCTACCGAGGCCAGCTGGGCTGAAAAATGGGAGCGCAGGCGCGCTCAGCACAATCTTCATTGCAGTCCGCCAAAATCAGCGCATTCCGCCAAAATCAGCACAAGACCAGCACGCTTGGCGACCTGTACTTCATGCTCTGCTACTTGGCGGTGTGGCTGTTGATCATCACCAGTGTGGTGATGTTCTGGCCCACAATCCGCGGAATGCTTTCGCAGCCTTGATTTTGGCACCCACTGGAAAGGCTCTGCTTCGAGAGCACTGCAGCAGAGCGGCGATGAATCTTGAAGATGGCCTTGTTAGCCACCATGGCGAGACTTTCCATGCAATGTGACAAATCCATTGCCGGTTGACTTGAGCGACGGCTGTTGGTAACGACTACTTGCCGACTCGGATGCCACGCAGGGAGTCCATCAGTCCCAGCAAGTTAAGAAGCCATAGTACGACCGCGACGACGACCACTATGTTCAAGATGCCTTTGATCTTGACATCCATTGGCATGTAATTATTGATCAGCCACAGCAGAACTCCCACGACGATGAGAGTGATCACAAGAGAGACTAGAGACATGACGAGGATTTTCCTTGTTCAGGGTTTCGGTTTGTGTCACCATGACAAGACAGCAAAGCAGCTCGTTCGTTGCGGTGTCGCTTCTCTACGGCAGTTTTGGGCACGGCAGTTTTAGGATCGTTTTAGGCTGGCCTGGATGAATAAGAGCATTGGTGAATGTCTATCCATGATGGACTTCTCGGAGTTGAGGGTCTGCTCATGCAGCAGATCGGCTGCAGAAGTGAGATTGCTCTTGCCTGTCGGCATCGGGGCTGCGCGTCATCACGATTGCCTTGGCGAAGCATCCCAAGCCTTGCCTTGATTGGGGGATCTGTCGTCTCTCGATCGCCATGGTCTGCTGCTACCGGTGGTGATCGTTCATGACCTGGCTACTGTGAACCTGGCTGGCGCGCAGACTTGCTGCAAGGAGCGGATCATTCAGAAGCCCCAGCGTGCCGGCCGCTTCCCAGGCATGGCAGTCCAGCAGTGTCTTGTGGAACACCGGCAGCGCCATCACGAACCAGACATCCCTGCCGCTCAAAAAGGACGAGCACGGCAGCGAAAGACCGGAGTTCATCAACGTCACCGCAGCGTTGATACCGGTCGTGATGAGCAGCGCGCCGAGGAATTGAACCACCCCCTTGAGGACGTTCCTGGAGCCGGTGAGAGGATCGCCCTCCCCCGCGGACAGCTCCTTGCCCTGCTGCTGAGCGGCAGGCATTTGACGCACCACGCTTTTGATGGCGCTTTTGGCGCTCGTTTTGTTGAGATGCCTGTTGATTCCGTTGCTTGCCTGCAACACCATCACGTCGGCCGCAGTCCACCAGGAGCCCTTCCGCCCTGCTGCGGCTGCGCAACTGGCTGAGCCAGTTTGCCGCCACCTGTCAGTCCCCTGTGACTCCCTGCTCCTGAGGCCCCATGCCCGATCCAGGCACCCTTCGTCCCGCCCGCGCTGCCCAGCAGAGCCCTGTGCTCGTCCATCTCTCCTGGCTCGATCGGCTGCTGCCGGTGTGGATCCTGCTGGCGATGGCCGCAGGCCTGCTGTTGGGGCGCCTCGTGCCCGGCCTGCAGGCGCTGCTGAGTTCGGTGCAGGTGGATCACACCTCCCTGCCCATCGCCGCCGGCCTGCTGCTGATGATGTATCCGGTGCTGGCCAAGGTGCGCTACGGCGAACTCGGCTCCATGGCCCGCGATCGGCGCCTGCTGACGCTCACCCTGGGGCTCACCTGGGGGCTGGGACCGCTGCTGATGTTCAGCTTGGCCTGGTTGTTTCTTCCCGAGCAACCGGCGTTCCGCACCGGGCTGATCCTGATCGGCATCGCCCCCTGCATCGCCATGGTGCTGATTTGGATCGATCTGGCCCAGGGGAACCGGGAAGCGGCAGCCCTGCTGGTGGCGATCAATTCGATCCTGCAGGTGTTGATCTATGCCCTGCTGGGCACCTTCTACCTGCAGATTCTTCCAGCCTGGCTGGGGCTCGACACGCAGATTGTGCGCTTTTCGTTCGGGGAGATTGCCCGGGCGGTGCTGATCTTTCTTGGGATTCCGCTGGTGGCCGGTTTCCTCACCCGTGTGATCGGCGTGCGCCTCAAGGGGCCTCGCTGGTATGAGC
Organism: Prochlorococcaceae cyanobacterium; assembly: GCA_040399265.1. Lineage (GTDB taxonomy): Bacteria > Cyanobacteriota > Cyanobacteriia > PCC-6307 > Cyanobiaceae > NIES-981. Next base: position 22,736 of record JBBASO010000026.1, read on the forward strand.
AGGTTTTCCTGCCGCGGATCGGGCCCTTGGCTCTCTATGGCCTGCTCTTCACGATTGTGGTGATGTTCGCCCTGCAGGGTCAGGCGATCACCTCGGATCCGGTTCAGGTGATCAAGGTGGCCATCCCGTTGCTGCTCTACTTCGTGCTGATGTGGAGCATCGCCTTCGCGGTGGGCAAGGCAAGCGGCCTCGACTACCCACGCACCTCGGCCCTGGCGTTCACGGCAGCCGGCAACAACTTCGAACTGGCGATCGCCGTGTGCATCAGCATCTGGGGGGTGAGCTCCCAGCAGGCCCTGGCCGGCGTGATCGGCCCCCTGATTGAGGTGCCCGTGCTGGTGAGCCTGGTCTATGTGTCGCTGTGGTTGCGACCTCAGTTCGCGGGCAGGATCAGGGGATAGTCCTGCTCGGGTTCGTGGTGGCGATCTGCCTGCTCGATGGCTGGCGGCCGCTGCCCGGGCTGATCCCGTTCGTGCTTCCGGTGTCGCTGCTGCTCCTGCTGGCAGGGCGTTTCTTCACCGTTCAAGGCCCCGGTGCGGCCGTTACCAACTCCGACCCGCTCAGCGGGTTCTGAATCGACGGCCCTTCCATTCCACCTCCCCACGCTCGAGGTTGAAGATCGCCAGAACGAAGACCCCCAGAAAGAACAGCACCGGGATCGGGAAAATCAGGTTGATCCAGCGGAAGCGCCCCACCCGGCGGCTCAGGAGCAGCAACTGCATGGCATAGGCGCCATAGATCACGGCGTTCGGACCGATCGCATGGGTGCCCACCAGTGGCCAGCCCAACAGGGCAGCCGGCAAGCACCAGGCGGCCCAGAACAGCCCCGACAGCCAAAGCAGCACCGCCAGCATCCAGGGCCAGCGCACCTCTCCAGCGGCGGTGGCGAAATTCTTATCGAAGCCGTCCACCATGTCGGCCAAACCGCCGGGATACATGCGGTAGGCGATCGATTCACCGCCCAGCCAGGCGCCCACGGGCAGGCCAGCCTGTTCGTAGCAATGCGCCAGGAACCAGTCTTCGACAACCTTGTCGGCGACCGCCTCATGGCCGCCGGCCCGCGCGTAGTCGGCACGCGTGCTCACCATCGCCGGCCCGAAGGCCACGCCGCAGGCTGGCCCCATCGGAACGGCCATCAGTCCCACCAGGTTGAAGAGCAGCGACAGCTGCTCATAGGGTTTCTCGGTGCGGTGATATGGCTGGACCGACAGCAACCCTCCTCGCTGTTCATGCTGGGCGAGCAGCCGCTGCAGGAACTGCGGGGCCGGCTCGGTATCGGCATCGAGAAAGACCAGCACCTCCCCATGGCTGGCCTGAACACCATGGTGGAGAGCCCAGGTTTTGCCGCACCAACCCTCGGGCAGGGGAGGCGGCTGGATCACCGCGATCGGCAGCGTGTCGGCGGCCTGTCTGGCGATGGCGCCCGTGCTGTCGCTGGAGTGGTCGTCGACCACAATCACTTCATCAGGCCTGAGGATCTGACGGCTGAGGGCTGCCAGCAGGTGGGGCAGGGTGGCAGCCTCGTTGCGGGCTGGGATCAACACGGACACCGTTCGCCGTTGCAGCGGTGTGCAAGCCGGAAGCAGCGGCAGGCTCAGGGCCAGGGACCAGCCCACCAGCCAGCGCACCAGCAGCGATACCTCCAGCCAACCGATCAACATCCAGCAACCTGAAGGAGGTTTTCAAGCTAAGGCTGGGCGCAGCTGACAGGCCCTCACCAGCAGCAGGACTGCAGCAGACTTCCTCTGAAGCCACTGAGGGCCGGTTTGCCCAACAGGCGCTACAGCAGGCCTCGGATCGTAATGGCGAGCGCTGTGATGATCCTCAATCCTTACGCGTTGGCGCGATCCATGGTGGCGATGGCCGTGCATGTCTCGGGCTGACTGAGCGGTAACTTCAAGATCAGACGCGACGACCGCTGATCAACCTCAGCGCAATCGCGACAACGGCGATGAGCAGCAAGACATGAATCAGGCCACCCAACGTATAAGAGGTGACAAGGCCCAGCAGCCAAAGAATGATCAGAAGAACCGCAAGCGTTTCCAGCATTTTATTCGCTCCGCACGAGGTGATCAGAAAGGGCATCGCTGGTAACAGCGATGCCCGCAGGATTCAGATCTGGCACTCACTTTTGGCCAGTAGCATCGGCAATCTTTTTGCCGGCTGAGCGAGCGACTTGCTTGACGTCCTCGGCGACATTCATCGCGGAAGCCTGAACCTGCTTGGCCTTGCCCTTGAGCTGATGGCCTTTGTCGTCGGTGAGGTCGCCATAGGCGGATTCAAGCTTGCCTTCTGCATCTTTGGCAGCGGCATCAGATTTGTTAGACATGGTTGCAAATGTGTTGGTGGTAAGGGAAGGATGGCTGACCATGGCCATCGCTGGTTGAAGGCTCAACATGAGTGAGCTCATGATGGCGATCGGTGCCAGGAGGGCAATGGCAACAGCGCGAAGTCTGCGAAAGAGTGAGTGGAGATTCAGCTGCATAGAGAGGACTACCCTGAGGGTTCCTTTGACCTTAGTGATCTCGGCAGCATCCGTTGCCTTGGCTGGCCAATGGGCATGCCCCAAATGCTGTTCAGTTGGGCCGAATCTCTGCTATAGCAAGGGTTGTCAGATAGATCAAGATTTATTGGCAAAATCCGCGTATCTGTGGCGTATTGCATCACTCTGCCGGTCTGGAATTTGACTTCCCTTCGCACTGAGTCGTGTTCGAGAAGCAAGGCCATCTGAGCATGGGCTCCACCATTCGTAGGGATGCCCTGGACCATCCCATGCAATCAGACGGGCACGGAAATTGGTATACAGAAGTCAAGGCAGCCAAGGCTGGGCTTTGCTTTGACAGCACTCTTTATTTTCGCAATGTTCGTGAACGCGGGTCATCTGAGGTTCCAGATGGATGGTGTCTGTTGCAGGCGTTCAATGAAACAGTATCCAGGCATCTTGGAAGCCAAATCACGGTTGCAGAGGATTTGCAAGGCAATGTGTGGATCACGAAGGAGGTCGGTGCTGGTGGGGTGGGGTTTGGATCGCAGTGGGATCCACACTTTGTGCGTCCGAACCGTGCGGCTGTCATTGCCTCCCAGAATCAGGATCGCTCCTTATAGTGCCTTGATCTAATCGCAGTAAAGTAGCAATCTGTTTATTCTTCCTCCTGAATCCCCACATCTGGACTTCCTGTATCGTCTACCTCGGTCCGTGGTTTTAACTTGGCGATTTTGGCCAGCGTTTCATATTTGCCTCTGATCTCATCGAGCTGCTTCTCGGTCATTTCCTCAAGGTCTAGAAGGGCATTATGGGCGCCTTTAGTAGCTCTGATTAACTCATCTAGCTTGATCTGTACAGCTTGTGAATCGATGTTCTGAGTATGCTGAATCAGGAAGACCATCAGAAAGGTGATGATGGTTGTTGCTGTGTTAATAGCCAGCTGCCAAGTGTCGCTGTAATCAAAAAGGGGACCTGTCATGATCCAGGCGATGACAGAGAGGCAGGCAATCGTGAATGTTGCAGATCGGCCCGCTGTACGTGCAGAAAGCTTGGAAAAACGATCGAACCAACTGGTTTGTTTCACTGGATGAGTGTCTTGAGCTGGATCATTTTTTCATCATCGGCACATCGCTGCACATCGCTGCACGTTGTGGTGGCGGCTCCATGAATCTTGACTTCAGGAGAGGGCTTGCTGTGACAAAGATTTTGAGGTGGCGCTGCAGAGGAATGGCGTGATGGAGGCCTGAGCGCCATCCACCGGCTGTCTACCTAGCTAAGACCACAGCAGACGGCATGACCGGCAACCCTTGAACATGCGATGAAGCCATTTGTTATTCGGGAAACAACCAAATCATTTGAAGAGGTCTGCTCCGATCTGAAGTCTGCTGTGGCGAGTCATGATTTTGGATTGCTGGCTGTTCATGATCTTGCGGCAACACTGCGCAGCAAAAACATCAGTTTTCCAGAGTGCTGTCGTGTCTTCGAGCTCTGCAATCCTCATCAGGCAGCGAAGGTTCTTCAACTTGATATGTCCTTGAGTATGGCTCTTTCCTGCCGGATCTCTGTCTATACAGTATCCGGCCAAACCAGGATTGGCATGATCAGGCCTGTCGATATGCTGCGGCATCTCACTGATTTTCCAGAGCTGAATACAATCGCGCACGAGATAGAATCCGCCATGACGGACTTGATACTGGAAGTAGCTTCTTCGGCTTTAGTATGCAGTGATTCATGATAGAATGTCTCCTGATATGATCAACTCTGTGCCGATTGTCCACACTGATGTGGATCCATGGGAATTGCAGTTGTTCCTAGTGGAGCTCAGAGAGTGGGACCTGACAGACGAGCACCACATGCACAGGAGCTGGCAGTTCCAGACTTGCCAGCAGGCCCTGCAATGGCACGCTCGGGCTCTGGTGGTGAGTGACCGCCATGGCAGGGATTGTTTGTTCGACCTGGGGCATGTGGGCAGCGGTAGGATCGAAACCGATATCCTCAACCTGATCATTGGGCATCTCACTAGAGATGACCTTGCTGTTGCCATGATGCTGAACACTTTAGAGAGAGAAATCAAAAGTCAAGCAAGATCCGCATGACATAACTTCGATCGCAGTGCCTTTCGTGCGAGGAAGAATCCTAAGGAATCTCCGCTCATGATGGTCATTTTACCGGAAAAAATCAGAGCTGATTGAGCAGATATTTGGCCAGCGTTTCGCTGTGAGTCATCGCGCAGACTCAGCTTGGTATGCTCTCATTGGCATGTGCGTCTTTGGTGTATTGATCATCAAGAAATACCATGTGTCATTGATTTTTGGAAAGTTACACGCAGCCGAGCAAAAGCAATGGCGGGTTCACGCATTGGCAGTAAATTATTAGAGAAGGCTTTCTGGATTTTCAGCTCCTATCTTGTTTCGCCATCAAGTCGAGCTGCTAGATCTTTTTGTTTGCGCTGAACTGTCTGACGGCCCCTCGATTCGGCAGACCGCAGGTCTCTTGCTTGGATCCTCCTGGTCGCGTTGACTCCCGCCATGTGCCGCCCATCTACAAGATTTCTTTTGTCGGTCCAGATGTTCCTGATAGAGGGTTTCATCTCTTCTTTTGATTTTTCTGGTTTTCCCGCGATCTCAGAGTGGTTTGACGTGTTTGTCTTCTGCGTAAGCCAGGTCTTCATCGGTCCGATCGCTGTAGATCTGTTTGATCTCTCTTCATCTCGTTCCTCGCGCCACTCAGTCTTAGACTTGCAATATATGCTATTTGTTGTGAGTTAAAATAGATTGTTCAGGGATTGGGGTCTGTCCGCACAGGTCCGTTGTATTCGACCTTCACCAGATCTCCGTCTGGGGACACAAGCACGACGGTTTCGATCGTTGCTGGCTCACGTCTGGCCGCCCAGCCTGCAGGCCCCCCAAGAAACCGGAGCCGAAAGCCAAGAGATGTATTCGATTCAAGGCAGCTGCCGCCGCCACCTTGATGCATGCAGTTGGCAGGTGAGTACTGACTGCCGCCGCCGTTGATCACTTCTGCCTGCATTCGTGCCTGGTTTGCGGCACGCATCTGCGCCTCACTGATTGTCTGAGCAGAGACGGATGAGGCGAGAATCAGGCAAAGGGATGGTGCAGTATACAGAACTGAGCGCATGAAATCACGTTGCAACTCCTCAACTCTGGTTCTATTCGTCCTGATGGGAGTTGGCTGCTGCGCGAATGCATCGGATGTACTGCTGTCTCCCGCTCAACGGAAAGAGGAAGCATGGGAAGTGTTCCCAAGTGTCATTTTATTGGAATCTACGGTGCAGCAATAGAAGTTGCTGATGGCGCTCTGGCCATTCTCTGGCTCTAGCTCTGCTTGCCGTTTTCATCCTCGCGGATCGAACTGTTTATGCTCGTTGTCATGTTGATGAACGCCTGCTGTTATTTCATCGGTGAGTCAATGCTCTGGTATTCGCTCCTTGTCAGTCGGGCCGGGTGGGCCGCCCCAGATTGATACTGGCTGGCGGGCATTCCGGCTGGCAGTTGGCCTCGATCGCCTCCCTACAGCGCTGCAGCAACTCTTCGCGCAGGGCGTCGGGCCTCTCGATGCGGATGCCGCCGCCAAAGGCGAACAGCCAGCTGCGCAGGTCGATATCGGCGGCCACGGTCCAGGGGGGAAGATCCAGCTCCACCGGGTAGGGGTGGCTGGAACCGGCCGGGCCGGGCTCAAGCACGTGCGGGGCCTTGGGGTGATGCCACCAACTGTCGCCAGGCAGGGGCTGGGAGAAGCGGGTGTGCTCGATCGGGTAGCGCTGCAGTCCCTCGCGGATGAAAGCAAAGGCCCAGGGGGCACAGCAGAAGCGCAGGGTCACCAGAACCTGGGAGCGCCGCTGGGCCGACGGACTGGCCAGCTGCAGCTGCTGCTCCAGATCGCTGCCAAAGAAGATGCCGCCGCTGTGGTGCAGCAACCGCTCCAAGCGGGCCAGGGCCGATTGGTTTTGCTCTGCGCTGCGCCGCAGGTCGCCCTGGCCGGCGCCTAGGGCGAGGCGATCGAGGCGTTCACTGCGGATCAGGCCCTGCTCCCTGCCGATCTGATCCTCTTCAAACAGCAGATACCAGCCCACGTTGTGGAAGATCAGCTGCAGGGGCCACACCCGCAGCTCCCCAGCGGGACTGTCCGGGTTCGTGCCCACGCCATCGAACCGCCGCAACAGCACCCGCCGGTGCTCCACGATCGCCGCCTCGATCGCCTCGGCCCGGCGGGGTGCGGCCAGGGAGTCGCGGCGCACCAGCGCGGTATCCACCACCGCGTGGCGGGCATAGCTGCGCACCGGCGGCAGGGCATCAGCACTGATCCCCGCCCAGCCCAGCCGCTCATCCAGCTCGGCCAGCAGGTCGTGCGCGGAGGGATCTGCCAGGCGACCAGCCGCCTGGTGCACCACGTTGTGCAGTTCGCGCAGCCGCGGCACAGAGAACAGCGCCGTGCCCAGGCAGTAGCCGTGGCGCACGTTGTCGTTGCGGCTGCGGAAGCCGTAGGGGGTGAGGATCTTTTCGAGGTCCTTGCGCAGGGTGGCGGTTTCGCCGCTCAGGTAGCCGCCGGGGATGGCCGCGGTGGCGGCGATCAGGTGCTCGTGCAGGTTGGCGCCGCGCTCGGCTGGCCGATCGAAGGGCGTCTGCAGCAGGTGGCGCAGCAGGGTGAGCACCCGCAGGAACACCGGCCCATCGCCCAGGGGCGGCAGCCCGCCATGGATGGGCCCCGGCGGCGCGGGCGCCAGCTGGATCGGCGCTTGCACCGGGGCGGGGCTGCAGAAGCCATTGGCCTCCAGCCAGGCCAGATCCGCCCGGATCGCCGTGGCATCGGCGTAGCAGGGCCCATGCAGGCGCCCCAGGAAGGCGGCGGCCCGATCGGCCAGGTCGCCCTGGGGCAGGGGCGAGAGGATCGCCGCCAGCTCGCCGGCGCTGGCGGGATCGCTGGCGGCCAGATCCGGCCAGGTGCTCAGCAGCTTGATCAGGTACAGCAGCCGCTCCAGATCCAGCAGCCGTGAGTAGCCGTGGCGCTGCAGCTTGCGCTCGCGGTTGGTGGCCGAGCGAATGCGCTGATCGAGTCCGGCCAGTTCGGCCTGCAGCACCGCCGCCAGATCGTTGTGGTGGGTAGGCACCACGGCACAGATCGCCGCAAACCCCTCCGCCCGTGATGGCCCGAAGTGGGGATCCGCCAGGGCAGCGGCCATCTCCTGGATCACCGGCACGGGCACGGCCCGCTCGCGCCGGGTGTTCCAGGCCAGGGTGGTGGGCAGGTCGGTATAGAGCCACCAGCCAATCCACTCCACGGGCGCCGGCAGCGGCAGCGCCTGGGTGAGTGCCAGGCGCCAGGCGCGGCGTGCATGGGTGGCATCCACGATCACCGGGATGCCAGCGGCCACCGCTTCCTGGATGCGCTGGTGCAGCCGCTGCTGGATGTCCACCCAGGGGCCCTGCACCGCCGCGTCGCCGAACACCTCGGCGCGGATCACGTCGGTGGAGAGCACCAACGCCGGCGGCTCGCCGGGCTCGGTGAGCAGGGGCGCCAGGGCCTTGGCCAGGGTGGTCTTGCCGCTGGCGGGCTGGCC
>JBBASO010000027.1:0-30580 GCA_040399265.1 Prochlorococcaceae cyanobacterium
GCGCCAACGGCGTGGTGCACGTGATCGACCGGGTGCTCCTGCCCGGTTGAGTGCCGTGGCGGCCCGATCAGCGTGGACCGGATTGTCCGAGCGTGGCTGGTGGGTGGAGGAAGCGGTGGCGCTGTCACCGTTGCGTCGCCGCCGTTCCAGTTCCTGGGCCGCTTCGCTGAAGCCCACCACCAGGATGCCGGTGGGGATGGCGATCGCAGCGATGCCGGCCAGGGCGGTGAGGCCCCCGAGCAGCCGTCCCGGCAGGGTGAGCGGCACCACGTCGCCGTAGCCGACGGTGGTGACGGTGCACACTGCCCACCACAGGGCGCGGGGGATGGAGCCGAACTGCGCCGGCTGCCGCGTCCCCTCTGCCAGGTAGAGACCGACGGCGCTGATCAGGATCACGGTGGACGTGAAGATCAGCGCGACCTCCAGGTCAGCGCGTTTCGCACTGAAGGTGTAGCGCAGCCGGAACACGGCTTCCCGAAAGCGGCGCGAGCGGCTCACCCGCAGGATGCGCAGCAAGCGCAGCAGGCGCACCAGATAGAGCTCGCTGCCGAGCAGGCCCAGCAGCAGGGGCAGCAGGGCCACCAGATCAATCAGGGCAAAGGGGCTCGCCAGGTAGCGCAGGCCGGCCTGCCAGCCCTGGCCGTAGCGGCCGCTCAACGGGCTCACCCACAGCCGCAGCAGATACTCCAGCAGGAACAGCAGGCTGATCGCCAGGTCCAGCCGGTCGAAGCTGAGGGCGAGCTGCGGCACGCTGTCGGCTTCGGTGTTCAGCACGGCGAACACGCAGCTGAACACGATCAGTGCGGCATAGAAGCGGGTGAAGGGCGTGCGGGGCAGCTCGCCGTCGGGGCGCTCGCCCACCTGGCGCCAGAGGCTGCGGCGCAGGCGCTGCAATCCGAGTGGCCCTGCGGCGCTGCTGACTGGGGCTGGATCGACCATCGGCGGTGGCTGCCTGGCTCACCGATGCAGCGGCACACAATCCCCCTCGCTTGACAGCCTGGTCAGACCGACGCGTAGGTGCCCACCAGCCAGGTGCGGTCGAGCACGTGCCCGTGCATCGCGCGCTGCACCGCCATCGGACTGGCTCCGGCCTCCAGTGGCAGGTTGTGTTCCAGAGCAAACAGCTGAAAGCAGTAGTGGTGGCGTGAGCCCGGCGGCGGTTGCGGCCCCTGGTACCCCAGTCGGGGGAAATGCGCCACGCCGCCGCAGCGGCCGTGGCGGGCGCCGTTGGGCAGCTCGGGCAGGCGGTTGAGGCCGGCGGGCAGGGCGTGGAGGTGCCCGGGAATGTTGAACAACACCCAATGGATCCAGGTGCCGGTGGGGGCATCCGGGTCTTCCATCCAGAGGGTGAAGCTGGCCGTGCGGGGTGGTTCTCCCCGCCAGTGCAGCGGCGGCGAGAGGTCGAGTCCTTCAGCGGTGTAGAGCGCCGGCAGCGGATCGCCGTCGTTGAAGGCCGGTGATTCCAGCTGAAGGCGAGAAGGGGCGCCAGGCATCGGTTCAGGGCATGGGTCGGAGCGGGATCAGTCGCTGATCCGCAGCTTGTTGAGCAGGAAGGCCAGCACGGTGGTGCGGCGGGTGACCACGTCGGCCCGCACCTCCATACCCAGGCGCAGGGTGCAGCGGCCCTGGTCACTGGTGAGTTCCCGTCGTTCTGGATCCAGTTCGATGCCGTAGCTGCGCACGGCGCTGGCCTCAGCTGTGGCCGCTGCGGGCAGGGTGTCGGCCGACACGCTGCGCACTCGCGCTGGCACCACGCCGAATTCGCTGGTGGGGCATGCCGAGACCCGCAGGGTCGCCTGCTGGCCCGGCCGCACCTGGCTGATCGCATCAGCGGCCACTTGGGCCTGCACCCGCAGCCGATGGTTCACGGGTGCCACCACCGCCAGCACGGCTCCGGGTTCGAGCACCTGGCCGGCATGGCGCAGCGGCGTGCTCACCACCGAGCCGCTGAGGGGCGAACGCACCGTGCCCTGCAGCAGCTCCCGTTCCACCTGCTGGAGGCGCGCCCGGCGCTGCAGGGCCTGCTTGCGTAATTCATCGGCCGCCGAGCTGGCCTGGGAAGCGCCCTGCCGCAGCCGGGCCAGTTCCGTGGCGCCACGGGCCTGTTGTTCGGAGACCCCCTGCATCGCCTTCATCACCTCGGCGCTGCTCACCAGGCGCTTGGCTTCCTGTTGATCCACCAGGCTGCGCGGCACGGCACCGCTCTCCATCAGCATCCGGTAGCGGTCCACTTCCCGCTGCTCATAGGCCAGCTGGGTGCGGGCCTGCTCCACGCCGCGCCGTGACGCTTCGGTGATCGAGCGGGTCATGCTGCTCAGGGAGGTGGTCTGGCTTTGCAGCTCCACCTGTTCCTGGCTGGCTTTGCGGGCCTGTTCCTCCAGGGTGGCCAGCTCCTGGTTGAGCTGGCGACGTTCTGCTTCCAGCAGCTGGTTATCGAAGCGGGCCAGCACCTGGCCGGCCTTGACGCTCTGATTCGGTTGAATCAGCACCGCGGTGAGTCGGCCGCCCCGCTCGCTCTGCACCAGGCTGTTCTCTCCATCGGGCCGCACCACGCCGCTGGCCCGCACGGTCTCGCGCATCGGCCAGACGGTCAGCCCACCCGCGCCCAGCAGCAGCAGCACCAGCAGCTGCATCCCCAGGGCCCGTGTCCAGGAGCCGGGTTCCGGTAGGAAGTCCTCCCCCGAGACCGGCATCAGCAGGCCGTCGGCAGGAGCCGCCGCCGCCAGAGTGGCGGTCGTTGGTGCGGTGGTTGCCGGCGGGGGCGTGGTGGTTGCCGCTGGGGGCATCGCCGGCGTGGCAGTGTCGCGGGGCATCGGCATCACGGGGTCAGGCGGCCTGCAGATAGGGGGCCAGGTCGCGGTGCTGCCGCAGCTCCTGGGGCGGGCTCTGGCGCCGCACCTGGCCGTTTTCCATGAACACGATCCAGTTGGCCCGCAGGATCACCGCAGGCCGGTGGCTCACCAGAATCGTGGTGCGGCCGGCGCGGTGCTCCAGCAGCCGGTCCATCACCTGGGCTTCCAGCACCGGATCGAGGGCTGAGGTGGATTCATCCAGCAGCAGCACCGGTGGATCACCGGCCAGGGCCCGGGCCAGAGCCAGGCGCTGGCGCTGGCCGCCGGAAAGATTGGCGCCGAACTCCCCCAGCACCGTGGCATAGCCGTCGGGAAGCTGCCGGATGAAGTCGTCGGCGAGGGTGAGCTGGCACAGCTCCACCACGCGGGCAAAGCTCAGCTCGGGGTAAGCGAACTGGAAGTTGGCCAGGATCGAGCGGTTCAGAAAGGTGTCGTCCTGGGGGAGCAGCACCACCTGGCGCCGCAGGCACTCCAGGCTCAGATCGCGGCCATTGAATGGGCCGTAGTGGATGGCCCCCTCCTGCAGGGGGTAGAGACCGGCGATCAGCTTGCTGAGGGTGCTCTTGCCGCAGCCCGATTCACCGATCACCGCCGTGGTGATGCCGCCGGGGATGCGCAGTTGCAGGTGCTCCATCAAGGCGCAGCGGCCGGGGTGATGAAAGCTGATGTCATTACAGAGGATGTCGGCATCGGCGGGAATGTCCGCCTCCTCACGGCCCTGAACCAGCGTCTGCTCGCTGGGGTGCTGCAATGCGTCGTCCAGCCGGGCGATCACCAACCGGGAGGTGATCAGCTCCTGGCTGAGGGCGCCCAGCGCCGCCAGGAAGCCGAGCACATTCGCCCCCATGCCGTTGAAGGCGAGCAGCTGGCCGATGCTGAGCTCGCGGCTGAGCACGAAGCTGCTGCCGTACCAGAGCAGCGCCACCGCGGTGACGTTGCCCAGGAAGCCCGCGGCCGTGCCCGCCTTGAGATCGAGCAGCCCCATGGTCCAGGACAGCCGCGCCAACCGGCCCTGGTTGCGTTGAAATTCCTGCCAGGCCTGCGGACTGGCCTGGGTGGTCTTGAGCAGGGTCTGGCCGCGGAACAGCTCCACCAGAAAGCCCTGGTTCTCCGCCGACTGCACCAGCAGGGCCTGGGTGCGCCGGTGCAGGGCCGGCAGCACGGCCAGCTGGGCGCAGATCACCAGCACGTAACCCAGCAGCGCCGCCAACGTCAGCCGGCCGTTGTACTGGGTCATCCACACCAGCGAAATCAGGGCGATGCAGCATTGACCCGGCAGCCCCAGCACCAGATTGCCGATCAGGTCGTTGAGCATGTCGATGTCTTCGAGGCGGCTCACCACCTCACCGCTGCGGCGGCTCTCGAAATAGGTGAGCGGCAGCCGCAGCAGGTGCTGGCCGTAGTGCAACACCATCTGCAGCTGCAGTTTCTGACCGAAGTGGCCCACCAGCACTCCCTGCAGCAGGCCGAGCAGCGAGCGCAGCATGAAGAGGGCGAGGATGCCGATTGCCAGGCTGCGCAACAGGCTGCTGTCGCCACGCACGAGCACGTCGTCGGTGAGGATCTGCATCACCAGCGGCATCCCCAGAGCCAGCACCCCGATCGTGAGATTGAGCAGCAGGGCCTGGACCAGCAGGCCGCGGAACGGCCGCAGCAGCTGCAGGGCCTGACCGATGCCCCGGCCCTTGATCCAGGCCTCTGCTTCACCGTCGAGCGCTGGAAACCGAAGCGAATCGGGTTCCAGCAGCAGCATCACGCCATTGGTCCAGCCCGCCAGGAATGTCGCCCGATCGAGCAGGCGCAGGCCGAGGGCCGGATCCGCCACGGCCAGCTGGCGGCCGGCCCAGCCGTGCAGCACCACCCAGTGGCAGCCCTGCCAGTGACAGATCACCGGCAGCGGCAGTGATGCGAGTTCGTCGAGCAGTGCGGGATCTGCCCGCACGGCACGGGCCTGAAAGCCCAGGGCCTCGGCGCCGCGTTTGAGGCCGAGCAGGGTGGTGCCGTTGGCGCTGGTGCCGACGCGATGGCGCACCATCGGCAGGGGAATCCGCTCACCATGGCTGATGCAGACCGTCGCCAGGCAGGCGGCACCGCAGTCTTCCTCGGCCATCTGTCGCACACAGGGCATGCGGCTGGGGGCCTGCTGCAGTCCCCGTGACAGCCGGAGCATCCAGCTCGGCAGGGTGGAAGCCGTCATCGTTCAGGCGCTGCGGCGCAGAGAAAGGCCGTTCGTCTGGGCGTTCAGGATCGAACTGCCATGCAGGGCGATGTTGATGGCGATGTTGCGCTGATCGATGTTGCGCTGACCGGTGCGCAGCAGCCGGATCAGAGTGGCCAGCATCCGATTCAGGGCAGGGCCGCGCCATCTGCCGTCCTGCACCCGCTCCGGCAGGGCGGTGCCGCACTGTCGGCCGCCGCTCAGACGGGCGCAGTCGCGTGCGTCGAGGATGGTGATCACAAACCCAGACATGACAGATCGATTCAGAGGGAGCATCAGGCCGAGAGGACGCCAGACGGCTGCAGATGCCGCCGTCTGGTCTAATCAGCGCAACGTGATGGAAGCGATGGTTAGGCGTGTTTTCAGCTGCCTCTTTTACGGCGTGAAGCCAGCTTTTTCGGAGCCCAGGTTGGTGCCCCACCGCTAGGCGCTCCGTTGGCTAGTGCATGCGGTTGCCCCGATCCGAGCAGCGGCCCATTGAGCAGCCCGTTCAGTTGGCCCACACCCGCAGAGGCATCGCCACCAAGAAAACCAAACGCCAGGGCCGTTCCGGTGTTGGTCTGGATGGTTGGGTTGACGTTGATCACGGGATTGACGTTGATCGATGCATAACCGCCAGCTAGGACGGTCATCTCGCGGTCGGAGAGAGTTTGCATGGCACAGGTAGGAGGAGAGAGGAGCCGGCCGCGGCAGAAGGCCGCGGCCGGTATTGGGTCAGCCAATCAGTTGGCTATCGCCAGATCAGGCAGCAAGGGCCAGATTGCCCTGCAGGATTCCCACATAGGCGCCACCGTAGTAACCATTGGCGGTCACGTTGGCTGTGTTGGTCTGGGTTGTGGGGGCGAAGGTGCCGCTCATGCCGTGGTGGGGCTGGCAAGGCGGAACGGGGGGCTGGGGCGGGGTGCAGCCGCCGTGGGAGATGTGGCCCTTGGCTTTGGTTTGACTGAGGGCGTTTTTCCGTCCGCGGCCACCGTTGACGGACTGAGCGTCGAAGTCAGCGAGGATCTCAAGGTTCTGCATGGATGATTTGAGATGTATGGTGATTGGACAAGAGCGTTGGCTTTGCCCACATTTGTGATAGCGAGCTTGGTGATTGCTTTGCACCGCTTCAGCTTTTTTGTGCCGGTTCTGCTGCACCGAGCCGTGGCATTCCGCTGCCGAAGTGCTGAGTTGCCAGCCGCAGCAGCTGCCTCTCGCTGAGGGCGGGATCATCCAGGCGTTCGGTGGCGATCACCCGTTGCAGCAGGTCCGGCCGGTGCTGGCGCAGCTCCTTGAGCAGCAGTTGCACCACATCGGCCTGTCCATGGCCATGGCCGCACAGCACCACCTGATCGGCCTGCTCCAGCGCCGTGCTGATGTGCTGCAGGTACTCCCTGTCGAGAGGGGCGCGTTGCCCGGCGATATCCCGCTCATGGCGGTGGCTGAGGTTCTGATCGCCGCCCCAGACTCCGTGGGGGCGGATGTGGGTGTGCTGAACCTCGTCGTCGTTCAGGCGATAGAGGTCGGCGAGGCGGTGATCGATGCGGATCACCAGCCGAACCGGCTCACTGCCGGTGGGGGCAGGGCCTGGGTTGCTGTGACCTGTTGGGGTGATACCGGCTTGGGCCAGAAAGCGGCGCAGCTGCATCACATCGTCGTGATGCAGCTCCCCACGGCCGGGCTGCGAGCGGGAGTGCATCCAGATCTGGTACCCCCCCGCCGGTAGGCGCAGACGCACCCGCTGATCGCGGAGCACGTCCACATCCCCGCCGATGGTGTTGCAGAGGTGCATCACATCATGCCAGTGGATGTTGTGCTGCAGGGGATGGGCAAATACACCGGCCAGGGTGCGCGCATCCCGATCGTTCAATGGTGTCATGGCTGATCGTGATGTTCGGATGGATTGCGGTTAGATGGGTTGCGGTTAGATGGATTGCGGCTGGATGGATTGCGGCTGGGCTCGGCAGCGCATGACAGTGAACAGGTTCACCGCTCCTGTTATCAGCGAGTGTGCACTGAGTGTGGCGGCAGGCAGATTGGCGACATCTATTTGTAGCAATGGATGGCTAGTTTCGATATGGGATGATGCGTTAGATCAGCGGATTCCCTGCAGATAGGGCTCCGATCGGCCGCGGTTTGGATCGGCTCATCAATGGCCGAGAAGGTGGCAAGCAGCTGTTGCCTTGGAATTCTGATGGCCGTGCATCGCATTCGCTGCGGATTTGGGATTTGCGGGTGCTGGCTTTCGCATCATGCTGTGAATTGGTTGTTCGCAGTACATCCAATGTCGGACCGTCTTCGTGTTTTGCAGCGTCAGCCTCGCCGGGTTTCGATCACCCTCAGTTATCACGTGCACGAGGCGCTGCTGAGTCGTTCGGAGGAGGAGGGGCGCTCCGTCTCCAACCTCTGTGCCTTTCTGCTGGAGGAGGCGCTGCTGCGGGAATCCCGATCGCCGGAACCGACCCGCACCTTCGTGCCGGCTGGCAACGGATTTGTGGCTGATGGCAGGGCCCTGCAGCGCCGTGACTCCCATCCCTAGAGGCGCCCCGGCCGCTCACGGATTGAGCATGGGCTCAATCACCTGGCGCAGGCGATGCAGAGCCCGTTTTTCAATGGCCTGGATCTGGTGCCGACTGCGCCCCATCCGTTCAGCCAGGCTGGCCACCGAGGGGGCGTTCTCGCTGTAGCGGGCCAGCAGCACTTCCTGCTCCAGCGCGCTCAGCTGGCCGATCTGGGCGTGCAACCAGTGGTAATCCTCTTTTGCCCTCGGCTGATCGCCGCCGCCCACCGTGTCGAGCAGGGTGAGGCCCTGGGGGTCTCCCTCGCCGAGCGACTGATCGAGCGACAGCAGCCGGCTGAACTGCACGGCGCGGATCACCTGTTGAACCCGTTCCGGTTGGGCCCCCAGGCGCTCGGCCAGTTCAGGGATGTCGAGGCTGTGCTCGGATGACGACTGCATGGCCTGATAGCGCTTGGAGAGCACCTGAAGTGCATACGGAAGCCTGATGGCACCGCTGTATTCCTGGATATGGCGATTCACGGCCTGGCGGATCCACCAGAAGGCAAAGGTGGAGAAGCGATAACCCCGCGCGGGATCGAAGCGCTCCACGGCGCGGATCAATCCCAGATTGCCAGCCTGCACCAGGTCGATTGGCTCGAGGCGCCGCAGTCGTGTGGCGTGTTGATGGCGGCTCACCACACTCACCACCAGACGCAGATTGGCGGTCACCATGCGCTGCATGGCGCGTTGGCCGCGCCGTTTCAGCCCTGGGTTCGCTGTGTCGCCGTCGAGCCAGCTGCGCACCAGGCGGCCGTAGTGCAGTTCCTCCTCCTGAGTGAGCAGAGGGATGCGGCTGATTGAACGCATGTAGTCGCCGAAGATGTCAGACACAAAAGGGAATCTGGGGCGATTTATGTTTGCGCTAGTTTCCTGTTTACGGATCGAACGAATCGCTATAGCCGCAAATCTGCGGCGTGCCCGCTTTCTGTGTGTCGGTCTATGCTGATCAAACGTCTATGCTGATGAGACAATGAGTCGGGCTTGCAATGCAGTTCGCTGCTGGCGAGCCCCGGTTCACAGCCAGTGAACCGGTCTGGGCGCTTCCCTTGGATGGGCTCTGCCGGGTGCTGCAGATCGCGCCGGAAGGGCTCAGTTCAGCGGCGGCGGCAGAGCGGCTGGAGCGTTGCGGCGCCAACCGCCTGCCGACCCAGCAACACCGCCCGTTGTTGCTGCGCCTGGCCGACCAGCTGCTCCACTTCATGGCCTTGCTGCTCTGGGTGGCCGGCGCCCTGGCCTTTGTCGCCGGCATGCCCCAGCTGGGCTGGGCGATCTGGGCGGTGGTGCTGATCAACGGCCTCTTCTCGTTCTGGCAGGAGTACCAGGCGGAGCGCACCCTGGTGGCTCTGCGGCAGGCCCTGCCGGAGCGGGTGCGCCTCTGGCGGGATGGCGTGCTGCAGGAGGCCGATGCCGCCGAACTGGTGCCCGGTGATCGCATCCGGCTGGAGGAGGGCGATCGGGTGCCGGCGGATGCGCGCCTCGTGGAGGCCAGCGGGCTCAGTCTCGATCTGGCGGTTCTCACCGGCGAATCGCTGCCGGTGGCTCGCCATGCCCGGCCGATCCCGCTCAGCCGCGTTCAGCTGCCGTTGCGGGAGCAGGCGAACCTGGCGCTGGCGGGTGCCACGGTGGCGGCCGGTCACGGAGAGGCGCTGGTCTATGCCACTGGTTCCGACACGGAGTTCGGCCATGTGGCGCGGCTCACGGCGGCCACTGAGCGGGGCGCCAGCAGCCTGGAGCGCCAGGTGGCGCGGATCGTGCACACGATCACGACCATTGCCGTGGCGATGGGCCTGCTCAGCTTCCTGCTCAGCTGGCTGTTCGTGGGTTTGGGCCCGATCGAGAGCCTGGTGTTCGCCATGGGGATCCTGGTGGCGAATGTGCCGGAGGGGTTGCTGCCCACGGTGAGCCTCGCCCTGGCGATCAGCGTGCGACGCATGGCCGGTGAGAAGGCGCTGGTGCGCAGGCTCTCGGCTGTGGAGACGCTCGGCTCGGTGAGCGTGATCTGCAGCGACAAGACCGGCACACTCACCTGCAACAGCATGGTGGTGCAGGCGCTCTGGCTGCCCCAGCCGGGCCCGCTGCCGGAGCAGCGTCTGCTGGCGTTCGCCTGCCTCTGCTCCAATGCCCATCTGGAGCGGGGGCGTGATGGCCTGCGCACGATCGGCGATCCCACCGAAGCGGCGCTGTTGATGGCGGCGCTCGAACGTCAGCAGGATCCGGGCGTCCTGATGCGGTGCAGCCCCCGCCACCGTGAGCTGCCGTTCGATTCGCACCGTCGCCGCATGAGCGTGGTGGTGGAGCAGTTTGATGGAACCCTGCTGCTGATCAGCAAGGGGGCGCCGGTGGAGCTGATCGCCCAGTGCAGCTCCCTTGCTGCCGCACCGTTTGCCGCCCCTCTCGATGGTGAGCGGCGCCGCCAGGCCCTGGAGGCCAACGACGCCCTGGCGGCGGAGGGCTACCGGGTGCTGGCGGTGGCCTGCCGCTCCGTCGAGGCCCATCAGCTGGAGGCGCGGGCCGAGGAACTGGAGAGGGATCTGCAGCTGCTGGGGCTTGTCGGTCTGCACGATCCACCGCGACCGGAGGTGCCCGAGGCGATCCAGCAATGCCGCCAGGCTGGTATCCGCGTCACGATGGTGACCGGCGACTACGGCCTCACCGCCGCGGCGATGGCGAGGCAGATCGGGCTGTTGGAGCCGCTGCCGTCGGACGCACCGGCTCACGCCCGGGCCGCGGATCCGGTGCGGGTGATCGAGGGCTCGCAGCTCGACCGTCTCAGTGAGGCTCAGCTGCGCCAGCTGCTGCGCCATCGCCACCGGCTCGTGTTCGCGCGCATGGCGCCGGAGCAGAAACTGCGGCTGGTGCTGGCCTATCGCGCCCTTGGTGAGGTGGTGGCCGTGACGGGCGATGGCGTCAACGACGCTCCTGCCCTGCGCGCCGCCGACGTGGGGCTGGCGATGGGACGGATGGGCACCGATGTGGCACGGGAGGCGGCTGACATCGTGCTGCTCGATGACAACTTCGCCACGATCGTGAGCGCGGTGCGCCACGGCCGGGCCGTGGTGGCGAACATCAGCCGTTTTCTCACCTATATCCTCGCCTCGAACGTGGCGGAGGTGGCGCCGTTCCTGGCGATGGTGGCCTGGCGGATCCCAGCGGCGCTCACCGTGCTGCAGATCCTGGCGGTGGATCTGGGCACCGACCTGTTGCCGGCCCTCGCCCTCGGAGCAGAGCCGGCGGCGGCGGGGGTGATGCGCCGGCCGCCCCGGCGGCGCGACCAGCCGCTGCTCGACCGGCCCCTGATGGTGCGGGCTTATCTGGTGCTCGGACTGACCGAGGCGATCTGCAGCATGGCGATCTATCTGCTGGCATGGCGGGCCCAGGGGGTGGACTGGCCGGCGTTGCAGGCCCTGGCACCTGCCCTGTTGCAGGGCAGCGCCGCGCCGCTGGAGCAGTGGATGCAGCGGCGGGCATCGGCGGCTGCCTTCACGGCGATCGTGGCCGCCCAGCTGGGGGTGCTGCTGGCCTGCCGTCGCGGGCTGTCCGGCTCCCTCACCCGCGCCAACCCCCTGCTGCTGCCCGCGATCATCAGCATGGGGCTTCTCACTGCCGCCCTGATCCTGCTGCCCCCCCTGGCGAGCCTCCTGCAGCTGGCGCCCTATCCGCCGGCCTGGCTGATCTGGATGGTGCCGGTGCCGATCCTGGTGCTGCTGGCAGACCGCCTCGCCAGCCGTTCCCGCTGATCGGTGGATCTGCAGGGAATCTGCCAACGATCAGGGCCTTGGGGCGGTGCTTGCTCAAGAGGGGTGTCGGCATCATGGACTAACCAGCAGTTGCCTCCGGCGAGCGAGACCTGGCGGAGCGTTGCTGTGGCACACATCAGGAGCTGATGGCGATGGCGGCCAACGCTGGCACCGTGTTTGTGTTGAACGGCGTGAACCAGCGGCGGCTGCGCGGCAGCGTCGACGATGACATCGTGCGTGGCACCGTCGCAAAGCCCTGGGTCTGGAATGGCCGCCGCGGCATTATTCAACTGCGTGGTGGTGATGATCGGATCAAGGGCGGTCGCTACGTTCGCCTCAACGGTGAGACCAGCCTCGGCAAGGGGGGCGACACCGTTGAAGCCCACGACTTCATCGCGCTGCTGGCCGTTGATCAGTTCAACGGCACGCTCAGCACCGGAGCGGGCGGCGATGCGATCACGGTGTCGGCCGGGTCGCTTGATGTTGGTGAGGACAGCCGGGTGGATCTGGGCGATGGTGATGATCGGATTGAGGCTGCTGCCGCCTCACTGCTCGGAGGATCCATCGACACCGGGCGAGGTGCCGATCGCTGTCTGCTCGGCAAGGGAGATCTGGCGATCAGCCTCGGCAGCCTGGTGATGGGAGAGGGGAGGGACCGGCTGATCGCCTGGGGTGGGTTGCGCCTGCGCGATGGCTCCGCCTCGCTGGGCGGCGGCGATGACCTGATCGATGTGCGCCGCGGTGGTCTGGACCACTGGGATTCACCGGCCAATTCCCTCGACCTCGGCGCCGGCGACGATCGGATGATCGGGTTTGCCAGCCTTCCGGAGCAGGGCAGTTCGGCCGAGCCCGGTGCCGGGCTCAGGGGAGGCAAGGGGCGCGACACCCTGGTGCTCACCACCGGTGTGTATGCCGTGGGCGCTGGAAGGATCAGCACCGCCGACACCCTGCTGCCGGTTCGTGGCATCAATGGGCTGGCGGGCCTCAACGGCGGCAGTTTTCGCTATGCGCCGGGCACCCTCACCGTGGATGCGGCCGGTGTGGCCTCGTTCGTGCCCGAGGTCTGACCAGGTCTGCCCCAGACCGCCTCTGCAGTTCTGCCGCAACCGCCGTCGGCGCCGTTCCCCCGCACCAGGCTGAAAGTGGTCGCAGCGAGAGGAGTTCTGCCATGGCGCTCAGGCATTGGCTGCGTGGCCCCTCAATGCTGGCGCTCACCGCGATGTTGTCTGGCAGCCCGGTGTCAGTCGCCAGACCGCTGATAGCCCAGCAGGCCGGATGCACCCCAGCCCCTGCCGGATCGGGGTGCATGGGCCAGGGCAGGCAACGGGCTGATCAGCACTTCATCGAGCAGATGATTCCTCATCACCGCATGGGCGTGATGATGGCCGCCCATGCCCGGATGCGGTCCCAGCGTTCCGAGCTACGGGATCTTCAGGCTGCGATGGTGCGGGTGCAGAGCGAGGAGATCGCGCGGATGGACAGGTGGTTTCGCCGCTGGTACGCCCCTGCAGGGCAGTGAGGCTGGCGGCCGCCTGGCTCACCCCTGGATCAGCATTGCCCCCCCCATCAGGGCCATGATCAGGTTCTCGGCCAGGCTCACCACTCCGAGGGGAACCCGCGCGTTGCCGCCCACGCAGGCGCAGTTGAGGGCGAGGCGGTCGATGAACACGGCCTTGCCCACCGATACCAGGCCGATGGCGCCCAGCAGCACTGCCGTGGCGCCCGTGAGCCGGGCCATGATCAGCGGCGGCTCCGGCAGCAGCACACCGAGGCTCACCAGCAGTTCCATGCCGGGATACAGGCGCCCCCAGGCGGGCCACCGGCGGGTGAGCAGGTCGTACTTGGCGAAGCTGGCGGCGAAGGCCGGCACATCCATCAGCTTGAGCATGGCCAGCAGGCCGATGGCCAGGCCCATGAAGCCGCGGATGCCGCTTGCCTGGGCCAGGGCCATCAGGGCGGCGCTGGCGAACACGGCCACCACCGGCGTGTAAGACAGCTCGGCCCGCTCCGGCCGGACCCCCAGCCGCGCCGCCAGGTCGGTGTAACCACCGATGCGCTCTTCGCCGGCGAACACCTGGGGAGTGGTGGCCACGGCGTGGGCGGCCTTGAAGGACTCCACCTCGGCGGTGCTGCGCAGGCGATGGTCGGCGAAGGCAATGTGGTGCTCCTGCAGCAGCTGCACGGCCCGCAGCCCCCAGGGGCAGGCGTGATCGGGCAGGTCCATGCGGTAGAGCCGCACGTTCTGGAGGGGGCTGGCGGCCATGGGCGTCAGGCGAGGTGCGACAGGGTCTTCCCCCAATCCTGATGTCTCCAGCTACTGGAAGGTCAAGTGCGGCTGATCAGTGCTGATGCCGGTGGTGAGCATCGCTGCTGTGGGGGTGGTCGTGCTCAAGGGGTTCGTGCTCATGGGCGTGGGCATGCCAGTAGGGGTGATCGCCCAGGCAGCCCACCTGGTCCTCGGGCCTGTGCGGATGAACGTGATGGGGATCTCCGCCCATGGCCGCACCTCCATCCGGGTCGTGGCGATGGCGGTGCGCATGACGCAGCCGTGTGTGCTGATGCCGGTGGCTGTGCTTGTCCTGCAGCAGCAACAGCACACCAGCCGCCATCAGCGCTGCAGCGATCAGCAGCGGCGGTGTGAATCGATCACCCAGCACGGCGAGCGCAAAGAGGGCGCCGACGAATGGGGCCGTGGAGAACAGCACCGCCTCGCGGGCGGCCCCCAGGGCCCGCAGGGCCAGCAGGTCGAGCCAGATCGAGATGCCATAGCCCAGGGCGCCGATGACCAGCAGCCCCAGGGCGGCGCCCGGGGGCGGCAGGGGATGGCCCAGCAGCAGGGCCAGGGCCAGCATCGGCAAGGCGGCCCCGGCCGCCTTGAGGGTGGCGATCTGGATCGGATCGCGCAGGCTCAGGCGCTGGCTGATGTTGTTGTCGATGCCCCAGGCCAGAGTGGCCAGGGCGATCAGGGCACCACCCAGGGCATTGGCGCCGCGCAGCGATCCCTGCGAGAGCACTACTGCCCCGGTGATGGTGAACAGGGCAGAGACCAGACCGCGCTGGCCCAGATGTTCTCCGCCCAGCAGCACGGCGATCGCCAGGGTGAACACCGCTTCGAGGTTGAGCAGCAGGGAGCTGGAGGCCGCCGGGAGCAGGGCTAGGCCATGCACCAGCGCCAGCGGTCCCACCATGCCCCCCAGCAGCGTGAGCACTGCCAGGGCTGGCCAGTCCTGCCTCCTCACGGGTGTTTCAGCCGCAGTGCCCCGCAGGCCGCGCACCGCCACAAGGGCCAGAGTGGCGCCTGCGTACAGCAGCGCGGCGATGCCGAGAGCAGAGCCCGACCCCACGAGGCTGCTCACCAGTGGAGCGCTGCAGCCGAAGAGCATGGCGGCCGCCAGCCCGGCCAGCTGGCCGCCACGCAGATCGGTCATGCCCGGTAAACGGCCGGGCAGCCATGGTTCGGATGGGGGTTGATGCGTGATTGGCATGGCGGCTCAGGCCGCGGCGGCGGATTTGCGGCCGCCGCAGGTCTCCCAATGGCTGAGCAGACCCTGCAACTCGGCATGGAGGTCGCGCAGATCTGTGATCCTCTCTGAAATCTCAGCGGCCTTGCCGCGGAGCATGGCCTGCAGAGCGCTGCAGGTGCAGACCCCCGAGCGGCGCGAGTCGAGAATCCGTGCCACATCCTGCAGCGGGATCTCCATCGCCTTGAGGGTGCGAATCAGGTTGAGCTCGGCAAGCACTTCCTCACCGAACAGGCGGTAGCCGCCCTCGCTGCGCCCGCGGGGATGAATCAGCCCCTCATCGCTGTAGAAGCGGATCGTCTTCACGGGCAGGCCGGTGCGCCTGGCCACCTCGCCGATCTTCAGGCCAGGCAGCGGTTCCACTTGACTCTCCATCGACTGGAGACCCCACGCTAGAGGCACCATCCTTGGGATCAAGTGGTACAGATCGTGCGGCCCCACTACACCCAGACCCCCCCCACCCCGACACGCTCCAACCCACCTCCCCGCCAGGGGGCCGGTATCGCCACGGCCGCAGCGGCGCTGCTCATCCTGCTGGCGCCCCTGGCACGGGCGCAGCCGCAGGGCCAGCACCAGCATCACCAACATCACCAGCACCAGCCCGCGGCGCCGGCGCCGGCCCCGATCGATCACAGCAGCCATGGCCACGATCTGGGGCCGGCCGGCCGCACCTACGACCTGCGCTGGCTCGACTCCATGACGGCGCACCACACCGGTGCACTGCGGATGAGCGAATTCGTGTTCAACATCGGATCCCCTGGGGTGGGCGCCCTGGCCCAGGCCATCTGGCGCGATCAGGCCGGCGAGATCCGGGCCATGGGGCAGTGGCGCAAGGCCTGGTACCCCGAGGCCCCGTCCTACCCCGTGGCCCTGAAAGCCGGCGGGGACCCCGACACCATGGCCGGGCTGGAGCGCATGGGCAGCGCCCAGATCGAGGCGCTGCGGATGAGTGGCACGCCGCCCTCGAGGCAGAGCCGTGTCACCTGGTTTCTTGAGGGGATGATCGCCCATCACGGCGGTGCTCTGGTGATGGCTCACGACGCCCTGGGCAAGTCCACCAACCCCACGATCCGGCAGCTGGCGCGCCAGATCATCCAGGCTCAGCGCCGCGAGATCATCGAGCTGCGGCGCATGCTCAGGCGAGACGGTCTCGACAAGCCGGAGTACCGCCAGTACGACCTCTTGTTCTCCTTCTGATCTCCCCGTCACCGATGGCACTGCTGCATTCGCACACTCCGCTCACCGGGAGCTGCCAACGGCGCGCCACTGCTCTGCTGCCACTGCTTCTGCCACTGCTTCTACCTCTGCTGCAGTTACCTCTGCTGCTGTTGCCTCTGGTCAGTGGTGCGCTGCTTTTGAGCGGCGAGGCTTCAGCCCACACCAAGGGGCTGTACAAGACCAAGGCGGAAGCTGAGAAGCGCGCCCGGGAGCTCGGCTGCAAGGGCACCCACCTGAACAACGGGCTGTGGATGCCCTGCGCCCATGAGGCGATGCTGCACCAGGAGCTGCGCCAGGAGTGAGCCCAATGCCCCGATCGCTCACCAAACGCTTTCGCCGGCTGCACCGGCTGCTGGTGCCGCTGGCCGCGGTGCCGCTGCTGCTCACCGCCGCCAGCGGCTCGCTTTACAGCCTGCTGCTGGAGCAGGGGATCGACGCCTTCTGGCTGCTGAAGATCCACACCGGCCGCTTCGGGCCGCTGAATCTGCAGCCTTACTACTCCGTGCTGCTGGGGGCGCTCACCCTGGTGGTGATCAGCTCGGGCCTGGTGATGCTGCGCTCCGGCTCCGGCTCCGGCTCCGGCTCTGGCTCCCGCCCTGCCCCGGCGCCGGAGCGCTGAAGGCACCGAAGGCACCGAAGGCACAAGCTGCGCCTGAGTGCGTTTCTGCAGCGCCGGCCACCCCGGGTGCAGCCGGTCGGCCGCTGCCGGCCGCATCAGCATGGGAGGTGAGCCTTGAGGAGCAGGTGGAGATGGGCCGCAAGGCACGGGCTCGCGCGCTGCTGGCGCAGCTCAGCACGGCCGAGAAGCTGAGCCTGCTGGATGGCGACACCCCGTTCTGGTCGGGGATGGCCGACATCGCCCTGCGGGATGCCTCTCACCGCCACCCCTGGCCGGCTGGTCATCTGCCCCGACTGGGTCTGCCGGAGTTGCAGTTCGTGGATGGCCCTCGCGGGGTGGTGCTGGAGGGGGGAGCCACCACCTTTCCGGTGCCGATCGCCCGCGCCGCCAGCTGGAATCCCCGGCTGGAGCGTCGCATCGGCGTCGCCATCGCCCGGGAGGCGCGCAGCTTCGGCGCCAACTGGGTGGCGGCGGTGTGTGTGAATCTGCTGCGCCATCCCGGCTGGGGCCGGGCCCAGGAGAGCTACGGCGAAGACCCGGTGCACGTGGGTGCCATGGGGGCGGCGCTCACCCGCGGCATCGGCCGGCACGCGATCGCCTGCGTCAAGCACTTCGCTCTCAATTCGATCGACAGCTGCCGCTTTCTGGTGGACGTGCAGGCGAGCGAGCGGGTGCTGCACGAGCTGTATCTGCCCCAGTTCCGCGCCTGTGTGGAGGCTGGCGCCGGTTCGGTGATGAGTGCCTACAACCAGGTGAATGGCCGCTGGTGCGGCGAGCATCCGCGCCTGCTCACCGAGATCCTGAAGCGCCGCTGGGGATTTGAAGGGTTTGTGGTCACGGATTTCATCTTCGGGCTGCGCGATGGCGTGGCGGCGCTGCTGGCGGGGCAGGACCTGGAGATGCCGTTCCGGATGATCTTCCAGGGTTCGCTGGCTGAGGGCCTGGCTGAGGGGCTGGTGCCGATGGCGCGGATCGACGATGCGGTGCTGCGTCAGCTGCGCGTGCGGCTGCGGTTGCGGGCGGGCGCCTATCCGCCGGCCGTGCGCCGCTGTAGGGCCCATCGCAGCCTGGCTCGCCGGGCGGCCCGCCAGGCGATCGTGCTGCTGCGCAATCAGCCCTGCGCCGACGGCCAGCCGGTGCTGCCGCTGCGGGATCTGGGCTCACTGGCGGTGATCGGTCGTCTGGCGGACACGGCGAACCTGGGCGATCGGGGCTCATCGGACACCCGCCCGCCGCGGGGTGCGGTGGTCACGCCGCTGGCGGGCCTGAGAGCCGCCCGCCCCGACCTGCAGATTCGTCGGTGCCGGGGCGGCAACAGCAGGGCGGCGGCGCTTGCGGCCCGCTGCGATGCGGCGCTGGTGGTGGCTGGGCTCGACTGGCGCCTGGAAGGTGAACACATCCACCCGGGCGACATTGCACCGGTTCTCACCCGGATCCCGCCCCCCGATTGGCTGCGCCTCGGCTCGCTCTGGCCGCGGCTG
The DNA here is from genome assembly GCA_040399265.1 of Prochlorococcaceae cyanobacterium. Taxonomy (GTDB): domain Bacteria; phylum Cyanobacteriota; class Cyanobacteriia; order PCC-6307; family Cyanobiaceae; genus NIES-981. The sequence continues at coordinate 18,186 of JBBASO010000027.1, forward strand.
CGGCCCCATTGGCGGCGCTTCACCCGCCTGATCGCCGCGATCACCAGCTCGGCCTCAGCGCGCAGCGGTGGAGATTTTGCCGCCGGCGACCGCACCAGCCTTGCTCTCCCTGCCAGCCAGGTGAGCCTGATCCGCGCCGTGGCCGCTGCCAACCCGCGCACCGTGGTGGTGCTGATGGGTGGTGGCGCGATCCTCAGCGCCGACTGGGATCAGCTGGTGCCGGGTCTGCTGCTGCTCTGGTATCCCGGCGAGCAGGGCGGCCATGCGCTGGCGGATGTGCTGTTCGGCAAGGTGTCGCCCTCCGGGCGGCTGCCTTTCGCCGTGCCCTGCCGGCAGGAGCAGCTGCCCCCCTTCGAACCGCGCGCTCGCCGGGTGGTCTACGACCTCTGGCACGGTTACCGGCGCCTGCAGCACCAGGGCCAGCGGGCTGCCTACCCCTTCGGCTTCGGTCTCACCTACAGCCACTTTCTGTGGGCTGATCCCGGCGTGCACCGGCTGGATGCCGGCGATCAGCAGGATCTGGTGGTGCTGGTATCGGTACACAACACCGGCCCGATCGCTGCCGCTGATGTACTGCAGCTTTATCTCGAGCCCCCCGGACTGATCACGACCCGGCCGCTGCGCACGCTGGTGGCCTTCAGGCGGGTGAGGCTGGCCAGCGGCCGGCAGCGCCGGATCCGCTTGCTGGTGCCCCAGCGCCGGCTCGCCTGGTTTGATGCGCAGCGTGACTGTTTCGTGATCGAACCGGGAGAACACCGGCTGGTGCTGGCTCGCCATGCGGATGATCCCGGCATGGTGCAGTGCGTGCAGTGCGTGGCGGCGGTGGTGGGTTCCTGAGCCGTTCAGATTGCGTTGCTCTGGTCGTCCCTGGTCCACCCCGGGGGGCTGGCGGCGGCGTCAGCCCTGGTCTTGGCGGCCCTGCCCTGACGCAATAGCTCAGACGGCCTGATGTGAAAGCGCTGCTGGAATTCGATGCTGAACAGGCTCATGGAGCGATAGCCGCAGGCTTTGGCGATCCCGCTCACCGTCTCCCCAATCGCCGCGAGGCTCAGCCGGCTGTGGGCGAGGTCGAGACGCCGGGCGCGAATCCATTGCGTGACCGTACAGCCAAACGTTCGGCGAAACGCATACTGCAAGGCTCGCCGGGAATAGTGGCTATTGGCTTCGATCGCGGCCAGGCTCAAGGGTTCAGATAGATGGGCATCGATGTAGTCGATCACAGGCTCCATCGTGTGATCGCTGCCCGGCAGTCTGCCGGTTCTGCTCTGCACCGAATGGCGCAGATCTGGGAAAGCAAGCAGCGCGCTGAGGATCCCCAGTTGCTGATCGAGCCCGAGATGGGGAAGCAGGGAAGGGGAGGAGCCCTGCAGATCGCTGGTGATGTTGAGCACGAGATGGATCGCTCTGAGCAGGGAGGCCACCTCCTCTCCATCGGTGGATCGACACACCACCGCATCGATCAGCCTGGTTGGGCGGCAGAGGGTTGGGTCTGCAAGCTGCAGTTTGAGGGCGCGGATGGCTTCGGGGATCAGGTGCTGGGAAAACACCAGGAAGATGGCACTGAATGCGGTGCTGCTCCAATCGAGGTTGCCTCCCGGTGTGATCAGGCAGTCGCCGCTGTTCAGCTGCCATAGGGCGTTGCCCTGCTTCATGCAGGCGGCTCCGCTGGTCACGACGATGGCGGATGCACGGTCATCGAAATCGATCCGGTGCCTGCAGGCCGGCCCCTCAAGTGCCAGCACCTTCACCCCGGCCAGGAGCAGCAGAAAGCTGGCGTAGCTGGGTTCGTCCAGGGCCGGAAACGACTGGAACTGCAGGGGGAGGGTTGATCGCCAGATAGCCACCGCCCCCGAGACTGGGACGGGTTGGAGATGGCGGCGGAATGGATTGGGGGTGTTCGTTGTGGGCTGGATTGCAGTCAAGCGATTCTGGTTCAGTCTGATGCGCTCAGCGCGATGGCCCCTGCAGGGATGCCTCAAGCAGGAAGGCGGCCAGGTTGGAGATGGAGCGGCCCTGCTGGGTGCTTCGGTGCTCCAGTTCGGTATAGGTTGCGTGGTTGACCGTGATTGTCACTCTCACTGGCTTCCGGAACATTTGCGATCCGTTTTGTTGTCTTGGCAACGAAACAGGGCTGATTGCGTCGCTGAAATCCGTGTTCATCTGAAGCGAATCAGGGTTAAAGGTGATTCAAGCACCGTGCGTCTGTTGATTGATGGATCAGAGCGCTCGCGGGCGCAGGTTTGCGTGATCCTTTCACCGCTGCATTTGTCTTTCACTGCTGTTTCCAGTCGCTGCGCGCCGTGGATCTGCTGTGCTAGTGCAGCAGCCGTATCCAGCAGCAACTATGATCTGCAGGAGTAGTGATCTGCTGCGGCAATGGGCTGCCTGTTGCTGGGGCGCCAGTGCAGAGAGGCGCCAGTGCAGGGGCTCGAGGCAGGCCCGGGCCCGGTGGCCGCTCTGGTCGCTGCCGGCCTTGATGTTGCTGCGCCTCTACCGTTGAGCTCTGTTCGATCTCCAGCATGACGAAGCGATTGCGGTCGAGCACCAGCGCTGAAGCGGCCGCGGATCGCATCGAGCGGGTTGTGGTGATCGGGGCCTCCTCCGGTGGCCTGGAAGCTCTCCAGGAGCTGGTGGGCCGCTTGGCCAAGGGAGTTCCCGCGGCCTTCGTGATCGCCCAGCATCTGGCGCCGGACCACCCCAGCCAGCTGGTGGATCTGCTCCGCCGCGGTGCCCGGCTGCGGGTGGAGCCGGCGGTGGATGGCGCACTGCTGGAGCCCGGCCTGATCCTGGTGCTCCCCCCGGATTGCAATGCCAGCCTTGAGGGGGAGACGCTGCGGCTCTCCCCGCCCCAACGGCGCTACGGTCCGAGCCCTTCCATCGATCAGCTGCTGGATTCCCTGGCGGCGCAGTGGGGCGAGCGGGGCGTGGCCGTGGTGCTGTCAGGCACCGGATCGGATGGGGCCTGCGGTCTGCGGGCGGTGGGTGCGGCAGGGGGGCTCGCCTTGGTGCAGAGCCCGGAGAGCGCCCGTTTCACCAGTATGCCGCTGGCCGCCATCGCCATGGGCGGGGCTGATCTGATCGCCGATCCGGCCGCCCTTGGCTCCCATCTCCAGAGGCTGCACTGCCGGCCGGAATTCCCGCCCCCCACCGCGGCGGCGGAGATGGATGGGTTGATGCTCCCCAATGTGGTCGCCCAGCTGAAGAAGCGCACCGGCATCGATTTTTCCCTCTACAAGGAGTCGACGCTGCGGCGCCAGATCCAGCGGCGGCTCGCCATCCTCGGCCTGGCCGGCATGGAGGACTATCTGGCCCTGCTGCGCAGCGATGCCGGCGAATGCCAGTCCCTGATGCAGAACCTGCTGGTCACGGTCACCTCCTTTTTCCGCAATCCAGATGCCTTCGCGGCCCTGGTGCCCGCCCTGAAACATTTGCTGGCGGCCCGCGATGCCGGTGAGCCGATCCGGGTGTGGGTGCCAGGCTGCGCCACCGGCGAGGAGGTGTATTCGATCGGCATGGCGCTGAGTGAGGCGATGGGGCATCCGCATCAGCTGGTCCGCGAGCTGAAGATTTTTGCCACCGATCTCGATGAGCGGAGCCTGCGCATCGCCAGGCGGGGGGTGTATCCGCTGTCTGCAGCCCGGGCGATTCCCGAGGGGTTGCAGCAACGTTACATCCATAGCAAAGGCCATGAATTTGAGATCAGTAAGGAACTGCGAAGCTGCGTTGTGTTTGCCCGGCACAACATCTGTGATGATCCCCCATTTCCGAATATTGATCTTGTTTCCTGCCGAAATCTGCTGATCTATTTCACCGCCGATCTCCAGGAGCAGGTGATCGATCTGCTGGGGATCGCGCTGCGCCCGGGCGGTCTGCTGCTCCTGGGCAGTTCGGAATCGCTCAGTCCTGCCGCTGGCTTCCGCCTGCTCAACCCCTTGCAGCGTCTCTACGAGCGCACGGTGGAGCCTCGCCCGCGGCGGCGCACAGCCCGGGGGATGCAGACCAGGCGGGCATCCATGCCCGAGCGGCCTTCAGCCGATCCGGTCCATGGGCCCTCTCCGGTGCCCGCCCAGCACATCCAGCTGCTCGAGGTGCTGGTGCGCCGCTTTGTGCGGCCATCGCTGGTGCTGGATGAAAACCATCATCTGCTGGAGGTGATCGGCGATGTCTCGCCCTACTGCCGGATTCCCGCTGGCCGGATCACCGCTGACGCGAGCACCTTCCTGCGGGAGGAGCTGCAATCGGAAGCGCGCGCCCTGTTCCTGCTGGTGCGGGCCGACCGTTCGGCCGTGCGCAGCTGCAGTCTGCGGCTGCCGGGTGTGAGCTCCCCGGTCTGGCTGGAGGCGGCTCCGCTGCGGGTGGCCGACCAGGCCCTCACGATCCTGTCGTTCCATCAGGATCCTGATGCGGATGCCTCACCGGTGGCCGGGCTCACCAGCGCCGACCGCGACGTGGCCTTCGCACGGGAGATCGAGCGGCTGGAGCGGGAGCTGCTCTCCAGCCAGGACACCCTGCGGCGCTCGATGATCGATCTGGAGCAGGCCAACCAGGAGCTGGAAGCCTCTTCCGAGGAGCTGCAGGCGTCGGCGGAGGAGCTGCAGTCGTCGAATGAGGAGCTCGAGGCCTCCAACGAGGAGTTGCAGGCCACCAATGACGAACTGGCCGCCCTGAATCAACAGTTGCGGGCGCGCGGCGATGAGCTCGAGCGGCTCAACACCGACATGGAGAACATTCAGACCTCCCTCAGCCAGGGGATGGTGATCGTCGACCAGGAGTTGCGCATCAGTCGTTACTCCCCATTGGCGGTGCGCGTTTTCGGGCTCGTGCCCAGCGACCTTGGTCAGGCCCTGAGCGGCATCCCCACCACGGTTCCCATCCCGGGGCTGCGGGAATCCCTGCTGGAGGTGATCCGCTCCCAGGCCCGCCTCAGCCTGGAGGCCAGCAGCGACGACGTCTCCTACCTGGTGCAGTTGATGCCCTACCGCAACGGGGCTGGATTGGTGCTGGGGGCCATCCTCACGCTGACGGACGTCAGCGAACTGGTGGCGCTGCGCGTGGCGGCGGAGGCCTCGCTTCAGGAGTTCTCCAGCCTGGCCGATGCGCTGGAGCAGGTGGTGTGGAAGCGGGAGCACACCCTGAAGCGCTTTCTCTACCTCAGTCGCCGGGTCGAGCCCCTCACCGGCTGGAGTGTGGCGGAGCTGATCGCCGATGCCCAGCGGTTGGACGACGCGATCCATCCGCACGATCTCCCCAGTGTTCAGGCTGCGCGGCAGGCTGGCTTGGCTGGTTGGGCGGTCACCTACCGGCTGCGCCGTCAGGACGGTGCGGAGCGCATGGTGAGCGAAGTGGCCACGGTGCTCGATGAGAGCAACCATCGCGATGTGGTTGGCACCCTCACCGATGTGACCGACCAGGAGCGTGCCCGGCAGCGAGGCCGGCTGTTCAGCTGTGCCTTCGAAGCCATCAGCGGGGATGGGGCGGCCCTGGTGGCGCTGCTGGATGGATCGCTGACCCTGGTGATGGTGGCGGAGCGTCTCGCCCTGTTGCTCGGCCACGCCCGGTCGGATCTGGAGGGACAGCTCCTGGAGGTACTGGACCCCCATCTCTGCCTTGCGGATGGTGGCAGCACCGCCGGCTCGCTCCGTGAGGGGGCGCAGGCTGCACTCGGCGGGGGGCAGGAGCCGCTCGAGTGCCTGATCAGGCTTCAGCCCGGTGGCCGTGCCCATCAGCTCGCGCTGCGGCCGCTGGTGGATGGGCAGGCCACCCTCGGGCTGCTCCTCACGCTCAAGCCGGTGGCGGAGGCCTGAGCTCCCGGCACCGCATCAGGAGCGCCTCGATGCGACCCCGGTTGTGCCGTTGCACCAGCACGCAGGGGAGGTTGAAGAGGCAGGCGAAGAGCAGATTCGCCAGCACCCCTGCCGGCGGCAGCCAGAGCAGCGTCAGCAGCCACACGGGCCAGAGGGCCCAGTGCACCAGTTCCGCCCGCCGCGTTTCCACCACCAGCCGCTGCAGGGCCGCCGGATCCCGGCGCACCAGGCTCGCCTTGGCTACACCGCCGGGCAGCGCCGGGCCGGCATCGGGAATCCAGCGCTTCCAGACCCGGATCCCCAGCCGCGGCCCGCCGCGGGCACCGCTGCCCCGCGCGCGCCCCTGCAGCCAGCGCTCCGGCAGTCGGTTGGCCAGCATGCCCACCAGCAGGGAGGCCAGCAACCAGAGCGCTGCCGAACCGAACACCGGCAGCAGGCCGCCCAGCTGGCCCTGCACGGCGAGCAGCCAGCGCACCAGCCGGGAGGCCGACAGCAGGGTCAGGGTCCCAGCCCTCCGTGGAGCGATTTGCTTTCACGCTAGGAGCGGCTGATCGGCTCAGCCTGCCCGCTCTGGTCTCAGGGTCGCAGCAGTTCCCGGGCGAGGGGCTGGATCGCAGCCTGATCGCGCAGCAGCTGCGGATGGGTGAGCACAGGCAGCATCGTGCGCGCCCCAACCGGCAGCACCGCCCCCCAGCCGGGCAGCACCACCAGATCGATGGCGGAGTAAAAGCTGTGGCAATCGATCCTGGCCAGTGCGTCGGGATCGCCGTTGAGGCGCTCCAGCAGGGGACTCCCCCATTTCAGGTCGGCAATGCCGGCGAATAGCCGTCCCGGCCAGGGCAGGGCCGTGAGGGTGCCCTGCTGGGGGCTGCCGACGCTGATCAGGCGCCGGGTGCGTCGATGCCCGCCGAACAGCTGCACCCAGCTCCGGGCGATCACGCCGCCCATCGAGTAACCGAGCAGGTCGATCGGCTCCTCCAGACCGAAGGCGGCCTCGATGTGACCGCCCAGGAGCTGGGCTGCTTCCATGATTGGCGTTCGCCCCTGCCGCAGCGGCAGGGCAGGCAGCAGCAGCGGCTGGCGGCGGCCGCCCAGCGCCCGCTTGAGCCCGTTGAACACCGTCGGGGTGTCGAGCAGCCCGTGCATCAGCACAAGGGGGGTGGTGTCCGTGGGTGTACGAGCGATGGTTCAACCCGTCTAGCCTGGATTCCCCCGGGCCGATTGAGCGTGTTTGAGGCCATGGCATGACGTCCTGCATCGCTTGTCGACATCTGCATGGTTTTCCGGCACCCATCTGTCGGTGTGTGATCTGGCAGCGCCCCTTCACGGTTGCCGAGGCATCGGTGCATCGCTGTGCGTACTGGGCGGTGCGCTGAACAGGCGCCTGGGCAGAACAGGGAGCTACAACGAACAGCCGTTGAGCTGCGGTGTGCGGGCTGCAGCCACCGCCGCCCCCAGGCCCGCCATCAGGCCTGCTTCCACCAGGTCGGTGCTGCTCAGAGGTGTGCAGCCGCACAGCGCCGCCAGGGGCGGGCTCTGCACCAGGCCCAGCAAGGCCGCCCAGGAGCCCAGGGCTGCGAGGGCGGTGCTGCGGTCACCACCGCCGCTGCATGCCATCTGCACCAGCTGGGTGCCGATCAGGCTTACCAGGGCCACCGTGTCGGCCCCCGCCGACCCGCGCCGTCGTGCCAGGCCCTGGGCCAGCCAGGCTGTGAGGGCGGTGGCGGCGCCGCGCCGCAGGATCTCCCGGTCGAGGTCGGCGCCGAGGCTGGTGTCGGGTCCGTCCTGCCGCAGCCGCTCGGCCGCACCGGCATCCGGCGGACGGGCGGCGATGGTCAGCGCTGGTGCCACATCGGTGAGCAGGTTGGCGAGCAGCAACTGGCGGGTGTTCAGGCAGGCGCGGCCATCCAGCAGGGCCGTGAGCACCGTGAAGCCGATTTCCCCGAGGTTGCCGCCCACCAGCAGTCCCACGGCGGTGCGCACGGAGCGCCACAGGCAGCGCCCCTCCAGCACCGCCTGGCCCAGAGCCTCGACACTGCCATCGGTCACCACCAGGTCGGCGGCGAGGCGGGCGGCGTCGGTGGCCCGCTCCCCCAGGGCGATCCCCACCTGGGCCAGGCGGATCGCCGCGGCGTCATTGGCGCCGTCGCCACCCATCGCCACCGTGTCGCCGGCCGCCATCAGCACCTTCACCAGCCGCAGCTTCTGCAGGGCGGTGATCCGAGCGCAGACGGCGGTGCGCTGCAGCGCCGGCAGCAGGGCCTGATCGTCAAGCCGTTCCATGTCGGCCCCGGTGAGCACGCTGCCGGGCCAGCTCAGCCCCAGTTCGGCGGCGATCGCCAGCGCCGTGGCGGGATGGTCGCCGGTGATCAGCTTCACGGCGATGCCGGCGTCGCGAAGCTCCCGCACCGCGGCGCGGGCCGTGGGCCGGATCGGATCAGCCAGCAGCAGGAAGCCGGTGAAGTGCAGATCTTTCACCTGGCTGTCGCGCAGACCATCGGCGCGCGTCAGCTGCCGCTCGGCCACCGCCAGCACCCGCAGCCCGCCGGCCGCCAGGCGAGCCACCTCCGCCATGGCCGCGGCGGGGGCATCGCCACAGGCGGCCAGCACCACATCGGGGGCCCCCTTCACGCACAGGGTCGCAGTGTCTGTCTGGCCAGGCTGGCGGCCGCTGCAGGCGTGGTAGCCCCGCTCCGGCTCGAAGGCCAGGGTGTGCAGCACCTGCCAGTCGCGATCGTTCAGCCCCGCCCGCTCCGCCCCCTCGCGCAGCGCCCGGTCGGTGGGGTGGGCCAGGGGGCGGCCCGGCTCCGGCCGTGGTGTGGCCTGCAGCGCCACCTGCAGCACCCGCCGGCCGGCCTCGGGCAGTTGATCCAGCGGCCAGGCCCGGCCCGCCGTCCATACCTGACGCAGCTGGATGCGCCCGGAGGTGAGCGTGCCGGTCTTGTCGAGGCAGAGCAGGTTCACCCGGCCGAGGGCCTCCAGCACCCGTGGGTTGCGCACCAGCACTCCCCGCTGCGCCAGCCGGCCCGCCGCTGCCGCCTGGGCCACGCTGGCGAGCAGCGGCAGCCCCTCCGGCACGGCGGCGACGGTGAGGGCCACCGCTTCAGCCAGGGCAGCGCGAGGATCACGGCCGCCCATCAGGGCGTGGAGCAGCAGCACGGCGCCGCCCAGCATCGCCACCGGTGTGGTGGTGGCGTTCAGCCCCGCCAGCCGGGCCTCCACCCCACCAGCACTGCTGGCCGCCTCGGTGGCGGCCAAGGCCCGCCGCGCCTCTGTCGCATCACCGATGGCCACCACCACCGCCGTGGCCTGCCCCGCCACCACCGTGCACCCCTGATACACCATGCAGTGGCGGTCCGCGAGTTCCAGGCCCGGGCAGGGGCGCGGATCCTTGCTCACCGGGAAGGGTTCGCCCGTGAGCAGGGCCTCATCCAGCTGCAGCCCCGCCGCCGCCAGCAACCGGCAGTCGGCCGGCACGACCTCTCCGGCCTCCAGCACGATCACGTCGCCGCACTGCAGGTCGCGGTCGGAGAGCCGCTGCAGCTGGCCGTCGCGCCGCACCCAGGCGGCGGCGGCCTGGCGCCGCATCAGCAGGTCGATCCGACCTTCCAACTGCTGGCGCTGCCGGGCGCCGATCATGGCGTTCAGCCCCAGCACCGCCAGGATCAGGGCCGCATCAGCCGGCTGCCCCACCAGGCCGGAGAGCACCGCGCCGGTGGCCAGCACCGGGGTGAGCGGGGTGTCGAGTTCGGTCAGCAGCAGGTCGCCAAGGCTGGGCCGTTGTCGCTGCCGGCTGTCGGCAGGTGCTGCCGCCACGGGCCGGAGCCCTTCGGCATCGCTGCCGAGTGCCCCCAGTACCTCAGCCGCCGTGAGGGAGTGCCAGGGCAGGGCCGCGGCCGGCGGTGGCGGTGCTGCTGCCCTGAGGCCGCGGGCCAGCTGCAGCCCCTGGGCCATCGCTACCAGGCTGAGCAGGTTGGTGGCCTGGTTGATGCTGGCGCTGGTGAGGCTGCCGACTCCGTCGAGGGCCAAGGCCAGGCCCACCACCGCATCGAGCAGCGAGGCTGCCACGCCGCGCTCGCCACAGCGCCGGGCCGCGGCGCAGGCCGGCAGCAGCAACCAGCACACCTGGGGTGAGGCCGGGCTGAGCAGGTGCGCCTGCCAGGGCGGCGCGCTGCTGGGCCGCACCAGCCCGATCGCCAGATCGGCGGCGGCCAGCGCTGGCCCTGCGTTCTGGCTCAACACCAGCACGCCGTGGCCCCGGGCCTGCAGGGAACGCACCACCGCCAGCGCCTCAGCCGGCTCTACCAGTGTGAGCCCCGCCTGGTGGATCACAGCCAGCAGACTCTGCCGCCAGGGCAGCGCCTCCAGGCTGGAATCGAGCACCACGGTGTCAAGCCGATCGAGCCGTTCCAGGGCGGTGGGATCCAGCAGCAGGGCGCCGAGCTGCTCCAGCCGGTGCCCCAGTTCCAGGCTGAACACCTCGCGAGCCAGCAGGGCTGGTCGGGGCAGGCCGGCCAGCAGGGCGGCCGCGGGGCCCTCCGGCCGCTGCAGCCTCGCCACCCCCCAGCCAAAGGTCGCCAGGGCCAGCAGCGAGGCCTTCTCGGCGTAGCGCTCGATCGGTCCCGCCGGCAGGGGGGTGGGGCGCGGCCCCAGCTCGCACAGCACGTCTGGGTGGTCGTCGGGCCGTGCGTTCCAGCCGGCTTCGCTCAGCTGCCAGCGGTGGCGGCGCTGCAGGCGGCTGCGCAGCCGCAGGCCCCCTGCCAGCAGGCCCACCAGCGGGCCGGCCACCCCTGGCAACAGGCCGCTTTCCAGGGCGGCAGCCAGGCGCAGCAGCAGTTCGGCCGTGCCTTCACCCAGCCGTCGATCCAGGCTCTCCCGCAGTGGCGGCAGGGTTTCCAGCACCCGCAGGGCGGCGGCCAGGTCGATGCCCAGCCGGCGATCGCCGGGCCGGGCCTGCAGGCTCAGCCCCAGCCCCAGGCCGATCAGCTCCGCCACGATCTCCACCGCGGAGCGGAGGATCGGCTCCAGGTCGGCGGGGTGATCGCGGTCGCGGCCTGCGGCCGGGGCGAGGCCCTTCCGTTGCCGCTCCAGGTTGCCGATCTGGGCCAGCAGCGCCGCGGTGCCGTCATCCACCGCGGGCCCGTCGATCACCACGCGCCGCGTGCCGCCGTTCCAGCGGGCCCAGTTCACGCCGGGTTGAGCGGTGAACCGCTCCCGCACGGCGGCGGCGAAGGCGTGCTCAGCTGCCGAGCCGCTGGGCGGCGCCAGGCAGCCCGCGTGCAGCCGTCCGGCCGTGGACCAACTGCGTCGGTGCGGCGGCTGCCCGGCGTTGAGCAGCAGCATGGCCAGATCCGCCAGATGCAGAGCCATTGCTCCAGGGCAGTGTTGCCAGGCTGGCCGCGTCTTCCCCCGCCTGCGAAGCTGCGGGCGGTGCAGATCGCGGTGATCCCGCTGCAGCAAGGCTCAGGCGCCAGTGCAGCGATCAGCGTTGGCAGAGGCGATCGGATCCGCCGGCCATCCCCATGGATCACCCCAGCGACGGCGGCAGCCGCATCAACCAGGAGTTGCTGGAGGCCGCGCTGCGGCACCTGCTCGGTACGGGCGGTGTGGCGCCGCCTGCCCCTGCGCCCCCCTCCGCCAGCGCAGGGGGGCAGGCGATGCAACAGGCCCTGCTCTGGGCGGCCCTGGGTGCTGCCGGTGCCTGGGTGCTCAGCGACCCCGCCCTGCGCGACCTGCTGATCCGCCAGGCGATGAAGCTCTACGGCGAACTGGCGATGGGCATGGAGGAGATCAAGACCAAGGCCGCCGAGATGAGGGCGGACGTCGATGCTGGCATCAGCAACGGCCGCTGAGTGGCTCACCTGAATGCTCAGGGGAGCACAGCCGGTTCGGTGGTGGTGCCTGCCTCGGGCGGCAGCTCCAGTCAGCTGCCTGACGGCGCCTGCGTCGGCGGGCTGGCTGGCGGCTGCGATGGGTCCGTGGCAGGGGCTGGAGCAGGGGCTGGTGCGGGCGGGTTGGTTTCGGCTGCGGGATCCGGTCTGCTGATCCGCTCAACCGGCAGGAAAGCAAGACCTGCGATGCTGGCGGTGGCCAGAAAGGCGATCAGCGGCAAGAGCCAGAAAGAAGCCTGGCCTGTGGGTCTTCGGTTGACCATCAGCTACCGGGGTTTCCTCCGTCCATCGGCACGGCAGGTTGGGACTCCAGGTCGTCATGCATCACTGCCCCGCTCTGAGGGGTCACAGGGATGCTGGGCAGCAGGGGCAGCAGTACCAGAGCGGACATGCCGATGGCGCCGATCACGGCGACAGCGGGCCAGACCCAGAACGGTTGCTCGGGCGACTTGCGGACCATGACGGTGATTCTACGGAGTCCGCTTCCTCAAAACCTGGCTCCGCTTCTCAGAGCGGCAGCATGGCAGCCCCAGACTGAAACGCCCCCTGATGGATTCGAACCATCGACCGGCTGCTTAGAAGACTTGCGGTCGTTGGCTTAAGAAGCCTTGCTGCAACTGTGTTCTTGGGTCGAAAATTCGCCAGGTGTGAGCAGAAGTGTGAGCAGTTCGCCGAGGAGGAGGCCTCAGCGCGCCTTCGT
>JBBASO010000028.1:0-22638 GCA_040399265.1 Prochlorococcaceae cyanobacterium
GGTGGAGGGTGTGGTGAGCTGGCACCAAGACAACCCCCGCTGCCTCAGGCGTTGGTGGTTCAGGTCAGGCGTTGGCGGCCAGCCAGGTCGCCAGGTCGTCCGGCCCCGTGAAGTCGAGCAGTGCGTCGGCCAGGGCTTCAAGTTGCTCCAGCGGCAGGGCCTGGATCTGGGCGGTGGTGGCGTCTGTGAGGGGGGCGCAGCGTCGGTTGAGTTGGCGGAGGGTCACAGAAGCGGCCTCTTCCTGACGGCCTTTGGCTTCGCCCTCCTGGCGGCCTTCCTGGCGGCCCTCGGCCAGCCAGTCCTGTACAGCTTTGGTATGGCGGATCTCTTCGCGGGGGATGCCGGCAATCACCATGATCTCCTCCTCGGTGAGCTGCGGGAAGCGTTGCACCAGCATAGGCAGCACAACCGTGTCAAGGTCCGGGCGGCTGGCGAGGATCTGCTGACTGCTGGCCGCCAGCTCGCTCTCGGGCCGTACCGGCAGCGTGAGCAGGTTGAGCAGGGGGTCGAGGTTGGGCTGCTGGCTCAGCGCCTCCAGGCTGATCCAGTGCACCTCGTTCAGCAGCGCCTGCAGAAGCCTGGGCAGCTTGGTGGGGCCGAGGCTCATCCGGTTGTGTGGCGTGATCACCACCGCCTCCAGGTGCTCCACCTGCGGGTGTTTCTGCAGAAACCGGCAGCTCTGAGCCGCCAGGCGGTGGCGGAAGCCTGGATCCGGGTGCATCTGCACCTCCAGGAGCACCACCGGCAGCTCCGGGCTGCCGGTTTCGCCGCAGCCGATGCTCTCCCTGGGCCAGAGCACGCCATCGAGCCGGTGGCTCAGCTCTTTGATCTCGAGCGCTGCAAAGCGATAGAGGCGATCGCCAGGGTCGCCGAGGTCGAGGCTCAGCTCGTTTTTGGCGGCGCTTGAGCCGGGCAGCAGTGCGCGGATCAGGTCCGGGGCGCTCTGGAAGACGCGGTAGTACCAGCGGTCGGTATTCAACAGTTGTCGCGCTGGCTGGCGGAAAGGTAGCCGCGGCTTGGTGTAGGGGCTGCAACGCGTGAGGGGCTAATCGGAGTTGGGCCTCGTTGGCGACAGACGACTGAAAAGCTCGTTCGGGCTGGGGCGCCGCGTGGCTCAGGGGGAAGTCTCTCCAGCGCGCTTAGGACATTGGCCGTTGGGCATACCAGATGTGGTGTATGTGGCGACAGGGAAGCTCCCATCCTTCACGGCCCAGAACGCAAGCGGCCGCATCGGCACATCGGCGCTGCTCTGCGGCAGGCCGCTCCCCCCGCCATGGCGACGTCCTGCAGGCCAGTCCAGAGCGAACGCATGAGGCTGCGGCAGAACCGCTTGCTCACGTTGTCGACGTTGACCAGAACGTCGCCCATCTCAGGCGGGCCGGGTCTGTGGCTCAGTTCGGGATCAGGAACTGATGGTGAGTCACCTGATGATGGGCGGCGGCCGTGCACAGCCCCCGGTCAAAACTGGCCAGTTGCAGATTCAGCCGTTGGCACAGCGCCAGGTGCAGGGCATCAGGAGCAGGCAATCAGGAGCAGGCAATCAGGCGCACCTGCAACGCCTGGACGCGCTGAAAGCTGGCATCACCCGTGATCATCACGGCATCAGGCCCCAGTTGCAGGCAGCAAGCGGCCTGCAGGGCATCGGGGGTGCGCAGCCCCTGGTTGGCGCGCAACTGCGTCGCGAGCTCCACCACAGAGGCGCTGAGCTCCACAACCAGCAGATCCGGCTGGCCAAACAACGCCTCAAAACGATCCAGGCTGGCTTGATCGCCCCGCCGCAGTGGAGCCACACGACACTCCAGCAGGCTGAGCCGGCTCACAGCCAATGCGAGATCAGGTGCCTGGGCGGCAAGCTGCTGCAGGGTTGCCTGGGTGGCCTGGGCCCATGGGGCCTCACCATCCACCAGATAGATCAGGGCGCTGGCATCCAGGAAGGCAATCACCAGTCGCGCTCTGTTGCCAGCTCCGCATCGATCTCAGCCTTACTGCGCGGGCTTGTGGATGGCGGCAGGGCCAGCAACCACTGCAACGCCGATGTTTCGGCCCCAGGAGCTCGTGATGCCTGCAACTGCAGCTGGCGGTAGTGCTGTTCACTCAGCACCACGGCAGCCGATCGGTTGCGCTTCAACAGATGGACAGGGCCATGCTGCAGCGCCTGCTCAATCGCTGCGATCCCACGGCGTTTGAGCTCAGCTGAGGTGAGCGCGTTCCGCTGATCCATGGCAGAGCGATCGCTGGAAATTCCAGCTTAGTACCAAGAACAGTACTGCAGAAATCCTGGGTTCGGGCTCGTTCCCGTGCCTCAGGCACTCATCCGCTCGATCAGGATCGGCATTGCCAGCCGGTACACCATCCACACCAGCAGCAGCAGCACCGCGGAGCCGCCCACCGCCAGCCCCCATTCGCCCAGCAGCTGCGGCGGCTGGCCGGTGAACCAGGCGCGCGCATTGAGGATCAGGGGGGTGAGCGGGTTGAGCCGCATCAGATCCGCCGTCCAGCCCGTGGTGGCCAGCGGGAACACCACCGGGCTCAAATACATCAGGAACTGTGTGATCAGCGGGATGCCGCGGCCGATGTCGCCATAGAGCACCCCCAGCGGCGTGAACAGCAGGCCCACCGCGGTGCCGGTCAGCACCAGGCTGAGCAGTCCCACCGGGATCAGCAGCCCGCCCCAACCCGGGTGGATGCCCAGAAAGGGCAGCACCAGCAGCAGGATGCCGAGCTTGATGGCGGCGTTGAACAGGGTCTGGTAGATGCCGGTGAGGATCAGAGCTTCCCTGGGGAAGTTGATCTTGGCCAACAGGGCCTTGTTGGCATTCACCTGTTGCAGCGGCGCATTGAGCGCATCGATCAGGATCGACCACAGCAGCGTGCCGGTGAACACAAACACTGGGTAGGGAATGGCGGTGGCCGCCACCTGCACCACCTTGCTGCCGGTGAGAAACAGCCAAACCGCCGTGTTAGCCAGCGGGATGATCAAGGCCCACAGCACCCCCAGTACGCTCTGGCGGTATTGGGCGCTGATGTCGCGCACCGCCAGCCGCCAGGCCAGTTCGCGGCCGGCCCAGAGGTCGCTGAGCATCTCGCGCCAAAGCTTGGCGGGGTGCGCCAGGGGGCTTTCGGGGGTGTAGGAGCGGGTGGGGAGCGGTGGCGCAGAGGTCACGGGGTGGGGGCTGTGCGGGGGCTGGTGGACAGGGAGGTTGTTGGCGGCAAGGGGCTGAACGGCTCGTTCGGGCTGGGGAGCCGGGGATTCCGTGCGATCAGGGCTGGGTGGCTGGCCAGCGCACGGCGGCGGCGAGCTGGCGCCTGAGCTGGAGGGAGCGGGCCGACCCATCCAGCACATCGGCGGCGTTGGTGGTGATCAGCAGGCAGCTGAAGCCCGCAGCGGGCAGGGAAGCCGGCTCCACCACCTGGCGCAGGATCCGCCGCAGCGGGGCGGAAGGATGGGGGTTGAGCGCCTTCAGGGTTTCGTTGTCGTGCCCCAGCTGGCCGGCCTGGTTGAGACAGGCTTGATAGAGGGTGGAGCGGCTGCCGGTGGACGTGCCAGTTGCGGGCTTGGAAGTGGCGGGCTTGGAAGTGGTGGGCTTGGCGGTGTCGGGCTTGGAAGTGGCGACTTCATCGCGGCTGCCGGGCCGTTTGCGCAGCACCGGATCGCGCAGGCTCAGGGCGGGGATGCCCCTGGTGATCTCGTTGGCATCCAGGCCGCGGTGGCTCCAGCTCGCCACAGGGGTGAGCAGCAGCCACGCTCCACCGTTGCGCACCAACATCAGGCTTGGCCCCAGGCGGGCGGCACGTCCGAAGGGGTGTGCATCCGCTGCAGCGGGTGGCGGCGCGCTGAGCGGAGATGCTGCATCGGCCGGGGATGCGGTTGTCCAGCCGCCGGCAAGCTCAGGCCCCCCGGGCAGCTGGGGAAGCGGTGGCTGGGGGTGCCGGATCAGCAGGGGCAGGGGCGCCAGCGCGCTGAACACAGCCAGAGCAGCGAGAAGCGTGCGCTGGTTGGCACGAGAGAAGGAGCTGGCGGAAGAGGGGTTACCGGCAGAGGCGGGTTGGCTGGCAGAGCCGGGTTGGCTGGTGGGAGACGACACTTCAGATCGCCTCCTGGCTGAGCCGCTGGCGCTGGGCGATTTCGCGATCCACCAGCAGCGTGTAAAACCAGCCGAAGATCCACACCGCTGCCAGCGAAAAGATCAGGCTGCCCATCGACTCATGGAAGAAATCAAAGGCAGCCTTGCCCGACTGATCGGGCAGCATCACAAGCAGGGCCAACAACGTGATGCGCACCATGTTCACCGCCACCGCAGCCAGCACAGCCACCAGCAGGGCCAGCAGGCGATGGGTCCAGCGCCGCAGTGGGAACACCATCAGAAAAGTGATTGCCACCGCCAGGCTGATGGCCAGCTGATCCACCCCGGAACAGGCACCGGACACCGTGACGGCACCAGAGCCCAGGGCGATGTCCACCCCCTGGATCACCGGCGCGGTGCCCAAGGCGGTGAGCAGCACCCAGGTGAGCACAGCGGTGATCGAGGAGAGCAGATCGCTGAACACCACCAGCCTGGAAAGGATGGGCATCAGCAGGGCGATCAGCAGCGGCTGGGCGAACAACCCCAACTGGCGCCAGGGTCGGTTGAGTAGGGCCAGGGCCAGCACCGCCCCGGGCAGGATCAGGTACCCGAACCGGTCCTGCTGGTTCAGGATCCAGGCGCCGCGCCAGAGCAGCAGCAGCACCAGCAAGCCGCCGCAGGCCGCCGAGGAGCGCGATGGCCGCGGCCAGAGTTCGGGCAGCCGATCCTCCAGGGCGATCACGCAGCCGAACCACAGGAACAGGTTCAGCACCTGGAAGCTGGGATAAAGATCCGCAAGCCACAGCACGTAGGCATTCCAGGAGCTCAGCAGCGCCGCCAGCAGCAGCCAGAGCGAACGCCGGTTGCCGAGATGGCGGTGCAGCAGATGACGCAGCTGATCAACCATTCAGGCTCGCTTCAGGAAGGCCCAGAAGGCAGCCGCATACACCAGCGCCACCAGCAGCACCCGCACCCGGTCGCGCCCCTCGATGAAGATCACGGTGCTGGCGTCCTTGTCGAAGCGCTCGAGCACCTGGGCATTGCGGGACTTGGCCGCCGCCAGCAGTTGCTTGCGCTGCTCGGCGGTGGCGGGCTGATCCAGAACGGGGGTGCCCGGCTTGAGGCCCTTGAAATCCGCCCAGGCCTGCTTCACCTCCGCCTCCGATGCCTGAGTGAGCGCCTTCTCCACGGCCACGAAGCCCTGGCTCTCCCGACTGCTGGCGGCGTTGAGCTTCTGATCGATGGCTGAGACCGAACGGAAGAAGATCGCGGTCTGCCAGGCGGCCAGCAGCACCATGCCCACCAAGCCGGCCAGAGCCAGCCGTTTCACCAGCATGCGCCAGCGTTCCAGCCGTTCGCGCGTGCGTGCTGAGGAGCTGCGGGTGGGGCTGGGGTCCCCCCCGGAGCGGGGCAGCAGGCGGCGCTGCAGGTACAGGGAGTAACGCACCAGGGTGAGGCCCACCAACGGCAGGGACCCTGCATCCACGATCATCCGCGACAGCCCCTGGCTCCAGGCCAGGTTGGTCACATCCAGCGGCAGGGCCGTGGCCAGCACGGTGATCAAGAACACCACAACCAGGGCCCAGCCTGACGTGGTGAGCAGCCGCACATCGGCGGTTGATCCGGAGGAGGACGCGGAGCGGGAACTTGAGCTGGACGTCATGGCCGGGGAATGAGAAAGAGAGGGGAGAGAAGCAGAAGCAGGCGGGGCCGGGTGGCCTCAGACCCCGTAAAACTGCCTGTACCAGGCCACGAACCGGGCCACACCCTCGCCCACGGACGTGCCGGGCCGGAAGCCCGTCCAGGCCTCCAGGGCCGAGGTGTCTGCCGCGGTGGCCACCACTTCACCGGCTTGAAGCGGCAGGAACCGCTTCCGGGCCTGGATGCCGAGGGCTTGCTCGAGGGCCTCGATGTAGGCACTCAGCGGAGTTGGGCTGGCATTGCCGATGTTGAACAGCCGATGCGGCGCCCAGCTGGTGGCCGGATCCGGCTGCAGGGGATCGAACGCGGGGTTGGGTGTCGCCGGGTGATCCAGCACCCGCAGCACCGCTTCGATGATGTCGTCGATGTAAGTGAAATCCCGCACCATCGCGCCGTTGTTGTACACATCGATCGGTTCACCGGCGAGCATCGCCCGGGTGAAGCGGAAAAGGGCCATGTCCGGCCTGCCCCAGGGGCCGTACACCGTGAAGAAGCGCAGGCCGGTGGCCGCCAGGCCATGCAGATGGCTGGCGGTGTGCGCCATCAGCTCATTGGCCTTCTTGGTGGCTGCATACAGGCTCACCGGGTGGTCCACACCCTGGCTCTCGGCAAAAGGCAGGCGGCCGTTGCCGCCATAGACCGAGCTGCTGCTGGCATAGACCAGATGCTCGATCGGATTGTGGCGGCAGGCTTCCAGCACGTGGCTGAAGCCCACCAGATTGCTCTGGATGTAGGCCGCTGGATTGTCGAGCGAATAGCGCACGCCCGCCTGGGCAGCCAGGTTCACCACCCGGGTCGGACGGCCGCACTCCAGCGAGCCCCCGGAGCAGCCCTCACCGCGGCAGGCAGCCTCCACTGCCGGCCCATCGGCCAGATCGGCCTCCACCAGGTTGAAGCAGGTGCCCGTTCGCGCCGCCACCTGCACCAGCTGCTCCAGGCGGGCGCGCTTGAGGGCAGGGTCGTAATAGGGGTTGAGGTTGTCGAAACCCAGCACTGGCGTACCCCGTTCCAGCAGCCTGCGGCTGAGGTGATAGCCGATGAAGCCGGCGGCGCCGGTCACCAGAACGGTCATGCGGAAAAAGAGCGGAGAAGCGAGGAGGCCCCACAGGCCAGATTCTGCCGTGGGCAGCCACACCAATCCCAGGATCCACCGGGCGCTGGCGCGAGCAGTGCTCAAGCGCCTAACGATCGGGAATGAGGGTCGTCCTACTCCAGAAAGACCCGAAAAGCCAAGTGATCAGCGGCTCACAGCCACTCATGCGTTGATCACCTCACGCAGGCAGGCCAACTGCTCAGGCAACGGGCCCGTGGCGGGATGCACCTGCATCAAATAGTCGAGGGCGTTCAGCAAAGCCAGACGGCGGCGGCGCATCAGCCAGCCCAGACAGATCAGGGGCGAACGCTCCACGCCGGCCACGCAGTGCACATACACCGGGCCGAGTGGCTCCAGCTCGGCCAGCAGGGCCAGGGCCTGCTCCAGTTCGACTGGTTCCGGCGGCCGGCCCGCACGGTGATCGGGCAACACCAGCCGGCGGCAGCTGAAACGCTCCGCCAGCCCGGGCGGCGGTGGTGCCTCCCGCACATCGCAGAGGCTGAGCACGGCCCGGATGCCCGCCGCGGCCAGTTGATCGAGATCCTCGCTGCTGCGGGGCGCCGGGCCGACCGCCAGGCGGTCACGCAGCACCCAGTTCCAGCCCTGCCCAGCCTGCTCGCGCCGCCTGGATGAGTCGCTCACGAGGGTGCCATGGCGGAAATCAGCGATCCTGAATCAAGTCAACCAGTGCCCAGGCATTCACCAGACCGGTGATCGGCGTCGTGATCGCGCCGATCGCATCGCTGGTCACCGCGAGGGCGCTGCGATTGACGATCACCGTGTCGCCCTCGCGCAGGGGCGGATTGCGCGCCGTGGAGGGGCTCTCGCCGTAGTTGAGCCGGAAGCGCTGACGGCTGGCGGTGCCGTTGCGATTGATGCGGATCAATTCCACATCCGCTTTGTTGGCGCGCCAGAACACCGGACCACCAGCGGCCAGCACCGTCTGGATCAGGGGCGTGTTGGCCGGCACCTGAATGCGGCCGGGGCCCCTCACCTCCCCCACCACATTCACCGTGATCGTGGTGGGGGACAAGGTGGTTGACGACACCTCGATCGCCTCCTTCACCGACTCATCGGCCTTGAGCACCCGGATCGTGTCGCCGTCGAACAACAACGGGTTCTGAAGCTGGTCGCCGTCGCGCACCAGGGCGAGCAGATCGACGCGGGTGCGCTTGAACAGCGGCTTCTCTCCAGGCAGTCGCCGCTGCAGCACCACCTGGCGCAGGTCCGCCTGGGCCGCGATGCCGCCGGCCTTCTGAATCGCGTCGACCAGCGTGGGCAGGCCGCTGATCGACACCGCCGCTTCGGTCTGGGAGGCTTCGGAGGTGGTGAGGGTGTACAGGCCCGGCCGCTCCACTTCGCCAACCACAGCCACCCGCAAGGGCCGGGGGCGACTCACGATCAGCTGCAGATCAGGCCTGAGCAGCTGGCGCTGGTAGAGGCTCTGCAACCAGACGCTGGCCTGAGCGACGGTCAGCCCCACGAGCCGCACGTTGCCGAGCAGCGGCAGGCTTGCGGTGCCGTCGTTGAGGATCTCCACCGCACCGGAGAGGCCACTCTCCACCAGGAAGCGCAGGGTGACCCCATCCCCCGGGCCGAGGATGTAGGCGTCGTCCTGAAGCGGCTGACCGGCCACCAGGCCGGGGGAGCCGGTTGGGATCCCATCCATGGAGCGCGAGGCTGGCAGCGGCCCTGAGGGCGGCGACTGCGCGGCGGCGTGGAGCCCCGGAACGCTCAGCAGGACCGCCGAGATGGAGGGTGCCAGGGAGCGGGCAAGGAAACGGGCGACGGTGACGCGCACAGGCGAAGCGGAACGGGAGGGGCGGTCGGGAGGGGCGGTGTGGGAATCCCTTGATGGGGGAAATCCCGGCAGGAATGGACGCATTGCAGCTGTTCTGGGGCCGAGAGTAAGCCGCACCCCACGCCGGGCGCGGCCCGCTGATCCGGCTCTGCCGTTGGCCATGGCCCAGCCGTGCCACGATCCAGCCAGCCCGGCCGCGCCCCTCCGTGTCCCTGCGTCTCACCAACAGCCTCAGCCGCCGCCTGGAGCCGTTTCAGCCGCTCGCACCCGGCCAGGTGAGCATCTACTGCTGCGGCGTGACGGTCTACGACCTCTGCCACCTGGGGCATGCCCGCAGCTACATCAACTGGGACGTGCTGCGCCGCCACCTGATCTGGAGCGGCTACCGGGTGCGGTTCGTGCAGAACTACACCGACATCGACGACAAGATCCTCAGGCGGGCCGCCGAGGAGGGCAGCTCGATGGAGACGGTGAGCGAGCGCAACATCGAGGCGTTCGTGGCCGACATGGCCCGGTTGAACATCCTGCCGGCCGACCGGATGCCGCGCGCCACCGGCAGCCTCGCGGCGATCCGCGCCCTGATCGGCGAGCTGGAAGCCAAGGGAGCTGCCTACTCCGCAGATGGCGATGTGTACTTCGCAGTGATGCGGCACGCCGGCTACGGCAAGCTCTCCGGCCGCGACCTGGGAGAGCAGCAGCAGAACGCCGCCGGCCGCGTCGCCACGGAGGAGGAGGCCCGCAAGCGGCATCCCTTTGATTTCGCCCTCTGGAAAGGGGCCAGGCCCGGCGAGCCCAGCTTCCCCTCGCCCTGGGGGCCAGGCCGGCCCGGCTGGCACATCGAGTGCTCGGCGATGGTGCGGGCGGAGCTGGGCGACACGATCGACATCCACCTCGGCGGGGCCGATCTGATCTTTCCCCACCACGAGAACGAGATCGCCCAGTCGGAAGCGGCAACGGGGCAAGAGCTGGCCCGCATCTGGCTGCACAACGGCATGGTGAACGTGGGCGGCGAGAAGATGAGCAAGTCGCTCGGCAACTTCACCACGATCCGGGCCCTGCTGGATTCGGGGGTGTCGGCGATGACGCTGCGGCTGTTCGTGCTGCAGGCCCACTACCGCAAGCCGCTCGACTTCACCGCCGAGGCGCTGGAGGCCGCCGCCACGGGCTGGAAGGGCCTGAATGCGGCCCTGAGCCTGGCAGGGGGCGAGGGAGCTCAGCCCGAGGCGATCACACCGGCGCGGCCCGCCAGCGACCCCACGGCGCTGGCGACGGAGCTGGCCGCTCCCCGGGAGCGGTTTGTCGCGGCGATGGACGACGACCTCAACACCTCCGCCGCCCTGGCGGTGCTGTTCGAGCTGGCCCGGCCCCTGCGGGCCCTGGCCAACCGGCTCGAGCGCGGCGACGCGGCCGCAGCTGGGCAAGCGATCACACCAGAGCTGCACCAGCGGGGCGAGCTGCTGCTGGAGCTGGCGGCGGTGCTGGGCCTGCGGCCTGAAGCGGTCTCAGCGCAGGCATCAGTCGATGCCGATGGCCCCGACCAGGCAGCGATCGAGGCCCTGATCGAGCAGCGCCGCGCCGCCAAGGCCAGCCGGGATTTCGCCAGCGCCGACCGCATCCGCGCCGAACTGCAACAGCAGGGCATCGAATTGATCGACCAACCGGGTGGCCATACGGAATGGCTGCGGCGCTGAGCCCGCTTCAGCGATCCTCGGGGGGCTGCTGATCGCGCATCAGCCGCTCGATGCGGCGGATGCGGGCCAGGGTGAAGGTCCACACCTCCAGCTGAAAGGCCTGGCTGCGATCACCGGCCTCCACCGCCTGCCGGCACTGTTCCACCAGCGCCTCCAGGTCGTCGCCGCGCTCGAACGCATCCCAGAGGCGGCGCTCCAGGCGCGCCCGCTCAATGAAGTTCCAGCGCTGCAGCAGTCCGGTCACAGGTGCGCGGCCCCAGGGGGAGCCACGAGCCTAAGGGGGGCCAGGGCAGCGCAGCCGCAGCGGCCTGCCGGTGTGCGGATGGAGCAGGCGCAGACCGATGGCCCGCAGCTGCAGGCTCGGCTCGCTGCCACCACCACCATCACCATCCGCGCCATAGAGGCGGTCTCCCAGCACGGGGTGCCCCAGCCAGGCCAGGTGAACCCGCAGCTGGTGGCTGCGGCCGGTGATCGGCTGAAGCAGCAGGGTGGCGAGGCCGCTGGAACCAGCGCCGACAGCGGCCGTGTTGGTATCCGCGAGCCGGCGCCAGTGGCTGAGGGCCGGCTTGCCGCCCGCCTCCACCGGCACCACGCCGTAGCGGGGCGGCCGGGTGCTGAGACGGGCCAGCGGCTGGTCGATCCGGCCGCTGCGGGCCGCCGGCGCCCCCCGCACCCGGGCCAGGTAGGTCTTGCGGATCCGCCGCTCGGCAAAGGCGGCGCTCAGGCGCCGATGGGTGTCGGCGTCGCGGGCCAGCAGGATCAGGCCGCTGGTGTCGCGGTCGAGCCGGTGCACCAGCAGGGCCTCGGGCCAGCGGCGGCGGGCCCGGCTGATCAACGAATCCGCCAGCTCGGGCCCGAGGCCGGGCTGGCTGAGCAGACCCGCCGGTTTGGCCAGCGCCAGCAGCCAGGGGTCGCTCCAGAGCAACCGTGGCTCGAAGCCTGGTACGCACGGTGGGGCGTGGCATGAGTTCCGCTGCAGGGCGGAAGGGTCTTCAGCCACCCATCTCCGCCACACCCGCACGATGCTGCAGCCACTCCAGCCCCACCACCAGCCCAACGCCGATCACCCCCAGCAGCAGCGCCGCCAGCAGGGCGCCAGCATCGGGGGGCGCCGCCAGGGCATCGCGCAGCACCACGAGCTTGCCCTTGGCGTTGGTGGTGCTCTCCAGCACGGTGCGGAAGGGCCAGATCTTCCAGAGCGACCCGGCCATCACCCCCACCAGCAGGGCCACGGTCTGGCCGTGCCAGAGCTCGAGCAGCCAGCGCAGCAGCCGCACGAAGGCCGCCAGGCCGATGGCGCAGCCGAGAGCAAACGGCACCAGGGTGCCGAGTTCGAGCCCCTTCACCGCCTCCATCACGTGCTAGTACTGGCCCAGCACCAGCAGCAGGAATGAGCCGGAGATCCCCGGCAGGATCATGGCCATGATTGCCACCGCCCCGCTCCAGAACAGGGTGAAGGCGTCATGGGGCATCGTCACCGGCACCCGGGTCACGAATACCAGGGCAGCCGCCGCGCCCACTGCCATTGCCACCAGGCCGCTGGCGCCCCAGTGGGCATGGCGGGCGATCAGCACGATCGAGCCCACGATCAACCCGAAGAAGAAGGCGAACAGCCACACCGGATGGGCTTCATACAGCCAGGTGATCGGCCGCACCAGCAGCAGCACCGAGCCGGCGATCCCGGCCAGCAGTGGCACCAGAAAACCCAGATGCACCCGTGCTGCTGCCTCAGCCCAGCGCCGCTGGACCAGCAAGCGCAGCAGCCCCAGGTCGAAGCCCGCCACCGCCTCCAGCAGCCGGCCGTAGATCCCCATGATGAAGGCCATCGAGCCGCCGCTCACCCCCGGCACCACGTCGGCGGCACCCATGGCCAGCCCGCAGCCGAGCACGTAGGGCCAGCCCAGGGCGGGGGGGCGGGCAGGGGCGTCAGCCATGGATGGGCGCGTTCTGGTGGGGGCATCCTGCCGGGCGGTGGCGCCCGGTGGGAAACTGGTGCCCCTGAAAGCTGGAGCCCCGCCGTGAAAGCTCTCTCCGTGCTCGGCTCCACCGGCTCGATCGGCACCCAGACCCTGGAACTGGCCGAGGAATTTCCGGATCGCTTCCGGGTGGTGGCGCTCACCGCCGGCAACAACCTCGATCTGCTGGTCAGCCAGATCTGCCGCCACGCCCCCGAGGCCGTGGCCCTGGCCGATGCCGACCGCATCCCCGAACTGCGCGAGCGCCTCAACGCCCTGGAGCCCAGCGCCCGGCCGGCCCGCCTGCCCGAGCTGCTGGGGGGCAACGAGGGTCTCTGCGCCGCCGCTGCCTGGCCCTCGGCCGATCTGGTGGTGACCGGGATTGTCGGCTGTGCCGGCCTGCTGCCCACCCTGGCCGCCATCAAAGCCGGCAAGGATCTGGCGCTCGCCAACAAGGAAACCCTGATCGCCGCCGGGCCTGTGGTGCTGCCCGAGCTGGAGAAGAGCGGCTCCCGCCTGCTGCCGGCCGATTCCGAGCACTCCGCCATCTTCCAGTGCCTGCAGGGCACCCCCTATGCCGAAACGGCGCGCCTCTCCACCGGCCGCCCCACACCTGGGCTGCGCCGCATCCAGCTCACCGCCTCCGGCGGCGCCTTCCGCGACTGGGACCCGGCCGATCTGCACAAGGCCACGGTGGCCGATGCCACCAGCCACCCCAACTGGAGCATGGGCCGCAAGATCACGGTGGATTCGGCGAGCCTGATGAACAAGGGCCTCGAGGTAATCGAAGCCCACTACCTCTTCGGCCTGGATTACGACCACATCGAGATCGTGATCCACCCGCAATCGATCATCCACTCGATGGTGGAGCTGGCCGATTCCTCGGTGCTGGCCCAGCTCGGCTGGCCCGACATGAAGCTGCCGATCCTCTACTGCCTCAGCTGGCCCGAACGGCTCACCACCCCCTGGCGCCGCCTCAACCTCACCGAGGTGGGCTCGCTCACCTTCCGCGCCCCCGACCCAGCCCGCTACCCGTGCATGGAGCTGGCGTACGCAGCCGGCCGCGCCGGCGGCACGATGCCGGCGGTGATGAACGCCGCCAACGAGCAGGCCGTGGCCCTCTTTCTTGAGGAGCAGGTGCATTTCCTCGAGATACCGAAACTGATCGACGTGGTCTGTGAACGCCACAAGGCCGACCTCACGGCCAACCCCTCTCTGGCCGACGTGCTGGCCGTCGATGCCTGGGCCCGGCAGGCGGTGCGTGAAGCGGCAGCCCGGCTGCAGGCCCGCACACCCGCCAGAATCGGGGCCTGACCCCCCAGCGCGCGACCGCCATGCAGTTCAACGGATCGCTGGAGGATCTGCAGGCGATCGTGCGCCTGCTGCACCTGGAGGGTCACTGGGTCGACGAGGGCGAGTTCCACACCTTCAGCTGCGACAGCGGCGAGCACATCAACGTGTGGCCGGAGAGCGGGGAGGTGCAGGTGAAGGGCCACCCCAGCGCCAGCCGAGAGCTGGAGCAGCGCCTCCAACAGGCCATCGCCGCCCAGCCCGGCGGGCCGGCGTGATCCGGATCAGCCGGCATCTGCTGCTCTGCGCCACGCCCAGCAAGGCGCTGTGCTGCCCCGATCCCGCCAGCGGCGCCGCCAGCTGGGAAACGCTCAAACGACTGGTGCGCGAGCTGGGGCTGGAGGACCCGGCGCGACCCGAGGGGATCGTGCTGCGCTCCAAGGCCGACTGCCTGCGCATCTGCGCTGAAGGGCCGATCCTGCTGATCTGGCCCGAGGGTGTGGTGTACGGGGGCGTCTCCCCCGAGCGGATCGAGCGGATCCTGAAAGAACATGTGCTGGCGGGGCGTCCGATCGAGGCCTGGATCCTGCGCACCTACCAGCTGGCTGGAGCACCCCCTGCCTGAGCGGCGAGCCAGGCCAGCACCGCCCGGTCGGCCCAGCTGGCGGGCACAGAGCCGGCACCTGCCTGCCAGCCGCGGCATGGGCCACCACCGTGGAAGCCGTTGTGCCCGCCCCGTTCCGTGAGCAGCACCTCCACCCCGGCCGGTGGTGCCGCCGCCAGCCGGCGAGTGGCCAGGGCCGGCACCCAGGGGTCGTCGAGCGCATGCAGAAGCAGCAGCGGCGGCAGTACCGCCGCCGCCTGCAGGCGGGGCAGGGGGCTGGCGGCGGCGTAGTACTGCTCCGCCGAGTTGTAGCCCCAGCGGGGCGCCGTGATCCGAGCATCAAAGGCGCGGATCCGCCGCAGCCGCTTCAGGTCCGTGGCGGCCGCGGGCCAGGCGGGGTCGGCCAGGGTCTGGGCGATCAGGCGACGCAGCAGCCAACGGGCATAGAGACGGTTGCGGGGTCTGTCGATCTGCCGGGAGCAGGCCTCCAGATCGA
Source organism: Prochlorococcaceae cyanobacterium (assembly GCA_040399265.1). GTDB lineage: Bacteria > Cyanobacteriota > Cyanobacteriia > PCC-6307 > Cyanobiaceae > NIES-981. The sequence goes on from JBBASO010000028.1 coordinate 14,696, forward strand.
GGGGGCTGCTGACGCAGGCCAGGCCGTCCAGGGCCCCTGGCTGCTCCAGCAGGGCATTGAGCAGGATCGTGCCGCCAAGCGACAGCCCCACCGCCAGGAGCGGCAGCTCGGCTGCCCGCCGCCGTGCCTCGGCCAGCAGCGGCAGCAGATCAGGGTTGCAGGCGGCGGCATAGGTGCCGCGGCTGGTGGAGCGGCTCAGGCCGGCACCGCGCAGATTCGGCCGCCACACCGCGAAGCCGGCGTGCTGGAGCAACAGGGCCAGCCGCCGCACCCCCGGCCGGCCGCTGTCGCCCGACAGGCCATGCAGCAGCACCACCAGCGCACGAGGCTCCACAGCAGGAGCGCCCCCATCCACCTGGATCACGAGCCGATCACCGCCACCCACCGGCACCGCCAGGGGCACCCCCTGATCCGGCGGCAACCGGTCGGGCCGCAGCGTGTCGCGCAGGGTCTGCAGGTCGGGCCCGATCCAGGGCCAGCGCTCGGTAAAGTGACAATCGCCACCAATCGGAAGACTGAGCGCACAGTTCCGGCACATGTGCTCGCTTTCCGGCGCGGAGGTCTGTTATCAAAGCGCGGTGCCTTCCGCTGCTGGCCATGGCCGCGGCCTGGGCCCCGCCGATTCTGTCCACTGCGCTGGAGCCTGATCCTGGCCATCCCCATCCGCTCGACCACCCGCTCGACCACCCGTGCCGGCATTGCTCTGGCCGGCCTCAGTGTGCTACTGGCGGGTCCGCTGGCGGCGCAGGAGCAGGCACCAGGGCCTCGGAAGAGCGAGCTCGCCGGATCCGCAGCACTGAAGGCGCATCCGGGCCAGGTCGACGTCCCCCCAGCCAGCGGGCTGAGCTGGGACTTGGGCCTGTCGGCAGCACCCCAGCCTCAGAGCGGCCTGGTGTGGGAACTGGTGGAACCAGCCCGATCCGGCCAGGCCAACGCTGTGGCAACCGCTTCAGACCAGCCCCATGACTCCCGCTCCGCCCAGTCGCCCCAGACCACCAGCGCCGACCTGCTGCCAACACCATCAACACTGGCCTGGGAGCCGGTGACACCAGGGCAGGAGTACAGCGACTCAGCAGTGGCCAACGAGATTGAAGATGCACAGGCCGGCAAGGCGGAAGCCCTGGAAGCCGTGCGCCAAACCAGGGAAGCCTCCCGTTGGATCGTCGGCATCGGCGGCGGGGCGCGCATCGGCGCCGGGGAACCGACCTATGGAATGGCTTACGGGCGCCTGGGATATGCGCTGGATGAAGACCTCGCCCTATCCATTCGCCCCTCATACATTTTCGGCAACAGCGATCAGTTCGGGGAAGCCAACAACGAAGGTGCTTTCCAGATGCCTGTCACACTTGATTTTGCCCCCAATTACTGGGTCTCCCCCTACATCGGCATCGGTATTGCCACCAACACAGACAGCAATGGCTCCACAGATCTCCTGTTAAGCGCCGGTCTTGATTTCAGGCTGACAAAAAACATCAGCATCGTGACAGGGCTCAACTACATCCGGCAGACAGACGACGCAGACAGCCGCGACATCGAAGGCATCACGGTTCTCTACCTGCGTTTCTGAGGCAAAGACCTCGCCTCAGGCCGCCGCCCGCACCTTGCCCACGCCCAGATCGCGCAGTTCCCCCACCAGGCCCTGCAACACCGCCTTGGCGTCGCCGAATACCATCGCCGTCTGGGGCAGCTCGAACAGGCCGTTGCGGATGCCCGCATAGCCCGCACCAAGGCTGCGCTTCACCACGAACACCTGGCGGGCCCGGTCGACCTCCAGCACAGGCATGCCGTACAAGGGGCTACTGGAATCGGTCTTGGCATCCGGGTTGACCACGTCGTTGGCCCCCAGCACGATCACCACGTCGGTGCGAGGAAAGTCCGGGTTGATCGAATCCATCTCCACCAGCTGCTCGTAGGGCACGTCGGCCTCAGCCAGCAGCACATTCATGTGGCCAGGCATGCGGCCCGCCACCGGATGGATGGCATAGCTCACCTCGGCGCCGTTGGCCTCCAGCAGTTTGGCCAGCTCCCGCAGGGTGTGCTGGGCCTGGGCCACCGCCAGGCCGTAGCCAGGCACGAACACCACTCGCTCGGCGCTCTCCAGGGCCAGGGCGCACTCTTCGGCGCTGCAGCTGGTGATGCGGCTGTAGCCGGCCTCATCGCCACCGCCGCCCACCTGACCGCCCCCAGCACCGCCAAGGGCGCCGCCGAACAGCACGTTCACCAGCGAGCGGTTCATCGCCGTGCACATCACCTGGGTGAGGATCAGGCCGGCGGCGCCGACCATCGCCCCAGCCACGATCAGCAGCGGGCTGGCCACCACGAAGCCGGCCGCTGCCGCCGCCACACCGGAGTAGCTGTTCAGCAGCGAGATCACCACCGGCATGTCGGCCCCGCCGATCGGCAGGGTCACGCCGATGCCCAGCAGGGTGGAGGCAGCCACCAGGATCCAGAGGGCAGGGCCGGCGGGATCCGCCGGCAGGGCGATCGCCGCCACCAGGGCCGCCACCGCCAGAGCGATGTTGAGACCGTGGCGCACCTGGCCCTGGGTCCAGCCCGGTGTGCCGATCCAGCCCTGCAGCTTGCCCATCGCCACCAGCGAACCGCTGAAGGTGATGGCGCCCACGAAAACCGACACCACGATCGAGATCGCCGCCACCAGGTCGCCGACCCCCTGGAACAGGGCCACGCCGAGGGCCACGAGCAGCGAGGCCATGCCACCGCAGCCATTGAACAGAGCCACGGTCTCCGGCATCGCCGTCATCGGCACCCGCTGGGCGATGAACAGGCCGGCGAGTCCACCGATGGCCGTGCCGATGGCGATCCACAACCAGGCCACCGGCGTGAGCGGCGACTGGATCAGCAGGCCCAGCACCGCCAGACCCATCGCCAGGGCGGCCAGGCCGTTGGCGGAGCGAGCCGAACGCACCTTGGAGAGACCCTTCAGGCCCAGGGCCAGCAGCAGCACCGCCAGCAGATCGATCGCCCAGCCAAGGGCAACGGCAACGGTCATCAGGAGTCCCTCCGGGAATCAGATTTGGGCGAGGAAGGCTTGCGCGAGAACATCGCCAGCATCCGGTCGGTGACCAGGAAGCCACCCACCACGTTGAACAGGGCAAAGGCCAGCGAGGCCGAACCGAGCAACAGCAGGGCGGTGTTGCCCTCCGCCTGCAGGATCAGAGTGAGCGAGGCGAGCACGGTGATGCCGCTGATCGCGTTGGCACCGCTCATCAGCGGAGTGTGCAGGGTGGGAGGCACCTTGCCGATCAACTCGAAACCCAGCAGGCTGCCCAGAAGCAGCACCCACAGGGCCTGACTGAGGCCGCTCATGCCGCCACCTCCACAGGGCGGCCGGCGCCGAGCACATCCTCGCGGCGGCAGCTCCCGCCATGAGTGAACAGACAGCCGGCCACGATCGGGTCCTCCAGATTGAGCGGGATGGCGCCTGGCTCCGACCCGTCTGGGGGGCTGTCGAGCAGATGCTCGAGCAGGGCCGCCAGGTTGCGGGCGTAGAGGGCGCTGGCGTGATGGGCGACGCTGCAGGGCAACGCATCGGCGCCGATCAGGCTGACACCGTTGCGCTCCACCGTGCGACCGGCCACCGTGGCGGCGCAGTTGCCCCCCTGCGCCACGGCCAGGTCGACCACCACCGAGCCGGGGCGCAGATGGTCGAGCATCGCCTCGCTGATCAGGCGGGGTGCCGGCCTGCCGGGCACCTGGGCCGTGCAGATCACCATGTCGGCCAAGGCCAGCTGCTCCTCCAGCTGGCGGCGCTGGGCGGCGAGAAAATCTTCCGTGGCCTGCTGGGCGTAGCCGCCCTGTTCAGCCGGCGCCGGCACCTGCTCCGGCGGGGCGAGGAAGCGACCCCCGAGCGACTCCACCTGCTCGCGGGCCGCTGGGCGCACATCGCTCACCACCACCACCGCGCCGAGGCGGCGGGCGGTGGCCAGAGCCTGCAGGCCGGCCACGCCGGCCCCGAGGATCAGGGCCCGCGCCGGCTGGATCGTGCCGGCAGCGGTCATCAGCATTGGCACGTAGCGGTCGAGGGCCGCCGCCGCCAGCAGCACCGCCTTGTAACCGGCGATGTTCGCCTGGGAGGAGAGCACGTCCATGGTCTGGGCCCGGCTGATGCGGGGCAGCAGCTCCAGCGACAGCGCCGAGAGCTGGCAGTCATTCAGCTGAGCCGCCAGGGTTTCGGCGCCATAGGGAGCCAGCAGCCCGACCAGCACGGCGCCAGGGCGCAGCTGGGCGATCCGCTCCAGCGCTGGTGGCTGCACACACAACACCCCATCCATTTCACCCCAGGTGGTGTGGTCACCGTCCAGCACGGTGGCACCGACCTCGCGGTAGGCCTGATCGCTGAAACCGGCGGCCGCGCCGGCGCCCTGCTCCACGGCGAAGCGCAGGCCCCGGCTGCTGAGCCGGTTCACGGTTTCCGGGGTGGCGGCCACCCGGGTTTCCCCCGGATGGCGCTCCCGCGGAATGAGCAGCTGGGTCACCTGCGACACATCGCACTGATTCCATTTGGGGGGAGCGCCACCTTCGACGGCAAGCCCTCCGGGGCTTTTGTGGGTCCCTCACCACAATCAGAGCCGATCCAGCCGTCCAACGGCTCAGATCAGGGGCAGGAGCTCCTGCTCGAGCGAGGCGGCCTGGGGCAGGGAACCGCGGGAGCGCAACTGACGTGCCCGCAGGATCATCGGATCGAGGTCACAGATGTGCTGCCAGCAACGCTCGAGATGGCGCAGCCTTGCCTGGCCGCCGCTGGGCGAAGTATCGAAAAACTCGGCCATGACCGGAAGCCCTGGCAGGACTTGTCGCTGGTGTGAGGTTAAGGAGATCGGTAGCCCTGCCCCATAGGCCAGATCACTCAATACCAGCCTGGCTACCGCAATACCAGCCTGGCTACCGCGGGCGGGCGGCAGCCGACCGTCACACGCACAATGGCGGTCCGGGAGTGGAGCGACAGCGACGCACGATGGCGGCCATGTCCTTCAAAATGGAGAATCGGCCGGCGGTGCAGCCACGCCGGTGGCAGAGCCAGCTGATCCAGCTGCTGCGCGCCCGGGTGCACCAGCACGGCGGCGGCAACCAGGATGTGCTGATCCACGCCGGCCCCGGCGCCGGCAAGACCCTTGGGGCGCTGCTCAGCTTCCAGCAGCTGCATCGTGAGGGGATGCTCGGCCGCTTCGTGGTGTTCTGCCACCGCACCGCGATCGCCCTGCAGTGGCAGCAGGCAGCCGAGCGACTGGGTTTGCGCCTGCACAGCTGGGATCCGGTCCAGACCGGCAACAGCAACAACAACGACGACTGGCAGGGCCTGCTGGTGAGTTACCAGAGCGCTGCCCGCCACCTCCACGATCTGGAGGCCCAATGGGAGGCGGGCAGCCTGGGCCGTTGGCTGGCGATCGCCGATGAGGTGCACCACCTGGGCGTCGATCCGGACGAACCGGAGGCCGCCGCCTGGGGCCATGCCTTCAGCCGCATCACGGCGGGGGCCAGCCTGCGGCTTGGTCTCACCGGCACACCCTTCCGGGCCGACAACCTCGCCTTCTGCGCCGCCCGCCGCCAGAGCCGACGCGACGGCGACCTGTTGGTGGAGCAGATCATTCCCGATCTGAGCGTCGAGCCGCGCCAGCTGATCGCCGCGGGCGATGTGCGCCCGCTGGAGTTCCGGTTTCAGGACGGCTGGGTGGATCACGGCCGCCCCGGTGACGACGGCGCGGGCAGCGGTGCCAGCGAGACCTCGCCCCTCTCCGCAGAAGAGCGGGAGAGCTGGCGGGCGCGCAACCTGCGCCGGGCCATCTCGCTCGGGGATGCGGGCAGCATCGCCCTGCGGCTGCTGCTGGCGGCGCGGAACCGACTGGAAGGCCTGCGCGCCGACCACCCCGGCGCCGGCGGGCTGGTGATCGCCCGCGACATCGCCCATGCCCGGCGGATCAGCCAGCTGCTGGCGGAACAGGGCGACCGGGTGCAGCTGGTGCACTCCCAGGATCCGGAGGCGGCAGGGCGCATGGCCGCCTTCCGCGCCGGCGACGCCGACTGGCTGGTGAGCATCGACATGTGCGCCGAGGGGTTCGACGCCCCGCGGGTGCGGGTGGTGGCCTACCTCACCACGGTGGTGACCCGCAGCCGTTTTGTGCAGGCGATCACCCGGGCCGTGCGGCTGGATGGGGAGCGGGCTGCACTGGAGCCGATCCCGCGTCGGCCTTCCTATGTGTACGCCCCAGCCGACCCGCTGCTGATCCGCTACGCCCGCAGCTGGTCGCTGAGCGAGCCCTATCTGCTGCGCAGCCGGGCCAGCGACCCCGGCGAGCCAGATCCGAGCACCAGCCCGGGCACGGTTCGCCTGCCGCTGGAGGCGATCGATGAACGCGTCGGCACGCTGCTGCGGGTGCGGGGGCCTGAACTACCGGGCTTCCTGAAACCGGGACGCGCCGCCTGAGACAGGCCCCCACCCACCCAGACCGACTGGCCTGATCAACCGCCCAGACCAGCCACCCAGCCCCACTCCTCATCAGTGCCGCGCATCCGCATGGGGCCGTTTCACGACGAGACCAGCGGCACAGACTGACCAGTAGCCGCAGACGCTGCCGTGGACCAGGCGCAATGGAGCAACCTGAGACGGCCGCTGGAGCGCGATCAACGAGCCGCCCCCCGGTCCAGTGACCCTCGCTGATTTAACGCCTGCCTAAGCCAGACCCACCAGGGATCTTTACGACGTTGTGTCAACCAATACCTCAGTTAAAGCCGCTGACCGGCAGCGTGGTGCCACAAGCCGGGGAGCGGAACAGCGATGGATGCCGCAATGAACGCCGCCATGATTGCCGCAGTGAATCGCCGACTCACGGTTGCTGTCAGCTGGGCCCTGGCTCGGAGGGCCACCCTGGATGCCCTGGAGCACTTCGAGGAGAGCTACGCCCTTACTGAGGAGTTCCGCGAATGGCTCGTATGCCTGGAGGAGCATCCACACCTGCTCGCGACAAGCGTGCTGATGGTTCCTCGAGACCTCAATGACCGCCTGCCAAGCCACGAACGGGCCGGCCGACTGTCGTCCGAGGGCGACGATCTCCTGGAAATCTGAAAAAACTATAAAACGAGCCCCCATCACTCGGCAATGTGTCTGGCAACACCGGCCCAGAGGCCTGGACTGAGGCGACGCGCACCTCAGCCAGACCCGAGCACAACCACAGCCCGATCGATTAAGCTCAACTCATAGTCAGTCCGCTTAATCCGTGTCCGCAGTGTCCCGACCGGAGATTGAGAACCTGGTGATCGTGGGCTCGGGCCCCGCCGGCTACACCGCCGCCATCTACGCCGCCCGCGCCAATCTCAACCCGCTGCTGATCACCGGCTTCCAGGACGGCGGCATCCCTGGCGGCCAGCTGATGACCACCACCCACGTGGAGAACTTCCCCGGCTTCCCCGACGGGATCCTGGGCCCCGACCTGATGGACCGGATGAAGGCCCAGGCCGAGCGCTGGGGCACCACCTTGGTGCTGGCCGACGCTACGGAGATCGATCTCTCGCAGCGCCCCTTCCGGATCACAGCCGAAGGCACCACGTATCTGGCGCAGAGCGTGATCCTGGCCACCGGCGCCAGCGCCAACCGGCTGGGACTGCCCCAGGAGGAGCGTTTCTGGAGCCGCGGCATCAGCGCCTGCGCCATCTGCGACGGCGCCACCCCCCAGTTCCGCAACCAGGCCGTGGCCGTGGTGGGCGGCGGCGACTCCGCCTGCGAGGAGGCCGTGTACCTCACCAAATACGGCGATCACGTGCACCTGATCGTGCGCTCCGGTCAGCTGCGCGCCAGCAAGGCGATGGCCGACCGGGTGCTGGCCAACCCCGCCATCACCGTGCACTGGCAGCGCCAGCTGGTGGATTGCAGCGGCGGTGACTGGCTCGAGGCGATCACCCTGCGCGACACCGAGAGCGGCGCCACCGAG
>JBBASO010000028.1:22738-30405 GCA_040399265.1 Prochlorococcaceae cyanobacterium
CACCGAGAGCGGCGCCACCGAGGAGCTGGCGGTGAAGGGGCTGTTCTATGCCATCGGCCACACCCCCAACACCCGCCTGGTGCAGGATCAGCTGGAGGTGGATAGCCACGGCTACCTCGTCACCAGGCCGGGCCGGCCCGAAACCAGCATCGAGGGCGTGTTCGCCGCCGGTGATGTGGCCGACGCCGAGTGGCGCCAAGGCATCACCGCCGCCGGCAGCGGCTGCCAGGCGGCCCTGGCCGCCGAGCGCTGGCTCAGCCACCACAATCTGGCGGTGGAGGTGAAGCGCGAGGCCGTGGAACCCCAGACGGTGGGCGAAACGAAGCGCACCGCCGAGAGCGATGAGGCCAACTACGACGCCAACGCCCTCTGGCAGAAAGGGAGCTACGCCCTGCGCAAGCTCTATCACGACTGCAGCAAGCCCCTGCTGGTGGTCTACACCTCACCCACCTGCGGCCCCTGCCACGTGCTCAAGCCCCAGCTCAAGCGAGTGCTCGATGAGCTGGGTGGCGCCGCTCAAGGCGTGGAGATCGACATCGAAGCCGATCAGGCGATCGCCCAGCAGGCTGGGGTGACCGGTACGCCCACCGTGCAGCTGTTCTTCCGGAAGGAGCTGAAACAACAGTTCAAAGGGGTCAAGCAGCGCAGCGAATTCAAGGCCGCGATCGAAAGTCTGCTCTGCGTACCCGCCTGAACTCAGCGCTTGCGCGGACCGCCAGGACGATTGCCACCAGGCCTGGGGCCGGTGGCGCCGACATTGCGTTCCCGATAGGTGATCCGGCCACGGGTGAGGTCGTAGGGGCTGATTTCGACGAGCACCTTGTCGCCGGCAAGCAGCTTGATGCGGAACTTGGTGAGCTTGCCGGCGGCACGGCAGAGGCACTGGTGACCGGCAGGCTGCTCGAGCGTAACCAGGTAGAACCCGTTGCCCTGCTCCTTTTCGATCACACCAGAGGTCTCAATCATGCAAGAAAGCTCAGTCCAGGTCAGAGAGGAATCTCAGCTTAAGCGCGGGCGTCCCCCCGGCCGGTCCCACAGGCGGTAGGGTCGCCCCGAGATGGTCTCAGGCGGCTCGCGCAGGCCGCCCCAGGCCTTTCAGCCCCCATCCACGAGCGATCTGAGTCGATGCTGATGCCCCCGCTGTCGATGGATCTCGGCCTGCTGCTGATCTCAATCGGCGTGGTGAACCTCTGGAGGGCGCGCCGCTCCTGATCAGCCTGCTGTTCCACAAGCCCTATGGGGTGCTCAGCCAGTTCACGCCGGAGGCCGGCAGTGACTGGGGCTGCCTGGCCGATCACATCCCCGTGCCGGATGTGTATGCCGCCGGACGGCTGGACGCTGACAGCGAAGGACTGCTGCTGCTTACCCGAGACGGACAGCTCCAGCGGCGCCTCACCGATCCGATCTTCGGCCACTGGCGGCGGTACTGGGCTCAGCTGGAAGGGGCGATCGAAACAGACGCTGCCGCACTGGAGCGACTGGCCAGCGGCGTGGTGATTCAGGGGCGCGCGACCCTGCCCGCCCGGGCTAGGGCGCTGCCGGCCGAAGCCGTGGCCGCTGCATCCGTGGCCGAACGCGACCCTCCGATCCGGCAGCGGCGGCGGATCCCCACCAGTTGGCTGGACCTGGAGCTGCGCGAGGGGCGCAACCGGCAGGTGCGCCGCATGACCGCCGCGGTGGGCTATCCCACCCTGCGGCTGCTGCGGGTGGCGATCGACCTGATGGACGGCCAGGCCCCCCTCAGCCTGGCCGGGCTGCCACCGGGGGCCTGGCGGCCAGTGACACCTGACGAGCAGCAACGGCTGGATCGGCTGCTGCGCGCACCACGATCGGGACGGGGCGGCCGGGCCGGCGGCGGGAAATCAGGGCATGCCGGCGGCGGCGGGTAGGGCGGTCGGGCGGAGCGAGCCGGCTCCTTGGCCGACTCAGCCCAGCACATCGCGCAATTCCCGCACAGTCTGCAACTGACCGTAGTAGTAGTTGGCCCGAGCTCGCCGGCCAGGATCCTCCAGGGTGTCGAGCGCATCAAAGCCCAGGCTCTGCCAGAGCTCATGGCCACAGGCCCTGGTCAGCTCGTCGCTGGCTTCGCTCTCGAGATTGGCCAGGCGCCGCTGCAGGTTCTTGATCTGGGCCACGGACATCGGCAGCAAGCATCACTGCAGCCATGGTACAGATGAACCAGCCGCGAATCTAGAAGGGCAGTTTCTTCTTGGCGTCCTTGTCGAGGTCTGCCTCCATCTCGCGCAGGCGCTTCAGGATCGTGTCGTAGTACTCCTTGAGGTAGGCCTCCAGACCGGTGGTCTCGGCCGGGTCAAGAGCGAATGCCGCATAGCTGTGGTCCATCGGCGCGTCCAGCCTGGCGCCTCCGCCAGTCACCTCCTCAAAGGCGAGCCGCTCAGCCACGTTCAGGCTGGCTTCGAAGAAGCTGGTGAGGGAGCGCATCAGCTTCAACAGGGCAGGTGGCACCCGGAAAACTCGTGCATCCTTGCCGGTGAACCGCTCACAGAGCTGGGTGATCTCGCCGGTGGTCCAGGCCCGTGGGCCCACCACCGGGAAGGAACCCCGCACGGTCTCCGGCCGGGAGAGCGCTGCCACGGCGAAACGAGCCATGTCCTGGGTGTTCATGTAAGCGATCGGCGTCGGCGTACCGCTTACCCACACCGTCTGCCCCTCCAGCACAGGGATCGCGAACTGGCTGATCAACCCCTGCATGAAGGCGGCGCCCTGCAGGATCGTGTAATCGAGATCGGAAGCCTCGAGCCACTGTTCGGTGCAGGCCTTGATGTCCATCAGCGGCACATCACGGTGCCTGGCCGCATCCAGCAGCGAGACGAACACCAACCGTTTTACGCCGGCCCGTTCACAGGCGGCGAAGAGATTCAGCTTTCCGGTCCAATCGATGGTGTAGGCGCTGCCAGGCTCCGTGGCGCGGGCGGTGGCGGCGTCGATCACCGCCTCCTGGCCCTCCATGGCGTAATCGAGGCTGTCAGGCTCCAGCAGATCGCCGCGTGTGAGCTCGCAGCCCCACTCCTGCAGAAACGACGCCCTGCGGGGTGATCGCACCATGCAGCGCACTTGATGGCCGGCTTCAAGCGCCTGGCGGGCGATCTGACGACCAAGGGTGCCCGTGGCGCCGACAACCAGAACCTGCATGGACACCCTTCAAGCGGCGCTGAGCCTAGGGGTCCGCTCGACTCGGGCGCGGCCGCAGCGACAGGGTCACTCCTCGTCGGCGAATTTCAGCAGCAGGGCTCCACCGAGCAGGCCCACAGGAATCAGCACCCAGAACAGCGCAGCGATGCCGAAGATTTCGGAGGCCATGGCGAAAGCCGAGAACACGACACTAGTTTGCAGGATCAGCGTCATCTAGCAGGATCAGCGTCATCTAGCAGGATCAGCGTCATCTAGCAGGATCAGCGTCATCTAGCAGGATCAGCGTCCGTCCCGTCAGCGGGTGAGCGCGGCGGCCTGGCTGAGGATCAACGTCCAGGGGGCATCGCTGCGCAGCTCGCCGGCCCGCACCCCGCTGGCACAGGCCTGAAATCCCTCGCCCCGCAGGACCTTCACCAGATCCGCCAGCCGCGGCGGCCCCCCCCCGAGGCGGCGGGCGATCTCCGCCAGAGGCCAGCAGCGGGCCGGCTCGCCCGGATCGGCCAGCAGGGCCGCCAGCAGCCGGGCTCCAGGCCGATCGAGCCATCCAGGCGGCATGAGGGCGGCCGCGTCGCTGAGGTCCGCCAGGGTGGCGGGGTGCTGGAGGGGGCCGATCCACAGGGGGCCGCTCACCGCCAGGGGCGGCGCCGTGCCGGCGGGGCAGGCGCACGGCGGCCAGCGGCGCAGCGCCAGCAGCGGCTGCACCAACTGATCACCGCAGCCGTGGCAGTGGGCCAGCAGCCCCAGGCAGCTCTCCTCGCCAGCAACCAACCCCCGCCGCAGCCGGATGGCGGTGCGGAAGGTGCGGCCTTCGCTGAAGCTCAGCAGCGGCTCGATGCCCCGCCCCTGGGCCCAGGCTGCGCGGGCCAGGGTGCCCAGCTGCAGGCGCAGGGCCAGTTCCCAGCTGGCCGGATGGGCGCGTGCCGCCGCCCCCAGGCTGCGGATGGCGGCCCGCCGGTCGTGGCCCGTGGGTGAGCGGCCATCGGTGCTGGCCAGGTACAGCACGCCACCGATCGTCACCGCCTCCAGGGCCAGCGGCAGCAGCGCCGCCGGCGCCCCGAATGCGTCGAGATCCACCAGCTCGAAACGCTCGCGCCGCAGCAGGCAGTCGGCCAACAGCTGCTCGGCGGTGCGGCTGGTGAGGCGCACGCCGCAGGCTCCAGCCGCCAGCGGGGCGAGATTGATCTGCAGCAGCGGCAGGCGCTCCGGGTCGGCATCGTTGGCCCATACCGCCTGAGCCCCTGCCTCCAGGCCATAGCGCAGGGCGCGGATGCCGCAGCCGGCCATGGCGTCGAGCACCCGCAGCGGACCGGCAGCGCCCAGCCGCCGAGCCAGCAGCACGCCCAGATCCCGGGACGGGCGCGATTCCGGCCGAAAGAAGCCGTCGCCGGGCTGCAGCCGCACGGCACCTTCGCAATAGTGGGCGCCTGTGGCGGGTCGGAGCGAAATGCAGATCAACAGCAGCCAGATCCAGCCTGCCTTCCCGGGCGCCGGCTGGGGCCACCAGAGTCGCTGGATCTGGCGGGGGCAGAGCTGCCACTGGCGGGTGCTGGGCGATCCCGCCCACCCGCCGCTACTGCTGGTGCACGGCTTCGGCGGAGCCTGTGGCCACTGGCGCCGCAACGCCGGGGCGCTGGCCGCGGCGGGCTGGTGTGTGTATGGGATCGACCTGATCGGCTTCGGCGCCTCCAGCCAGCCGGCTCTGCGCCTCGACAACCGGCTCTGGGCCCGCCAGCTGCAGGCCTTCCTGGCGGAGGTGGTGGGGCAGCCCGCGGTGCTGATCGGCCACTCGCTCGGCGGCCTGGTGGCGCTCAGCTGCGCCGTGTTCTTTCCAGGCTGGGTGCGGGCTGTGGTGGCGGCCCCTCTGCCGGATCCCACGCTGATGAGCAACGCTCCGATCCGGCCGCCCCGCCGCCGCCCCTGGCGGCGGCGGCTGAAGCGCTGGCTGGTGATCGCCCTCTGCCGGCTGCTGCCGCTGGAGCTGCTCGTGCCGCTGCTGGCCCACTCCCCGCTGCTCGACCTGGGCATCCAGAGCGCCTATGCCAGAGCGGTGATCGGCGACCGGGAGCTGCACCGACTGATCGCCCGGCCCGCCCGGCGACCTGGAGCGGCGCGCAGCCTGCGGGCGATGAGCATCGCCATGGCGCTGCGCCCCTACGGCGCCACCGCACCCGCCCTACTGCAGCGCCTGCGTCGGCCCCTGCTGCTGATCTGGGGCCACCGCGACCAGCTCGTGCCCCTGCGCGTGGCCCAGCGGGTGCGGCTGCAGCGTCCCGACCTGCAGCTGACGGTGCTGGATGGCTGCGGTCACTGCCCGCACGATGAAGACGCGGCCGGCTTCAACGCGGGCGTGATCGCCTGGTTGAACCAGTTGACCGACATCGACCGGTAATTTGGCTGGATTGCCCGCGACAGCAGCCCCCAGCCATGAAGCACACCCTCTCGGTGCTGGTGGAAGACGAATCCGGGGCCCTGAGCCGCATCTCCGGCCTGTTTGCCCGCCGGGGCTTCAACATCGAGAGCCTGGCGGTGGGGCCGGCCGAACGGCGCGGGGTCTCGCGGCTGACGATGGTGGTGGAGGGCGACGATCGCACCGTCGAGCAGATGACCAAGCAGCTCGACAAGTTGATCAACGTGCTCGGCGTGATCGACCTCTCGACGATCCCGGCCGTGGAGCGAGAGCTGATGCTGCTGAAAGTGGCGGCGTCGGCGAGCAACCGCGGCCAGATCCTCGAACTGGTGGACGTGTTCCGCGCCAAGGTCGTCGACGTGGCTGACGACGCCCTCACCCTGGAGGTGGTCGGTGACCCCGGCAAGCTGGTGGCCCTCGAGCAGCTGATGGAGCCCTACGGCATCCTCGAGATCGCCCGCACCGGCAAGGTGGCTCTGGAACGGGCCTCGGGGGTGAACACCGAGTGGCTCAAGGTCACCGCATCGGAGAAGCGGGTGCCCGCCTGAGGTCAGGGCTTCCCGCCCACCAACTTGCCGCCCTCCACCACGGTCGCCTTGATGATTCGGTCGCCCTGCTGGATGCGGTCGACCACCTCCATGCCGCTGCTGACCCGGCCGAACACCGCATAGCGCCCATCCAGCTCGGGCAGCGCCTGGAGGGCCACATAAAACTGAGCGCTGGCTGAATTGGGATCGCCCGAGCGGGCCATCGCCAGCGCACCCCGCTGATGCACCAAAGCCAGATCGCGGGTGATGCCCGGTTCGGTGAGCTCCTGGCCATAGCGGGGGACCGCTTCCTGCTTGAGCCGGATCTCCAGGGGAATCAGCCGGGCTTCACCGCGGGCCGGGTCGATGTAATTGCCCGTTCCGTATTGGTTCGAAGGCGTCATCGGGTTGGCGCTGAGGGGATCTCCCCCCTGCACCACAAAGGGAGTGGGCTGACGCACCACCCGGTGAAAGGCCGTGCCGTTGTAGGCGCCGCGGCGCACGAGATCAACGAAATTGCCAGCGGTGAGCGGCGCGGCAGCACCATCGAGCTGGAAGCGCACCTCACCCTTGCTGGTCTGCATCGCCACGATGGCGCTGCCGCTCAGGCAGGGCGTGGGGGCGGCGGCACAACCCTGAGGAGCGCTGCTGCGTTGTTCAGCCGCGCAGGCCCCGAGCACGCTCCCGATCGTCAGAACCAGCAGGCCGCTCAGCCAGACGCGGGCAAACCGGCGGGCCGGCAGGGGATGAAAGCTCATACGCCCTCCAGCGGCACGCCGAGGAAACGGGCCAGCTGGGCTCCGGCCAGTTCCAGTTCGGCCAGGGGGAGGGGCTCACCCACCCTGGTGAGGGGCAGATCACGGCGGCCCTGCAGGCGCAGAGCCAGGCGACGGCGGGGACTGAGCCCATCGCGCACCTCCACCTTGATGGCCTGGATATCGCGGAGGGGGAACTCCACATCGATGCGCTGCCGAAAGCCGCGGCGACTGATCGTGGCCCGACCGGTCTGGCGGTCGAAGCGGTTGCTGCCGCTGCCCACATCGATGCCGATCACGGCCCAGAGATAGGTGGCCAGCAGCACCGCAGCCACCCCGTACAGCCCCATCACCAGCCCCTGGGGCACCCAGGTGAGCTCGGCAGGATGGCCAACGGGCAGCAGATCGCGGTGCAGATAGCTCGAGAGGCTGGTGAGCAGAAAGCCCAGACCCCCAAGGCTCACCACCAGCGCCACCAGCAGGTTGGAGAAGCGGCGTGAACCGAGCACCGACTGCTCATAAACGGCATCCGGCTTGGAGGCATCCGGCCTGGCGGCATCCGGCTTGGAGATGTCGGTGGAGGGAGGCATCCAGAGGCAGCACGGCACTGGCGCCATCTTGGCGTCCGAACGGCCGCAAGCGACAGCAACGGATCGGCCAGAGCGGAAGCAGGCGGCAGACATCAGCGCCTGCAATGGATTTCAGCCCGTTGCAGAGCGCCACGCACTGCGTGAAAGCGTTGTTACCATCGCCCGGTATCCCGCTCTCTCCATGACGATCGCTGCAGGGCGCCTGCCGCAGCGGGGATGGTTCGACGTCCTCGAT
>JBBASO010000029.1:0-17533 GCA_040399265.1 Prochlorococcaceae cyanobacterium
TTGTTGACGCGGATCATGCGACCCATCCACTCCACATCCTGGAGGTCGTCGATGGCCTTCTGCTCGGCAGCGTCGTCGCTGAGTTCAACAAAGGCGAAACCGCGTTTGCGGCCGGTTTCGCGATCGAGGGGAAGGCTGCACTGGCGAACTTCGCCGTACTGCCCGAAGAGATCAAGCAGGTCCTCGCGCTCGGCCTGAAACGAAAGGTTGCCAACGTAAATGGTCATTAATGAAGCAAAACCTGGAACAGATGTCGTCGGAGATTCGTTTGATGCCGGGGTTCCTAGGGATTGCCTGTGGGACCGGGAGTGTTCCGTCGGAACGACTGAACAACCTGGGAACATCGATTCTGAAGACAGGAACGCTCAGAAGCCTGATGGGTCAGGAGCCTGAAGGATCAGCAGTCTGGAGTCGTGTTCTGTGGGTGCCACCAGCGGGCTGAATGCCGGGTGGGCCCAGGCGAGCCGAAGGAGCCTGAACGCCTTGGAATCACGCCGAATCCTACGACGGGGCTGACGGGTGCATGGTGATGTTCCGCTTCGATGCGGCGACACCGCTACTGCTGCCCGAGGCCGGCCGTATGTGGAGAAGCTTGAACCGGTTCTGAAGAGACCCTTTAGACGGGGCCGTGATCTCCACTACTGTCCCATTGTCAGCAAACCCTGATCCAGCGCACTCCCTTGATGACGGCCCCTGTCCCTTGGAGCCTCGCCTGGAGCGAGGACGGCGAACTGGCACCACAGGACCGCTTCGACCTGCTGCAGAGCCTGGTGCGCAGCGAAAGTCTGGACGTGCAGACCAGTTTGATTTTCGCGGTCGAAACGATGGCGATGGCCGAGATCACCACCATCGCGGTGGGCGAGGTGACCGGTCTCTGCGCCTGAGCGCGCCCGGCTTCAGTCGGGCTGGCGCGAGATCTGCAGGGGCTTGTTGAGCACCCGCAGCTGGCGCAGGCTCTGGAACACATCCTCCGGCATGCCGGTCGGCAGGTCGATCGTGCTGTGGTCATCGAAGATCTGGATGCGGCCGATCGCCTTGCCGTTCAACCCTGTCTCATTGGCGATCGCCCCCACCAGATTGCCGGGCTTGATCCGGTCGCGCCAGCCGAGCTCGACACGGAAGCGCTCCATCCCCTGCTCTGCGGTACCCCCCTGCCCCCGTTCGCCGCGGGGCCCCGGCTGCCGCCTCAGCTCCCTGCTGCCGCCATCCCGGCCGCGAGCGTCCCGACCGGGACCGTTCTGCCGCACCTGGCTGAAATCATCGTTGCCTTGCAGCAGCAGCGGTTTGCCGGCCAGGCTCAGCTCCAGCGCCGCCAGGGCCAACTCGGCCGGGCTGCAGCCCTGCTCCTGGGCGACCCGCTGCAGAATCTCGCTCAGCAGGGCCCGCTCCTCGGCGCTGACGCCGCTCTGCTGATGGGCGGTCGTGAGGCGCTGACGCAGCCGGTCGAGGCGGTGCTGGTTGATGGTGGCGTTGTTGGGCACCTCCATCGCTTCGATCGGCTTGCCGACCGCCCGTTCCAGGTTGCCGAGGAAGCGGCGTTCCCGTGGGGTGAGGAACAGAATCGCTTCGCCGCTTCGGCCGGCCCGGCCGGTGCGGCCGATGCGGTGCACGTAGGCCTCGCTGTCGAAGGGGATGTCGTAGTTGATCACCAGGCCGATGCGGTCCACATCCAGGCCGCGGGCGGCCACATCGGTCGCCACCAGCACATCCACCTGGCCGCTCTTCAGCCGCTCGATCGTGCGCTCACGCTGGGCCTGGGGCACGTCGCCATTGAGCACGGCCACGTCGTAACCGTGGGCTTCCAGCGATTCGGCCACGGTGAGGGTGATCGCTTTGGTGCGGGCGAAAATGATCACGCCTTCGCCACCTTCGCTCTCCAGCACCCGCTCCAGGGCTGGCAGTTTGTGGGGGCCTTGCACCACCAGATACCGCTGGCGGATGCGGCTGGCGTCTGCCGCCTTGGTGCGGATCGTGATCTCCGCCGGGCTGCTGAGGTACTGCTGGGAGATGCGCCGGATCTCGTTGGGCATCGTTGCCGAGAAAAGCACCACCTGGCGCTGCTCGGGCAGCTGGCTGAGCACCCACTCCACATCGTCGATGAAGCCCATGCGCAGCATCTCGTCGGCCTCGTCGAGCACCAGTGCGCGCAGTCCGGTGAGGTCGAGGGTGCCCTGACGCATGTGGTCCATCACCCGGCCCGGGGTGCCCACCACGATCTGGGCGCCGCGCTTGAGCTGATGGATCTGGTCGCGAAAGTCGGCGCCGCCGTAGATCGCCACCGTGCGCACGGCCGGGAGATGGGCGGCGTAGCTGTTGAAGGCAGCCGCCACCTGCAGGGCGAGTTCGCGGGTGGGAGCGAGCACCAGCACCTGGGGGCGTCGCAGGTCGGGGTCGAGTCGGGCCAGCATCGGCAGGGCAAAGGCTGCCGTCTTGCCGGTGCCGGTCTGGGCCTGACCCACCAGGTCACGGCCGAGCAGCAGTTCGGGGATGGCGGCCTCCTGGATCGGCGAAGGCTCGCTGTAGCCGACGTCAGCCAGGGCGGTGAGGATTTCCGCCGCGAAGCCGAAGCGGGTGAAACCGGAGACCTCCACCGGCTCGCAGGATGTCTGATCCGCCAGCTCTGCGCTGCTGGTGGTGTCGAGGGAGATGGTTTCAGCGGAGCTGGACGCGCTCATCTCTTCCGAGGCGGTGGTGCTCTCGTGCGTTGCAGTCATTGTTCGGTTGTCTGGCCTGGGCCTGAGGTAATCCTTCTTCGACAGGCCGGCAGACACCCATAAAACGCTGCCTTGCCCTTCTCAAAGGGTGAAAGATTAATTTAACACCCCACGCGATCAACGGATTCGTCGGTAGTCGTCGGCCAGCCGCTCGATGTCGTCCTCCCGCAGCTGATCGCCCCGCTGCACCTCCACGATCAGCAGGTCGGCGTCAGTGGCGCTGGCCCGATGCAAGGCGCCCACCGGGATGAACAGACTGATACCGGGCTCGGCGGTCTGGTGGGTGCCATTGCACTCCAGCAGGCCGGTGCCGCTCACCACCACCCAGTGCTCGCTGCGCCAGCGGTGCCGCTGCAGGCTGATCCGCTCACCGGCACGAATGCACAGCCGCTTCACCAGGTAGCGATCCCCGCGGGCCAGCGTCTCAAACCAGCCCCAGGGGCGCTGCTCGCGCTGCGGAGACTGGCTGACTGAATCGGGCAGGGGGGCGTCATGCACGGCTGGGAACGGCGCGATGGGGTCGACGGTCACGCTGACGGGGTGATCAGGCAGGCCCGTTCCCTGGCCCGGCTGAGGCCGGTATAAAGCAGTCGTGCATCCCAGTCACGGCCTGGCGGCAGCAGCAGCCATACCGTGCCGTACTGGCTTCCCTGCGATTTGTGCACCGTGAGGGCCAGGGCCGGCTCCGCCTGCCCCAGCAGGGCGGGATGCAGCTGCCGTCCGCCGGGAAACAGCACCCGTCTGGCGCTGGCCTGGCCCACCAGCACCCCCACATCACCATTGGCGAGTCCGTGCTCAGGCAGGTTGCGGCTGTTGAGCACGGGCGTGCCGAGCGGCCAGTGGCTGCAGGAGCGCGCGGCCGCCTCGCCCAGCAGCTGGCGATGCAGCCCTTCCACGCCCCAGCGGCCCTGGCGTATGGGGGTGAGCAGCACGCAACGCTCCAGTTCGTTCAGCAGCGCCGCCCCGGCTTCCGCTGCGGGCAGGTCCGCCGCCAGAGCCGCCAGCCGGCGCTGGTGCTCGGCCAAGGCCGCGAGTGCCTCCCCGGCCTGCAGCCATTGCAGGTTGGCCTGTGGATCGAGTCGCCGCAGGCGCGGCTCCAGGGCCGCGAGCTGGATCGGGCCGGCGTGGCGCAGCTCCGCGGTCACGGCGGCGATCGCCCCGGCATTGCGGTAGAGGGTGCACAGCTCCACGGCCGCCTCCCCGAGCTGGGTGCGCCGCTCCGGTTGCATCAGCTCCTGCAGCACCGGCCCCGGCCCCACCGGCGGCAGCTGGGCTGGGTCGCCCACCAGCACCAGCCGGCAGTCGGCGGGGAGGGCATCGAGCAGGGCTGCCATCAGCGACAGATCCACCATCGACATCTCATCGACCACCAGTAGATCGAGCTCCAGCGGGCGGCGGGCATGGCGTCCGAAGCGCTCGCCGCTGCTCTCCAGCAGGCGGTGCAGGGTGGAGCAGGGGGCCGCGAGCAGGCGAGCGGCGAGCGCGGCCGGCAGGGAGCCGCAGTTCCGTTCCAGCGCCTCTCGCAGGCGGGCTGCCGCCTTACCTGTGGGTGCCGCCAACTGCACCCGCAGCTGGGGCTGGCGCTGCAGCTGATCGGCGAGCAGCTGCACCACCAAACTCGTCTTGCCGGTGCCGGGGCCGCCGCTGAGCAGCAGCAGGCCATGGTGCTGCGCCGCTGACACCGCCCGTTGCTGCTGAGCGTCCAGTTCGGGGAACGCCGCCAGGGCAGCGGCGCTCGGCAGAGGCGTCACGCTCCGCTGCGCCCGCGCCACCAGGGCATCAAGGGTCGACTCCAGCTGCAGGTGCCAGCGGCGCCAGCGCAGCCGTGAGCCGGCCAGCACCAGCGGCGCTTCCGGCGCATCAGCCAGCGCTGTCGCCAGCGCCACCAGGGGGGAGCCCACCAGGGCCTGGCGGTAGGAAGCCGGCCAGCGGCCAGCTTCAAGACCTTCGGGCATCGCCCCGTCGAAGTCGAGTTCCAGGGCGCCGCCCTCCAGGGCATGGGCCAGGGCGCCGATCACCTCCAGCACGGCCGGCTCGATCGGCGCCGCGCCCGCGCAGAGCCGTGGTAGTGCTTCGGCAAGGGCCGCGGCAAGCACCCCGCCCGCTCCAGGCGGTGTCCGGGCGGTCGACCCGTTCATCGGCTGCCCTCCCGCAACGCGGCATCAAGGGCCAGCAGGCGCGACAGGGGTGGCTGCTCCACCAGCAGCCCCGGCACCGCTCCGCCGGCAGCCGCCAGGGCTGTCACAGTCGCCGACTCCTCGGGCACGCCCCGCAGGAACGCATAGGCATAGCCGCCGAGATGGCGCTCGGGCCGGTAGCCGGGCAGCCGCCAGCGCAGATAGCGATGCAGTGCCACCAGGTAGAGATGGGCCTGCAGCGGGTAGTGGCTGTCGGCCATCAGCGCCGCCATCGCCCCCTGGCCGTAGTGCAGCGGTCCGCAGGCCACGGCGGTTCCGGCGCCATCCCGCTCTCCCAGCCAGTTGCTTTTCCAGTCGAGCACCCACCAGCGCTCCCCCTGGCGGAACACCAGGTCGATCGAGCCGGTGAGGACGCCGCGGCTGACGATCTCCAGGCTCTCCAGCCGGCTGGCGTAGGCCGGCCCGAACAGGCCGCCGGGGTGGTTCCGGAAGCAGCGGGCCAGGTCGGTGCTGCGCAGCCGGGGTGGGTTGGGCTGCCCCGGGCCCCTGGCGGAGCGCGGCACCGCCAGGGGCAGGTCGAAGTTCATCTCATTCAGCCAGGTGCGCGGCGCCAGCCCGGCCAGCCGGAACGTCGCCAGCGCGCCGCCGAAGGGCGTGCAGCGCAGGCGCTCCAGGCCAGCGCTGAGCGATTCCGTCAGCTCGGCCGCCAGGCCGGCCCGTGCCAGTTCCTGGCGAATCAGGCTCAGGTGCTCCACTGCCAGCGCGCTGCGGCTGTAGTCGAGTTGCTCGAGGATGCGATGCAGCGCCTCGCCGGGACCGGCGCCGCGCGGGAAGCTGGCCAGGGGCCCCAGCTGCTCCCGCAGGCACTCCGGCGGGCCCTCCACCTCCTCGTGCTGTTCGCAGGGAGGTGCCTCTGCGGCGGCAGGGTCGCTGGTGTCGCGGCCTTCATCGCGAGCTGCCGGGCCACCGCCGCCCTTGCCATGCACCCAGCTCGAGTAGCTGCTGCGTCCCCAGCTCGTGTCCAGCCGGTGGCTGGGCAGGGCGCCGGCCAGCAGTTCGCCCTGTGGGGCGGGCGGCTGCCAGCGTTCGCCCGGCGGCGGCAGGCTGGCTGGATCAAGCCGGTGCAGAGGTAGCTCCACCGGGTCGCGACCCGCCTCTGCCGGGAACAGCCAGGGGGCAAGCGGATTGGCGTTGTGGCGTTCAGCGTCGCGCCAACCGAGCACGAGCAGATGGCGGGCCCGCGTGGCGGCGACGTAGGCGAGCCGTTCCGCTTCCTGCTCGGCCGCGGCCAGATCGGCCTGGGCAGCCTCGCGGCCGCGCCCCCAGTGCGGGGAGCGGTGCAGATCCAGCAGCGGTGCTCCGGCGCCGCGGGGGAGCCAGCGGCGGCCCAGCTCGGCGGCCTTGCTGCTCGGGGGCGCCGGTGCCCGCCACAGAAACGGACAGATCACCACCGGATATTCCAGACCTTTGCTGCGGTGCACCGTCACCACGGCGATCGCCGCATCGGCGGCGGTGCTGTTGAGCTGGTGCTCTTCGGGCACGCGCCGATCGGGATCGAGGCGGATCCGGCGCAGCCAGTCGGCGGTGGCGGCTCCGCCCAGCCCAAGCCGGTGCATCCGCTCCTGCACCAGTTCGGCGGCCTGCTGCAGGTCGGCCAGCAGCCGGCCTCCCAGCGACAGTCGCGCCAGTCCCTCGATGCTCAGCAGCTCCCCCAGGCAGGCCAGCAGCCCGGCCCGCTCAAGCCGCTGCGCCAGCTCGGCCAGTCGGTCGGCCAGCCGCTCCCAGTCGGCCGGGGGGGCCTCGCTGAGTCGGGTGGCGTCCCAGCCCAGCAGCGGCGAGGCTGCCAGCAGCCGCAAGCGACCGGGGTGGACCGGGTCGGCAAGGGCATCGAGCAGGCGCTGCAGGGCGGCAGCGGCTTCGCTGGCGAACACATCGCCGCGGCTCACCAGTCGGCTCGGCAGAGCCCGCTGTTCAAGGGCATGGCGCAGCTGCTCAGCCTGGCGGTGGGTGCTCACCAGCAGGCAGAGGTCGCCCGGGTTGAGTGCCCGGCTGCCGCCGTCCGGCAGCCGCAGGGCCGGGCCCCGTTGCAGCAGCTCCAGGCACAGGCCTGCCACCAGCGCGGGCAGCTGCTCCTCGTCGTCGAGCGGCAGCAGCTGCAGCGGCGAGATCCCCGGCTCGAGCAGTAATTCGCCTTTGGTCGCACGCGCCACTACGGCCGGCGCCGGCTGATCCGAGCGCACCAGGCCCGGTGTCATCAGAGTGTTGAGCGCCGCCACCAGGGCCGCCTCGGAGCGCCGGTTCTCGCGCAGCCCATAACGGCTGTCGGCACGGTCGCGGGCCAGACGGTAGGTGGCCAGTTCGCCGCCGCGGAAGCGGTAGATGGCCTGCTTCGGGTCTCCCACCATCACCAGCAGGTGGCGGGGGGGCTCCCCGGCCCCAGCCACGAAGCTCTGCTGCAGGATCCGCCATTGGATCGGATCGGTGTCCTGAAACTCGTCGATCAGGGCCACCCGGTACCGCTCGGAGACCGCTGCCAGCAAGGCCTGGACCTGGTTGCCGCGGTGGGCGTTCGCCGCGCTGTCGGGATCGAGGGCGGCGAGCAGGCCGCCGAAGCCGATGCGACCGCTGGCGGCGCGGCGCCGCTGCAGTTCCGCCCGACCGTGGTGCAGGGCGTGGCTGAGCACCAGTTCGGCCGGACCGTCCACCAGGGCGGCGATGGCCTCCAGCAGGGGGCGTTCAGGCAGGCTGGCGGGGCTGCCGAAGGCGTTGGCGGTGGCCTTGCTGAACGGGGCGGGGTGGAAGTACTCCCGCAGCAGCGGCTGCTCCAGCACCGCCCCATAGCCAGCACAGCGGCCCTCCGGGGCCATAACCGCGATCCAGGCGTTCAGCTCGCCCACCCGGTTGCGCGTGGGCCGGGGTGCGTAGGGCTTGGTGTCGGTGACGCCGCGGCTGCGCAGGTCGGCCGCGCTCTGGCAGAGGGCCTCCTCGAGGGCCTCTCCCCGTTCCTGCCAGGCATGGGTGAAGGCTTGCCAGCACTGGTCCACCAGCGCGGGCAGCTGATCCTGCAGACCCTTCGTCTCCTCCCAGCCGCGGGGCAGCGGCTCGAGCTCCAGGGCTGGATCGCCGTCGAGACGGCGTAGCAGGCGCTCCAGCAGCGCTGGTGTGATCCCTTGCTGCTGCAGTCCCGCCAGCAGGTCCGCCGGCAGGGTGAGCACCTGCTGCAGCCAGTAGTCGTGGATCACCTGGGCGGCCTGTTCGCCGTCGTCCTGCTCCAGCTCCAGTGCCGGTCCCTGCCCTGCTTCGAGGGCCTGGCGCTGCAGGGTGCGGCGGCAGAAGCCGTGGATCGTGGTGATATCGGCGCGATCGAGGGCCTCCAGTGCCAGCAGCAGCTGGCCGCGCAGCTGTTGCCGGCTGGCGGAATCATCGGCCTGGAGCGCGTGCCAGGCCGCCAGCACCGGGTCGGCAGCGGCGGTCTGCTGCGCCAGGTCGCTGCCCGCTGGCGTCGCCTCCAGCACGGCCAGACCCTGCTGCAGGCGCAGGGCGATCCGATCGCGCAGTTCGGCCGCCGCCGCTTCGGTGAAGGTCACCACCAGCAGCCGCTCCAATGGCAGGGGATCATGGGCTCGGGTGACCAGCCGCAGCACCAGATGGGCCAGGGCGAAGGTCTTGCCCGTGCCGGCGCTGGCTTCCAGCAGCATCACCCGGGGCTGCAGCGGCACGGTGTTGGCATCAAAGTCCGGCAGCTCCGGCGCGGCCCGCTCCAGGCTTGAACGGTTGTGCGGCGCTGCGCTCATCGCTTTCGGCCACCTGCCCGCACTGGGCTGTGCCGCTCCAGCAGCGGCGTCAGCAGCGTCAGGGCTGCTTCGCTGAAGTCGCCATCCAGCAGCTCCCGGGTGCCGGTGTCGCGGCCGAAGCAGAGGGCCATCACCGCCTCCTCCCGCTCGGCGCTGCCGCCGAATCCCCCCTCCCATTCCTTCAGCGCCGCCTGGAAGCCGCTGCCCGGCCGGCGCCGCTCGGCTGTGGCCCAGGCCCAGCCGCTGCCCGGTGGCACAGGCCAGCAGCGGTGGCGATGCTTGTCGCGCAGGGCCAGCAGCTGCTCCAACAGCGCCACAGCCTGCTCGGCGGTTGGGGGCTCCAGCTGCTCCAGCACACGGAAGCTGTGGTCGTCACGCCCCACCAGCAGGCCGGCAGACGGCGCCAGGCCGGCGGCGCTGGCCAGCAGCAGCCCCAGCCACAGCTCCAGCCGCTGGGCCGGCCGCGGCCGGGCGCCGTGGGCCAGCACCACCTGGCCGCCGCGCAGGGGAAGCATCGTACCGAGCCCCGCTGCCTCTGCCGTCACCAGCTCCTGATCCCCCAGCTCGCTCAGCACGGCCTGCAGGGAACACCAGCGCTGCTTCAGCTGGCGGGTTTCCAGCTCACCTGCCGCGCCGGCCGGCAGCAGGCCTCGGCCGCGCTGCTCCAGCGCCCAGTCGGGCAGGGCCTGGCGGTCGAGGGTTTCGCGCAGCAGCTGGGCCCGCTGCCGTTCTTCCAGGCTCAGCGACTCCCGGTCGAGCATCTGCAGACCCCACTCCTTCGGTCGCAGCCCCAGGTTCTCCAGCCAGCTGGCCTGGGGGGCCTGCAGCCAGGCCAGCAGATCCGCGTGGGACGACTGGGGCGATGCAGAGACTGGTGATGCAGACACTGGCGATGACGCTGGCGAGGACGCCGGGGCTGCGGCCGCCAGCGGCCGGGGCGATTCCGGCCGCTGGCCTTCCAGTAGGCGCCTGACCTGGAGCAGGCGGCGGTCGCTGCAGATCGGCGGCAGCGGACCTGAGGCGAGGAAATTGCGCCGTTCCAGCGGATTGGCCGCTGGTTCCCACAGCAGCTGGGCCATGGCGGGCGTTCCCAGGTCTTGCTCCAGCAGTGCCAGCCACTGGCGCACCGGCGTGCAGGGCATCAGCGCCTCGCCGCTGCGGTTGTCGCGGCTGCTCCAGGTGATCAGCAGGTGCTGGCGCGCCGAGAGCAGGCTCTCCAGCAGCACGTAGCGGTCCTGGTCGGCCGGGTTCGGGTCGCCCAGCCGCCGCTCCTGCTCGATCAGGTGAAAGCCCGGCCGCTGCCGCTGCCGCGGGAAGGCGCCGCCATCGAGGCCCATCAGCACGATCACCCGGTGGGGAATGGCGCGCATCGGCTCCAGACCGCTGATCGTGAGGGAGCCGGAGCGATGGCCGAAACGGCCGCTGTCGGCACTGAGGCGTTCGGCGAGCACCTCCGCCACCACCGGTGCCGGCAGCGTCAGGGGACAGGCGCCCGCCGCGGCCCGCCAGTCGGCGAGGGCGGCCTGGATCGGCGGCAGCTCCCAGCCCCAGTCGCCGCCGTCAGCGAACAGGCTGGTCAACAGCGGCTGCAGCAGCTCTATCCAGCCCTGGGGCGTGCGCGGCTGCTCCAGCTGCCGCAGGGCCTGCCGCACCCCCAGCAGCAGGGCCAGCCAGCGGCTTTGCTGCTCCAGGCTCACCGTCATCGCCAGAGGGGCGGTGGCGTTCGGAGCCAGCCCGGGCTGTTCCGGCAGCACCAGTCCGAGCAGCAGCCGGTCGATCGCCCAGGAGAGGCTGTGGCTGGGGTCGCCGCCGCGGGCCCGGCCATCGAGCCCCCAGCGGAACCCCGCCCGTTGCAGCAGGCCGTTGATCGCGCCGGCCTCGGCCGGGTCGATGCCGTGGCGCTGCAGCAGCGGTGCACAGGCCAGCAGGGCCTCCAGCGCTGAGGCGGTGAGCCGCTCGCCGCCCAGGGCCAGCAGGGCCAGCAGCCCCTGGGCGATGCCCGGGTCGCTCTGCTGGCTGCGGTCGGTCAACCGCCAGGGCAGCGCCACGCCCGTGGCGCTGCTGTCGCCGAACACCGCTGCCACGAGCGGTGCGAAGGCCTCCACATCCGGGGTCATCACCAGCACGTCCCGCGGTGTCAGGCTCGGATCGGCGGCCATCAGCTGCAGCACCCGGTCGCGCACGATCTGCACCTGGCGGAGCCGTCCCGGACAGGCCAGGAAGGTGAGGGAGTGATCGCCGGGCTGCAGCTGCAGCGCCGGCCGTTGCTCCGGATCCACCAGTTGCTCCTGCAGCTGCTCCAGCAGCGTGGGGCTGCGGCCGGCCTGTTCGGCGGCGCTGGCCACTCCCAGAAACAGATCCCGTTCCTCCACCCGAGCCAGCTGGGTGGCACCGGTGCCCTCGAGCAGCTGCTGGAACTCGGCGCCGAGCCGACCGAAGCGGGCCTCCAGCCGCGGTACCGCCAGCAGCCACTCCTCTCCCAGAGGGGTGCTGGCCGCCTGGTCGCGGCGGCGCCACAGCTCGCGGCAGGGGGTGAGCAGGTAGATCTCCACCTCCACCAGGCTGGCCAGAGCCTGGAGCAGCTCCACCTGCAGGGGCGCCATGCTGCTTAACCCGAACAGGCGCAACGGGTTGGGCAGCGGCTGGGCCGCGAGCAGTCCCTGCTTGGCGTCTGTAGTGGCGCCGGCCTGCCGCAGCCGAGCGATCGCCTGCCGCACCCGCAGACCGAAGGGCGCTTCAGGCAGGCGCTCGGCCAGCTGGCGCAGCAGCAGCGGCTGCCAGTGCTGCCCCGCGGGCAGCGGCCGACCGTCGGCGTCGTGGGCGTGGCCCTCCAGCCAGGCCGCCAGCATCTCCGGTCGGTAGAGGGTGTAGTCGTCGAAGGCGTCGGCGACCGCCCGCCCCAGCTGCCAGAGCGCTCGGTCCAGTTGCTGTGAGCCAGAGCACTTCGCTCCCTGCCGTTCGGCCAGCCAGCGCCGCAGTGGCCCGGCTTCGGGGCGCTCCACCAGGCCCGGCAACAGGTCGAGCAGCGGCCAGACCAGCTCGCGGGCCCGCCAGGGATCGGCCGCGCCGTCGCCCCCCAGCAGCTGATCCACCAGCCGCCGCAGCTGGCTGCCGGGAAACGGGAAGCGCAGGTTGGCAGCGATGCCATCGGCGAAGGGCGCTTCGGGGTCACCCAGCCCCAGGGCCAGCTGCTCCCCCAGCCAGCGGCTGGTGGGCCAGGTGTTCACCACCACCTGCACCGGCTCGAACGGATCGGGCGGGCTGAGATGCAGCTGGCTGGCCAGCAGATCCACCAGGATCTCGGCCCGATTGCTGCGGAAGACCGTGAGCACGCCTCCGCCCCTGGCTCAGGCCTGCCGGGCCGCGAGGCTGCGGTGCAGGCGGTCGCGGGTGCCGGCCACCTGGCGCACCGCCCCGGTTTCCGGGCAGTAGGCGCTCAGCATGCCCCCATAGCAGGCACCGGTGTCGATCTGCACGATCGAGCCGCGGCGGCGCACGCTGTGCCCGGGAGTGTGGCCGATCACCGCTTCGCCGAAGCGGCCGTCGTAGGCCTCCCAGAACGGCTGACGGATCCTCAGGTCGGGCAGCCAGGTGTGGGGGTCGAAGCCCGCATGGGTGGCAATCCAGCCGCGCCCCGGGTAAAGGCTGGGCAGGGAAGCAAGCCGCCGTTCCCAGCTCCGGCAGGTGCGGTCGCCGAGTTGGCGGTAGGTGTCGCAGCCCGCCAGGTCGCGCCGGGCTTCGCGGTCGTCGCGGCCGAGGGCCGCCGCAAGATCGGCCTCATGGTTGCCCTGCAGCCACACGGCACGGCCGCTCTTCACCAGCCGCCAGGCCAGCTCCATCGTGTCGAGGATCCGGGGACCGCGGTTGATCACATCACCGCAGAGCACCAGCCGGTCGTCACCGGGGAGCTGGCGAACAAGCTGCTGAAGACTGTCTGCACAACCGTGAACGTCCCCGATGACCCAGTGACGGGCGGGACGTGTGGGGGGCGTCATCGGACCGGTGCGATGTCGTCAGTCTGGCCCTTGATGTGTTCCTTGTCACCTCCCCGGATCTTGCGTACGGTCGGAAGCCAGTCGGGGAGAGGCCTGATGACCGGTGCGGATCATGAAGCAGGTGCGGATCTTCAAGACACAGCTCGCCCGACCCCCGCTCCACACGAGGAGCTGCAGAAGCTGCCTGTGAGCCAGCGGGTGAAGGCCTTGGTGAAGGCCCTCAACGGTGCCAAACGCACCAGCGAGGCCCTGGCCCGGTGCCGCAGCGGTGAGGAGATGCTGGATGTGCTGCTTGACGCCTCCGCCCGGCTCGGCCTTGGCCTCAGCCGGCAGCAACTGGCTGACACGCCGCCGATCCGCGACTGGGTGTGGTGGAAGAACAAGGAGGCGCTGCTCACCATCGGCGACAACAAACCCCGCTATCAGCAGGACGGCGGCCAGGGCCGCGATCGGCGGCCGGACGGCGAGGCGGGCCGGAGCAAATTCCTGGGTCTGTTCTAGGGCGTGCTGGCCAGGGGATCGGTGATGGCCGCGCTGGGGGCTTCAAAGCGGCCCTGGGCCACGAATTCCAAGCGCAGTTTCAGGAAGATGATGAACCTCTCATCGGTGGAGATCACCGCCGCCGCCGGCCTGGGCACCGAGGCCATCTGTGCTGCCAGTTCGGGGCTCTCCAGAAAGGCCGGACGGCGCACCAGCCAGAAGTCGATCGGCTTGCCGGTTTCGTCGTAGTTGCGCACTCGCTCGCGCAGCACCTCCTCAAGGGGCTCCTCCTCGCAGAGGAAGCGCTCGCTGGCGGCCACGAAGTGGTAGGTGGTCATGGGCGGGAGCTTCCGAATAAAGGGTCGCGGCGGGGATTCTGGACCAGCGTCTTCATCTCCCGCACCGCCCGCTCCAGGCCCACCGCCAGGGCCCGGGCCACGATCGTGTGGCCGATGTTCAGCTCCTCCATCCCCTCGATCGCCGCCACCGGTTCGACGTTCTGATAGGTGAGGCCGTGACCGGCGTTGACGCGCAGGCCGAGGCTGCGGGCGATGAAGCTGCCCTCGGTGAGCCGGGCCAGCTCCCGAGGCTGGTCGGCCCAGCCCGCTTCGGCGTAGGTGCCGGTGTGCAGCTCCACCCAGCGGGCGCCGGCGGCGGCGCTGGCCTCCAGCTGGCGAGCGTCGGCGTCGACGAACAGGCTCACGGCGATGCCCTCAGCCTGCAGCCGCTCCACCAAGGCGGTGAGGGCCGGCTGCTGGCCGGCTACGTCCAGCCCGCCCTCTGTGGTCACCTCCTGGCGCTTCTCCGGCACCAGGGTCACCATGTCGGGCCGGATGCGGCGGGCGATCGCCTCCATCTCCGTTGTGGCGGCCATCTCCAGGTTGAGCCGGCTGCGCACGGTGGCTTTCAGCAGCTCCACGTCACGGTCGTGGATGTGGCGCCGGTCTTCGCGCAGATGCACGGTGATGCCGTCGGCGCCGCCCAGTTCAGCCAGCAGCGCGTAGGTGACCGGGTCCGGCTCCACCGTGCGGCGCGCCTGGCGCACGTTGGCGATGTGGTCGATGTTCACGCCGAGGCTGGCCATCGCTCCTGGGCCCAAACCTGGATCCTATGGACTGCCGGCAGGCCAACTGCCCTTCGCCGCGTTGAGGGCCCCGTTCCGCTATCTAGGGTTTTTGCACTTGCCATGCGGTGTTGACGGCGGAGACGGCCGACATCACAGATCAGCACCCCGCGCCGGTGCCTGCCGTCCAGTCGTCTGCGATCCAGGCGGGCGTGGGTCGCAGGGTCAGCAGCGGCGTCAGCCCGTGGCTGGGGCCGCTGGCCATGATCACCACCCAGGATCTGGCCCTGCCGCTGTGGTTCCGCACCACCGTGGTGGAAGGTCGGCAGTGGCTTCCTGATCAAGGCCCGGTGCTGCTGGCCCCCACCCACAAGGCCCGCTGGGATGCCCTGCTGCTCCCCCATGCCGCCGGCCGGCGCGTCACGGGCCGGGACTGCCGCTTCATGGTCACCCTCGATGAGATGCGCGGCCTGCAGGGTTGGCTGCTGCGGCGCCTGGGCTGTTTTGCGGTCAACCAGGCGCGGCCCTCGCTGTCGAGCCTGCGCCATGCGGTGGATCTTCTGGCGGAGGGGGAGTGGCTGGTGCTGTTTCCGGAAGGCCGGATCCGGCGCGATGGCAGTGAGCCGCTGCGGCTGCAGCAGGGGCTGGCGCGGCTGGCGGGCCTGGCGGCCGGCCGGGGCGTGGAGGTGCCGGTGCTGCCGGTGGGGATCGCTTACACCCACCCCGTGCCCCGCCCCTGCGACCGGGCTGCGGTGTGCATCGGTGCACCGATGCGGCTCGGCGCGGCCGGTCGGGAGCGGGCGGTGGCCTTCACCGCGGAACTGGCCGCCGCGATGGCGGCACTGGAGGCCCGGGCCGCCAGCCTGGTGGTTCCTGGCGCGGGGGATGGATCCCCTTAGAGTTCGGCGCACCTGTTAACCCTTCGCAGTGCCCAGTTCCCACCGGCGTCTGAGCGGTGCCCTCATGGCCCTGATGGCTCTGACCACCCCTGCGGTGGGGCTGCCAGCCATGGCCCAGCAGCCAGCCCCCGCCCCGGTTGCCGCCAATCCCCTCAGCCTCGACGCGGTGCGCAGCCTGCTGGCCCGCGGTGATGCCGCCGCCGCCGCCGGCCGTCTCAGCGAGGCCCGCTCCTTCTACGACCAGGCTCGCGATCTGGCCAAGCGGTTGCTGGGTTTCTACCGCGACCTGAGCGGTTCCTTCCGCGGTCTGGATGCCCGCATCCCCAGGGAGATGGACCAGAAGGGCCGCGACACGCTCACACTTCTCTCCCAGGCGAATCTGAGGCTGGCGGCGGTGTTCCGGCGGATGAACCAGCCCGAGGTGGCCGTGCCCCTGCTTGTGGAGGTGGTGAAGGTGATGACCCCCACCAGCGAGGAGGGACGCAAGGCCTATCAGGGTCTGGTGGAGATCGGTTTCGTCACCACCCCCTACACGGCCGGCCAGGCCGCCCAGTAGCCCACTAGATTCCGCCAGGTCTTTCGACTCTCCGATGGTGCAACCCGACCAGGTGAAGGCGGCGATCCATCGAGCCCTGCCCGATGCGGCCGTGGAGGTCGAGGACCTCACCGGCGGCGGTGATCACCTGCAGGTGAAAGTGGTGTCGTCAGCTTTCGCCGGCCTTAATCGCATCAAACAGCACCAACTGGTCTATGGCGCCCTGCGCCAGGAACTGGCCAGCGAGGCGATTCACGCCCTTGCCCTGCAAACCTCTACCCCCAGCTAATCCGATGGATGCCACCGTCAAGGCGCGTATCGAGAGCCTGCTCGCCAGCAGCCCGGTCTTCGTGTTCATGAAGGGCACCAAGCTGATGCCCCAGTGCGGCTTCTCCAACAACGTGGTGCAGATCCTGCATGCGCTCGGGGTTTCGTTCGAAACCTTCGACGTGCTCTCCGACATGGAGATCCGCCAGGGCATCAAGGACTATTCGAACTGGCCCACGATCCCCCAGGTGTATGTGAAGGGGGAGTTCATGGGTGGCTCCGACATCCTGATCGAGATGTACAACTCCGGAGAGCTGCGCGAGCAGCTTGAGGTGGCTCTGGCCAGCTGAGCCGTTCTGCCGATCACGTCGGCCGAACCGTTCAATAGCGGCCAGCTTCATAGAGGCTGCGGGGATCGCCATCCGCGCCGATGAAGCTGGAGGGATCCAGAATCCAGCGGTCAACCAGCTCTTCCAGCCGGCGCTGGTTGAGTGGATCGAGTACGGCGGTCCGCCGCAGCGCGTGCAGATAACCGTCGGCGTACAGCCTCAGCTCCCCAGGTCCGTGGCGGCGCAGGGCCAGTTCCTGGCAGGCGTCGCAGAGCGACTGGAAGTGGCGGATGGCGTCGGGGTGCTGCAGAGCGGTCATCGTCGGAGGGGCCCTTGCCCTGCTCTACGTCCATTGTGACCCGGCGATGCAACAGGCGTGGCCGTTGCCGCTGGGGGTGGGCCAGTTGCAAAGGCAGTGCCTGATACCCGTTTCATCGGGTCATCCCCGTTAGCTTGGGCCAAACCGGTGGGTAATTCCATGGCACCCGCCCAACCAATCAGTTCGTCCCCAACGCCGCCGCCAGCGGCGTCGGGAGCTCAGCGGGTGCTGGTGGTTGACCCCCACGCCACGCTTCGCACTGTGTTGGCCCAGCGTCTGCGTCAGGACGGTCACCTGGCCGCTGCCGTGCCGACAGCCCGCGAAGCGCTTGAACTGTGCCGTGAACAGTCTCCCGATCTGCTGGTGAGCGCTGAACTGCTTGATGAAAGCAGCGCCCTGCGGCTGGCATCCCAACTGCGCTGTGCGGTGATGGTGCTCACCGCCCGCACAGGCTCGGAGCCTGTGGTGAGCTTGCTCGATGCCGGCGCCGACGACGTGCTGCGCAAGCCCTTTGGCCTTGAGGAACTGGCGGCCCGCTGCCGCACCCTGCTGCGACGCAGCGGCACTGGCCTGCAGGAGCGGGTCTGCGTGGGGCCACTGGAGGTGCACCTGCTGCTGCGCCAGGTGACACTCCGGGATCAGCCCGTGGAGCTGAGCCCGCGGGAATTCGCCCTGCTCTGTGCCCTGCTGATGCCCCCAGGCGTGGTGCGCAGCCGTCAGGAACTTCTGCGTATGGCCTGGCCGCCGTTCAGCGGCGGACCCCGTTCCGTCGACACGCAGGTGCTCACCCTGCGCCGCAAACTCGAGCAGGCCGGTCTCGGTGAAGGTGGTGGCATCGAGACCATGCGCCAGCAGGGCTACCGCTTCAGCCTCGACAACCTGGCCGACCAAGGCGACGGCCCCGAGGTCGCTCAGGCCCGGGCGCCAGGCCTGAACGGCGGTTCGGCGACCTTCAATTCACTCTCTTCTAACTGAAAATAAGCCAACTGTTAATAAGCCA